>NZ_AP024355.1:0-350000 GCF_019704135.1 Desulfuromonas versatilis
GTTGCCTGTCTCGTTGGCGTTATTTTTTAAAAGCGGTGCCGATTTCCTCCAGCATGCGGGCAGTTTTTTTTGCCTATCCACCTTTTCCACAGACTTGTCCACAGATGGGGATAACTTTGCGCCTTACCCTGTTACCCAGGCGCGATTTCCATGCGGTTGCGGTTGAGCTTCTCCAGCCGCAGGTAATTGCGGGGATCGATGATCTGCAGGGTCAGGGTCAGGGGGAGGTGGGAGGATGCCTCCCGGGCCAGGGCGTGGCGGTCGATGGCCGTGTGGAGAATGCGCAGATCCCCCTTGAGATAGGCGCGGTCGCGCCCCGCCACGGGGAAGCGGGAGGGGTAGGTGCCGTGCCACAGGGGGCGGGGGGCCCTGCGCAGGCCCATATTCAGGCTGACGTTGCCCGGTCCCCAGAAAAGGTCGCCGAAATCCCCCAGCACCAGGGTGGGACAGGTCAGGCAGCGATTGCCAAGCAGGGTTGGGCCGAGCAGATAGTCGATCTGCTGGCGCCGCAGCCGGGGAGTGGTCTCGAGCCGCAGGTTGAACAGGTGCAGGCGTTTTCCGCCAAGGTCGACATCGGCGCGCAGCACACTGCAGTCGCCGCCAAGGTCGAATTCCTGGATACCCCTGAGGGGATGGTAAGAGAGAAAGGCGTTGCCGGCAGGCCCGGGGAGGCCCGGGTAGCAATGCATACCGAGCCGCTCGCCGAGTTGCTGCAACTGGTTCTGGGCCGGAAGGGTGCTGACCTGCTGCAGGGCGACGATGTCCGGCGCGCCGGCGGCGATCACCTCGCGGATGCGATCCGGGTCGCTGCGCCCGTCCCCGCCCCGGCAACGCTGGATGTTGTAGGTCATGACGCGGATCGTGGTCATGCGACCCTCTTCCGACAATGGCTAAGCTCGGCTCTCGACCGTGGGGGCTAGGGGGCGACCCGGCGCACCGCCTTGATGAGCACCTGCTCTTCGGGCAGGTCCTGGAACAGCCCGTTGACCCGTTTGGTCCTGGCATTGCCAATCATATCAACAATATCCATACCTTCAACTACTTTCCCGAACACCGCGTAGCCGAATTCCTGCGGGGTGCGGCCGCGCTGATTGAGAAAA
The DNA here is from genome assembly GCF_019704135.1 of Desulfuromonas versatilis. NCBI lineage: Bacteria > Pseudomonadati > Thermodesulfobacteriota > Desulfuromonadia > Desulfuromonadales > Desulfuromonadaceae > Desulfuromonas > Desulfuromonas versatilis. Next base: position 1,101 of record NZ_AP024355.1, read on the forward strand.
TCGTTGTCCTTGAGATTGATGAAGAACTGGCTGGTGGCGCTGTCGACCACTCCGGTGCGGGCCATGGCGAGGGTGCCGCGGTTGTTTTTCAGGCCGTTGCCCGCCTCGTTGACGATGGGCGGGTGGGTTTCCTTGCGCTTCAGATCGCCGTCGAAACCCCCGCCCTGGATCATGAAGTCCTTGATCACCCGGTGGAAAACGGTCCCGGAATAGAACCCTTCGTCGACGTAGCGCAGGAAGTTCTTCACCGACTCAGGCGCCTTTTCCTGGTCGAGTTCGATGGTGATGTCGCCCTTGTTGGTCTCCATGATCACCTGCGGCCCGGCCCAGGCGTTAACCGTAAGCAGCACAGCCGCCGCCAGCAAAAAAAGTTTTTTAAGCATGATTTTCTCCTGATTTCCGAATCCTGACTCCTGGATTCTGCGCTTAAATGCCCTCGGCCTTAAGTTCCCGCTGCATCAGGTCGATGACCGCCTGGCGCGGGTCTTTGGCCTCGTACAAAACCCGGTACATCTGCTCGATGATCGGAACTTCCACGCCGATTTTGCCGGCAAGCTGGAAGGCCGACAGGGTGGTTTTCACCCCCTCGGCGACCATGTTCATGCTCCCCAGGATCTGCTCCAGGCTTTTGCCCCTGCCCAGTTCCATGCCGACGGTGCGGTTGCGCGAAAGATCCCCGGTGCAGGTCAGTACCAAATCGCCCATACCGGCCAGGCCGGCGAAGGTGGCGGGTTTGGCACCCATGGCCACCCCCAGGCGGGTGATCTCGGCCAGCCCCCGGGTGATGAGGGCGGCGCGGCTGTTGTGGCCGAAGCCCAGCCCGTCGGCCACCCCCGCGGCCAGGGCGATGACGTTCTTCAACGCCCCGCCCAGTTCCACGCCGACCACATCGTCGTTGCGGTAGACCCGGAAGCAGTCGGTGCTGAAGATCTCCTGGACCTGTTCGGCGACAACGGGGTTCCCCGAGGCCACCGCCACCGCAGTCGGCATGCCGGCCGCCACCTCGCGGGCGAAGGAGGGCCCGGAGAGAAAGGCCAGGCGCTGGGCGATCTGCTTGCCGAATACGTCTTCAAGAACTTCGGCCATCGGCTGCAGGGTGTCGTTTTCGATCCCCTTGGAGGCCGAAACCAGGATGGTCTGCGGCGAAACGTGGGGGGCGGCCTGCTGCATGACCCGCCGCATTACCTGGGAGGGGGGAACCAGCAGCAGCAGGTCCTTGCCGGCGGCTGCCGCGGCCAGGTCGTTGGTGAAGCCGAGATTCGCCGACAGGGTGAAGTCCGGCAGGAACAGATCATTGACCCGGGTGGCGGACATGCGTTCCACCAGGTCCTTTTCGTAGGCCCAGAGGGTGACCGGGAAGCCTTTTTTCGCCAGCAGGTCGGCCAGGGTGGTGCCCCAGCTTCCGGCTCCGATGACGCCGATTTTCATAGACAGTTTCCTCTCCAGTGGCGGGCAGCGCCGAGACTAGGGAGCCTTTTTCTTGCGGATGCGTTCGCGGACCTGGTCGGTTTTTTTCGCCAGGGCCTCCCCGTTCGGATAGATCCCGGCGAGGCTCTCCAGGATTGCCAGGGATTCGTCCAGCCTCTCCTCCTCCTCGAGCACGCTGGCCAGGCCGAAGCGCGCCTCGATGGTGTAGGGGCTTTCCGGCCAGTCGGCGATCACCCGCCGATAGGCGGCCTCGGCCTGCTTTAACAGGCCCTCCAGGGAATAGGTCACCGCTACCCGATAATGGACCTCGGGCAGCAGGGGGCTCTCGGGAAAGGCCTTGACCAGGCTTTCCAGCTCGATGCGCGCCTGCTCGAAGTTATTCAGGCGAAAATAGCAGTCAGCGGCCTCGTATTGGAGCCGGTCGGGGTTGGCCGCCCCGCTGTCCAGCAGTTTTTGATAGGCGACGATGGCCCGATTGTAGTCCCGCAGGCGGTTTTTGTAAATCTCCGCCACCTGCTCCTGGGCTTTCAGCACCAGGTCCGAATCGGGGTAGTCGTGCTCCAGCAGCAGAAAGACCAGGACCGCTTCCTGGTAGTTGCCCAGATAGAGATTGAGGATCTCACCGGCGGAAAAGAGGGCCTGGGGAGCCAGGCTCGAGGAGCGATGCCGGGAGTGGATCTGCCGGTAAAGGTCCGCGGCTTTTTCGAACTGCTCCTGGTGAACCAGCAGTTCGGCCTGCTGGATTCGCTCCAGCAACTGAGACTCGCTGGCGCGGAGGTAATAGGTACCGCCTGCCCCGGCAGCCAGGCCCGCCAGCAGGATCAGCCCCACCAGCGTCCAACGCCGCTTCTTATTCCTCTTCCGGCGCTCCCTCAACTCCTCCTTCAAAAGCTTCTTCTTCAGCTTCTGAATCTCCATTTTCCTCGTCCTTCTCTGCCAGCTTGGCCACCGCCACGATGCGCTCGCCGGGCTCCAGCACCATCAGCCGCACCCCTTGGGTGTTGCGGCCGATGATCGAGAGGTGCGAAACACTGGTGCGCAGCACCTTGCCCCGGTCGGTAATGAACATCAGGTCGACATCCTCGTTGACCAGCTTGATGTCGACCACCTTGCCGTTGCGCTCGGAGGTCTTGATGGTGATGATCCCCTTGCCGCCGCGGCTCTGCACCCGATATTCCTCGAGATCGGTGCGTTTGCCGTAGCCGTTCTCGGTGACTGTGACCAGGGTCGCCGAGGTGGCGTCGGTGACCACCTCCATGCCGATGATGCGATCGTCGTCCTCGAGCAGCATGCCGCGCACCCCGCGGGAGGTGCGGCCCATGGGGCGCACGTCGCTCTCGGGGAAGCGGATCGCCTTGCCGTGGCGGCTGGCGAGCAGGATGTCCATTTTGCCGTCGGTCAGGCGGGTGGAGACCAGGCGGTCCCCCTCGTCGATGGTCAGGGCGATGATGCCGCCGGCACGCGGGTTGGAGTAGGCCATCAGCTCGGTCTTCTTGACCACGCCGTTGCGGGTGGCGGTGATGATGTATTTGCCTTCGGCAAACTCCTTGACCGGCAGGATGCTGGTGACGTTCTCGCCCTGGGCGAGTTGCAGCAGGTTGACGATCGCCTTGCCCCGCGAAGCCCGTCCCCCCTGGGGAATCTCGTGGACCTTGAGCCAGTAGACCTTGCCCTGGTCGGTGAACACCAGGATGTAGGAGTGGGTCGAGGCGATGAACAGGTGCTCGACGAAATCCTCCTCCTTGGGGCGCATGCCGGTCTTGCCCTTGCCGCCGCGGCGCTGGGCGCGGTAGAGCGAGACGGCGTTGCGCTTGATGTAGCCGGTGTGGGAGACGGTGACCACCATGTCCTCCTCGACGATCAGGTCCTCGAGGGAGAGCTCGCCGGTCAACGGCACGATCTCGGTGCGGCGGGGATTGGCGTACTTCTCCTTGATCTCCAGCAGCTCGGTCTTGATGATGTTGAGGATCTCCACCTCGCTGGCGAGGATCTCCTTGAGCCGGGCGATCAGCGCCAGGATCTGGTTGTACTCCTCGACGATCTTGTCGCGCTCCAGGCCGGTGAGCCGGTGCAGGCGCATGTCGAGGATGGCCTGGGCCTGGATGTCGCTGAAGCCGAAGCGGGCCATCAGCCGCTCCTTGGCCTCGGGGGAGTTGGCGCTGGTCTTGATGATCTGGATCACCTCGTCGAGGTTCTCCAGGGCGATCTTGAGACCTTCGAGGATATGGGCGCGGGCCTCGGCCTTCTTCAACTCGAAGATGCAGCGCCGGGTCACCACCTCCTTGCGGTGGTCGATGAACAGGTCGAGGACCTCGCGCAGGGTCAGGATGCGCGGCTGCCCGCCGACGATGGCGAGCATGATGGTGCCGAAGGAGGACTGCATGGCAGTCATCTTGTAGAGCTGGTTGAGCACCACCTGGGGGATGGTGTCCTTCTTCAGCTCGATGACGATGCGCATCCCCTCGCGGTCCGATTCGTCGCGCAGGTCGGAGATCCCCTCGAGCTTCTTGTCCTTGACCAGGTCGGCGATTTTTTCGATCAGCTTAGCCTTGTTGACCTGGTAGGGAATCTCGGTGACGATGATCGCCTCGCGGCCGGTGCGCTTGTCCTTCTCCACCAAGGCACGGGCGCGCATGCGGATGATGCCGCGGCCGGTGCGGTAGGCTTCGCGGATCCCTTCGTAGCCGAAGATGAAGCCGCCGGTGGGAAAATCCGGACCGGGGACCTTTTCCATCAGCTCTTCCACGCGGATGCGCGGATCGTCGATGATCGCCACCAGCCCGTCGACCACCTCGCCCAGGTTGTGGGGCGGGATCTTGGTCGCCATGCCCACGGCGATCCCCTCCGAGCCGTTGACCAGCAGGTTGGGGAACTTGCTGGGCAGCACCAGCGGCTCCTGCAGCGAGTCGTCGTAGTTTGGACCGAAGTCGACGGTCTCCTTCTCGATGTCGGCCAGCAGCTCGTGGGCCAGCCGGTCCATGCGCACCTCGGTGTAGCGCATGGCCGCCGCCGAATCGCCGTCGACGGAACCGAAGTTGCCCTGGCCGTCCACCAGCGGGTGGCGCATGGAGAAATCCTGGGCCATGCGCACGATGGTGTCGTAGACCGCTGTATCGCCGTGGGGATGGTACTTACCGATGACGTCGCCGACCACGCGGGCCGACTTCTTGTACGGCTTGTTGAAATCGTTGCCGAGATCGTGCATGGCGTACAGCACCCGCCGGTGCACCGGCTTGAGCCCGTCGCGCACGTCGGGCAGGGCCCGGCCGACGATGACGCTCATGGCGTAGTCCATGTAGGACTTGCGCATCTCGTCTTCGATGTTGATGGTGACTTTATTCTGTTGATCGGAAAGCATGCAAAACCTCCGGGGAGTAAAGGAGCTAGGAGTTAGTAGTGAAAACCAACTCCCGACTCCTGGCTCCTAACTCCTGCCTTTAAATATCCAAATTCGAGACGTTCAGGGCATTGGTTTCGATGAACTCGCGGCGCGGTTCGACCTGGTCGCCCATGAGCACGGTAAATATCTCGTCGGCTTCCACCGCGTCCTCGATTTTAACCTGCAGCAGCACCCGTTTTTCCGGGTCCATGGTGGTCTCCCAGAGCTGCTCCGGGTTCATCTCCCCCAGCCCCTTGTAGCGCTGGATGTACTGGCCCTTCTTGGCCCGGCTGGTGAAGTACTCGAGCAGTTCCTGGCGTTCGTGGATGGCTGTTTCCTCCTTCCCCTCGAGGGAAACGAAGGCTTTTTCATCCACGCAGATATCCTCGACCTTGCGGTAAGCCTGCAGCAGCAGCTTGTACTCGTGGGAGGAGAGGATCTCCAGCACCGTCTGGTCGATGCGCGCCCGGATGCTGCCGAGGGTGAAAAGGATGCGCGGCGGCTCATCGAGGGCTTCGAAAACCGCTCGGGGTTCGATCCCCTTGAGGGTTTCGGCCAGCGGGCGCAAATCGTCCATGTCGGCGAAACCGTTCTGGATCTTGCCGCGCACGAAGATATTGAGCACCTCGCGGTTGACCCCCTTGTGGACCAGTTTGTCGAAGAGGGTGTTGAAATCGATGATGTTGCGCAGAGTCGGGATGATCTGTTTGCCGCGGATGACCTTGCCGGTTTTCTCCATCTGCACGGTTATCCCCTCGGTCCCCTCGTCGAGCAGGTACTCGAGCAGGGCCGCCTCGTCCTTGAGGTAGATCTCCTTCTTGCCGCGCTTGGCCTTGTAAAGCGGCGGCTGGGCGATGTAGAGGTGGCCGCGCTCGACCAGTTCGGGCATCTGCCGGAAGAAGAAGGTCAGCAGCAGGGTGCGGATGTGCGAGCCGTCGACGTCGGCGTCGGTCATGATGATGATGCGGTGGTAGCGCAGCTTGGCGACGTCGAAGTCCTCCTTGCCGATGCCGGTGCCCATGGCGGTGATCAGGGTGCGGATCTCGTTGGAGGTGAGCATCTTGTCGAAGCGCGCCTTCTCCACGTTGAGGATCTTCCCCTTGAGGGGCAGGATCGCCTGGTACTTGCGGTCGCGCCCCTGCTTGGCGCTGCCGCCGGCCGAATCGCCCTCGACCAGATAGATTTCGCACAGCGCCGGGTCCTTCTCCTGGCAGTCGGCCAACTTGCCGGGGAGCGAAAGCCCCTCCAGGGCCCCCTTGCGGCGGGTCAGGTCGCGGGCCTTGCGCGCCGCCTCGCGGGCGCGGGCCGCCTCGATCCCCTTCTCGAGGATCTTGCGCGCGACCTGGGGGTTCTCCTCCAGGTACATGGCCAGCTTCTCGTTCATCAGGGTCTCTACGTACCCCTTGATCTCCGAGTTGCCGAGCTTGGTCTTGGTCTGCCCCTCGAACTGGGGATCGGGGACCTTGACCGAGATGACCGCGGCCATCCCTTCGCGCAAATCGTCCCCGGAGATGGCGGTCTTGACGTTTTTGAGCAGGTTGTTGGCCGTGGCGTAGGTGTTCATGGTGCGGGTCAGCGCCGCCTTGAACCCCACCAGGTGGGTGCCCCCCTCGTGGGTGTTGATGTTGTTGGCGAAGGAGAAGATCTTCTCGTCGTAGCCGTCGTTGTACTGGATGGCCACCTCGATCTCGACCCCTTCTCTCTCCCCCTTGAAGAAAATCGGGGTCGGGTGGACCGGGGTCTTGGCCCGGTTAAGGTACTCGACGAAGGAGAGGATCCCCCCCTCGTAATGAAACTCGTGCTTCTTCTCGGTGCGCTCATCGGCGATGTTGATGCGCACCCCGCCGTTGAGAAAGGCCAGTTCACGCAGGCGCTGGGAGAGCACTTCGAAGGAGAACTCGGTGGTCTCGAAGATCTCGCCGTCGGGCCAGAAGGTGATCTTGGTGCCACGGCGCTTGGTCTCCCCCTCCTCGCGCAGCGGGGTGGTCGGCACCCCGCGCTCGTAGTTCTGGCGGTAGATCTTGTTGTCGCGGCGAATTTCCAGGTCGAGGCGGACCGAGAGGGCGTTGACCACCGACACCCCCACGCCGTGCAGACCCCCGGAGACCTTGTAGGAGTCGCTGTCGAACTTGCCGCCGGCGTGCAGCACCGTCAGCACGACCTCGGCGGCGGATTTTTTCTGCGTCGGGTGCATGTCCACGGGGATGCCGCGGCCGTTGTCCTCGACCGTCACCGAGCCATCGACATGGATGGAGACGTTGACCTCGTCGCAGTAGCCGGCCAGGGCCTCGTCAATGGAGTTGTCCACGACCTCGTAAACCAGATGATGCAGGCCATTGGGTCCAGTGGAGCCGATATACATGGCTGGGCGCTTGCGCACCGCGGAAAGCCCCTCGAGAACCTTGATGCTTTCGGCTCCATACTGCTTTTCCGTCTTATCCGTCATACTTACCTCGTTCTGGATTATCTTCCTGAAGGCTGCCAGCGCGCACCCGGAAAAATTTGCCCTGGTGAATGCCTTCCTTGATCAAAGGTTGAATATCGGTCGTTGTGATGAAAACCTGCCCCCTGCGCTCGAGCAGAAAACGAAAAAAGTATCCCTGGCGATGGCGGTCGAGCTCGCTGGTCATATCATCGAGCAGCAAAACCGGGGGTTCGCCGGTGCGAGATTCCAGATCCATGATCTGAGCCGTTTTGAAAGCCAGCATGAAGGAGCGCTGCTGGCCCTGAGAGCCGAAAAGGCGTAATGGGCGCCCATCAACGAGAAAAAGCGGATCGTCCCGGTGAGGACCGGCCAGGGTCTGGCCCAAACGACGCTCCCGTTCCGCCTTTCCATCCAGTTCCTCACGGAGTCTTTCCCGCAAAGCTTCCTCGTCCGCTTCACCCTCGCGGTAAACCAGGTCGGCCTGCTCCCGGTTATCGGTTATCCCGCCGTAAACTTCCCTCAACCGGGGTGTCATTTCGGCAAGATACCTGGCTCGTTCCCAACGCAGCCGGGCCCCGCAGCGGATCAAGCCCTCGGTCCATGGGGCCAGTTCCTGGGCGGGTTTTCCCTCCCGGAGCAACAGGTTTCGCTGACGCAGGTGGCGCTCAAATTCCTGGGCCCGTTCGAGATACAGCGGATCGGTCTGGAAAATGGCCCGATCCAGCAACGCGCGACGCCCGGCCGGTGAACCTTTGATGAGGTTCACCTCCTCGGGGGAAAAAAGAATCGGACGCAGATGGCCGAAAAAGTCCCGGGAAGATCTCAGGTCCTTGCCGTCGATGCGGACTTTTTTCCCCGTGGAAACAATGCTCAGCTCCAGGCGGCGCTCCACCTGTTGACTGCTGACACGGGCCGAAAGGTGGGCCGTGCCGGTGCTTTCGGGCAGAAATTCCCCGTTGCGGGAAGCCCGGAAGCTTTTCAGGTTGCCGAGAAGGTAAATTCCTTCCAGGAGGTTGGTTTTTCCCTGGGCATTATCGCCCCAAAGAACATTGAAGCCAGTATCCGGGGAAAACTCCGCCCGTTCGATATTTCGAAATGCTCGGTACTGAATCTGCTTAATGTACATGCAGTGGATATCCGGACGATGGCACCTTCCGGGACAAACAAAGTTCCCCGGTCACAGGCGCATCGGCATGACCACGGCCAGGTAGTCGGTCTCTTCTGCGGGGTTGATAAGCCCCGGGGAGAGATTGTCCTTGAGTTTGAGGACAACCTTCTCTGCATCCTGAGCCTGGAGAATGTCCATCAAATAGCGGGCATTGAAGCCGATGGAAAGTTCCGGTCCCTGATATTCAATCTCCAGATCCTCCCTCGCATCACCCAACTCCGGGTTGGATGAGGAAATCTCCAAAAGATCGGTACGCAGGAATAGCTTGACCCCCCTGGATTTTTCGCTGGAGAGAATCGACATGCGGCGCAGAGAGTGCAACAGCAGGTCGCGGGGAATCGTTGCGGCGAATTCGTTGGCCTTGGGGATGACCCGGCTGTAATCGGGAAATTCCCCATCCACCAGACGCATCACCACGATGGTCTGATCCTTTTTGATGACCGCATTGTTGTCCATGAACCCCAGGTGGATATCCGAAGGGCCTTCTTCGGCCATTTTCTTCAATTCCATGATGCCTTTGCGGGGAAAGATGACTCCCTTTTGCAACTCAGGAATGTGGGAGGCACCGAGATCGCGGCTAATCAGGGAAAGGCGGTGGCCGTCGGTGGCAACCAGGGTGAGTTGGGCTTTTTCCTGCTGCTCCGTGGAGCGGAAGAATATCCCGTTCAGATTGTATTTGGTTTCGTCATTGGAAATGGAAAAGGCTGTTTTATCGATCATTTCCTTGAGCAGGGTGCTGCTGATGGCAACAAATTGCTCTTTTTCCGGTTGGGGAAAGTAGGGGAATTCCTCCGCCGAGAGACCCACGATATTGAAAAGAGCCTTTCCGCAACGGATTTCGATCCAGCAATTGTCCTTGGCGAGGAAAGAAATTTCCTTTTCCGGCAGTTCCTTGATGATTTCGTAGAGTTTTTTCGCCGAGACGGTTACCCGACCGGGGGTTTCCACGGTCGCCGGGTGGGATGCGCGCATTCCGACCTCGAGGTCCGTGGCCGTGAGGAAAATCTGTCCATCCCTGGCCTCGATCAGGACGTTCGAGAGAATAGGGATGGTGTTGCGTTTTTCCACTACCCCCTGGATACGGGCGAGGCCCTTGAGGAAAACCTCTTTTTCAATAAAAAATTGCATGGGACCTCCTATTCACAGAAACCGGTTATTTCGAAGAAATAATAAATTCGTTTAGTAGATAGTAGTAAATGCCTGTGGACTTGTGGAAAAGCAAAAAAAAACCTAGGAAAACAGAAACTTGAACTGTTCATCATATCGTTGGCGAGGTGTTGCGGAAAACCTCCGATTTGTTGATGGGCAGTTTTTCACCAGTCTGTCCTCAAAGCTGTCCCCTGGCCATGCACAGGGCCGAAAGGGAAAATGGTGCCCCGCAAAGAACTAATTGGTTAAGGCGTTCTTAATGGTATTGATGGTTGAACGCAACTGGAAATCGTCCTCGGTCTGCTTCTCTATTTTTTTTATGGCGTGGATAATCGTTGAGTGATCTTTGCCGCCAAAACGTTCGCCGATCTCAGGGTATGAGCATGAGGTCAATTGGCGGGACAGGTACATGGCTACCTGGCGGGGGAGGACCAGGGCCTTCAGGCGCTTGGAGGATTTGATGTCCGATACCCGGACATTGTAGTGGGCGGCTACCGTCTTCATGATCTCTTCAACGGTGAGCTCACGGTTTTTTTCCACCAGGATGTCTTTCAAGACCTCCTTGACCATCGCCAGGGTTACCGGTGTGGAGGTAAGGCTGGCATATGCGCCGATGCGGATGAGGTAACCTTCCAGTTCGCGAACGTTGCTGGTTACCGAATTGGCCAGGAACAGGGTGACATCCTCCGGGAGGAATATCCCGTTTTGTTCCGCCTTCATTTTCAAGATGGCCTGCTTGGTCTCTACATCCGGGGATTGGATATCCGCGATCAGGCCCCACTCGAACCTGGACCGCAGGCGTTCCTCCAGGCCCGGAATTTCCTTGGGAAATTTGTCCGAGGTGACGACGATCTGTTTATGGGACTCGTAGAGAGCATTGAACGTGTGGAAAAACTCCTCCTGGGTACGTTCCTTGCCGGCGATGAACTGGACATCGTCAATGAGCAGCACGTCCATGGAACGGAATTTATTTCTAAACTCGTCCATTTTCGCGTAGCGTAGCGAATTTATCAGTTCATTCATGAATTTTTCGGAAGTGTAATAGCAAACGCGCATTTCCGGGTTTTTCTTGTGAATGGCGTTTCCTACCGCGTTGACCAGATGGGTCTTGCCCAGGCCGACCCCACCATAAATAAAAAGTGGGTTATAGGTAGTGGCCGGGTTGTTAGCCACCGCCATTGCGGCGGCAAAGGCAAACTGGTTGGAAGAACCCGAAACAAATTCCTCAAAGGTGTATTTGCTGTTTAAGCCGTATGCGCCGCAACCTTCCCTCGATATGGGTTCGGAGTCCCTGGCGGGCGGGGCTGGTGGTATTTCGGGCGATGAGGGAACCTGGGGAGTTGTATCGGGGCTTTTGCGCTGGGCGATGTTCAACTGCACCCTATAAGCCACCGCGCCAATCTGGGAGAGAGTTTCCCGGATGATGGGGATGTAGTGTTCTCTGACCCAGTCGAGGATAAAACGATTGGGGACCTCCAGGATAACCAGGTCCTTGTCGATTTCCACGAAATGAATGGATTTTATCCAGGTGGAAAAATGCTGAGGGGTTAGGGTTCGCTCCAGGTGAGCGAGTGTTTCCTGCCAGAGTCTGTTCATGGGCAATAAAGGTAAACAGCCGTTCTCCTGGATAAGTGGTACTCGCGGCAAAAAATATCCACACCCTTATAAACAGCTGTGGATAAAAGTAAATTCCTTGTTCGGCGGGGTTGTTAGGGCCGCCTGGAGGGTGGAAATCGACACTCTAAACTAACAGAGGCGTCCCCCCAATGCAACAGGTTTTTCCGCAGAAACGGCGGATCTCGCTGCAAGAAACAGGGAGGGTAATTGCTTTTAGTGCTTGACAAAATACCCGAAAAATGGGTAATGATGTCTTTTGTCAAAAAACACCCAATCCAATGCAAAGGGAGAACATAATACAATGAAAAGAACTTATCAGCCGAGCAAGATCCGTAGAAAAAGAACCCATGGTTTCCGCAAGCGGATGCAGACCAAGAATGGGCAGACCGTTCTCAAGCGGCGGCGGGCCCGGGGCCGTAAGGTGCTGGTGCCTACGATCCCGACCAAATAAAGACCCTTGGCAGGAATTGAAGAGGGAAGGCTGACGTTTCCCAGCCGGCTGCGGTTGCGGGAACGGTTTGAATTCAACCGTGCCTGGGCCAAAGGCCAGAAGCGGCATACCGCCCACTTCATCGTGCTTATCCTGGAAAAGAGTGACGGCCCTACCCGGCTCGGGCTTACAGTAAGCCGCAAAGTCGGGGGGGCCGTTTCTCGCAATAGAGTAAAGCGGATTGTCCGGGAATTCTTTCGTACCCAGCAAAACCATCTGCCGCCTGGAATCGATCTATCCATAATCGCCAAGAAAGGCGCTTGCCGACTCACTGTGGGCCAGTTGTGCGAGGAATTCAAGTTTCTTCTGGTTCGGTAACCAGCATTGGAATACCCCATGCTTAGGCGCTGCCTCATCGGTCTGATCGTTTTTTACCAGAAGTTCATCTCCCCCCTTAAGGCACCCTCCTGCCGATTCTACCCCTCCTGCTCCAGTTATGCCCGAGACGCTTTTGCCAAGTACGGTGTCGTGCGAGGCCTGCTATTGAGTCTGGGCAGAATCGGCAAGTGCCACCCCTTTCATCCTGGCGGGTTCGATCCCCTTCCCTGAAATTTGGCCGCATTGCGGCTGGTTTGGAGCAATCGATGGAAAACAAGAATACCGTTATAGCCCTGGTTCTCATGCTGGCCGTCTGGCTGGGATTCAGCTTTCTCTTTCCTTCGCAGGAACCCGCGCCGGAAACGGTAGGGCAACCCCAGGCCCAGACCAGCACCGCGGTCGATTTCGCACCATCTAAACAGGACCAGCTTGCTGTGCCCCCCGTCGCTATGCCTGAACCGGTCGGGGAGCGGGTGGAGGTGGTGGTTGAAAATGATCTGTTCCGGGCCGTGCTGAGTAACGCCGGGGGAGTGGTAACCCAATTCGAATTGAAGAACTTCAAGGAAACCACTGCTGCCGATTCTCCGAACATCCGGGTCCTGGACCTCCCTCCCGGCCAGGCCGGTTCCCTGCAAATGGGCGGCAGCGGAAATTTCTCCCTCGATCCTCGGCAGCTTTATGCCGTGGGGGATTCTCGGGGAGAAATCAAACTTTCCGGTGATGAGGAAGCTCGCGTGGTTTTTTCCACCACGACCGCCGGGGGCCTGGTGGTGGAAAAGATCTATACCTTTGCCGGCAACAGCTACGCTTTTGACCTTAAAGTCAGGGTAGCCAACCAGGGGAACGACTTCCTGCGCGGCAACCTGGAATTGACCCTGGTACATCCCTGGGACGAAGAGACTAAAGGCGACCGTTTCTCCTTCCACGGCCCTTCCACTCTGGTGGGTGACAAGCTGGTTAAGGACGAGCCCGAAGATCTCGCTCAGGACGGTGCCAAAAGTTACGGGGAGGCGCGCTGGAGCGCCTTTGAGACCAAGTACTTCATGTCGGCATTGGTGCCGCTGGATGGCGCCGGCGAGCAACTGCGAGTGGCTCTTAAGCAGGGGGTTGTGGAAAATGGCTTTTCCACGCCCCAGGTCGATCTGAGGGCCGGCGAAGGGGCTGAATATAGCTACCTGGCTTATTTCGGGCCAAGGGACCTGGATATCCTCCAGGAAGTTGATCATGAGCTTGCCCGGGCCATCGATTTCGGTTTTTTCACCGTGGTGGCAACACCGCTGCTTCACGCTCTTAAATTCTTTTACGGTTACATCGGCAATTATGGGATTGCCATCATCCTCATTACGGTCATTCTCAAGTTGATTTTCTGGCCCCTGACCCAGAAAAGCTACACCTCGATGAAGGCCATGCAGAAACTGCAGCCTGAAATGGCCAAATTGCGGGAGAAATTCAAGAACGACAAGCAGAAGCTGAATATGGAGCTCATGCAGCTCTACAAGCAGAACCGGGTAAACCCCCTGGGGGGGTGTCTCCCCATGTTGATTCAGATCCCGGTTTTCTTCGCCCTGTACAAGGTGCTCATGGACACCATTGATCTGCGGCATGCGCCTTTTGCCCTGTGGCTTACCGACCTATCCGCCAAGGATCCCTATTACATCACGCCGCTGATCATGGGGGCCACCATGTTCATTCAGCAGAAGATGACCCCGAGCACCATGGACCCGGCCCAGGCGAAGATGTTCATGCTGATGCCCGTGATCTTCACCTTTTTGTTCCTCAATTTTCCCTCCGGTCTGGTTATTTACTGGCTGGTCAATAACTTGTTGACCATTCTCCAGCAATACCTGATCAAGCGGCAGGCCTGATAGAATCATGCTCCGCGGTATTCTGGAAGTGGATATAACCGCCGCCACCCTCGAGGTGGCGGTGGAGCAGGCTCTTGGGGAATTGGGCTGCAGCAGAGCCGAAGTCGAAACAACTATCATCGAGGCCCCCGTAAGGGGGTTTTTCGGTTTATTCGGGAAGCGTCCCTGTCGGGTAAGGGTCAAACTCACCGATCCCGCCTTCGTGGCAAGGCGGATCGCCGAAGTACTGCTTGGCAAAGCCGGGATTGAAGGGACTGTTCAGGTATTTCCGGTTCGCCAGAGGATCGAGCTGCAGATCGACTGTGCCGAGCCCGCCCTGCTCATCGGCAGACACGGACAGACCCTTGAGGCACTTCAATGCCTTGTTCAGACTTTGGTCAATCGGTGGGGGGGCAGCCCCATGCCGCTCACTGTCGATGTCAATCGATACCGGGCGCGGCGGCGGGCCTCTCTCGAACGACTTGCCCGGCGCCTAGCCACCCGGGCGCGGATCTCCGGGGAACCTGCTCCCCTACCCGCCCTTTCCCTTCCGGAGCAGAGCCTGGTTCATCAGGTGGTCAGTCAGGAGCGTGGGGTTGCTGCGCGCTCCGTCGGCAACGGCCCTCAGCGGCGTCTGGTCGTATTGCCCCAGAGCTAATGGCTATGGAACCATCAGATACCATCATTGCTCCAGCTACCCCCATTGGTGAGGGAGGGGTAGGGATTTTGCGGATATCCGGTCCTCGTGCGGAAGAGGTGCTGAAGGATATATTCGTTCCCTGCCGTCCCCTTAACCGCTTTGTATCCCACCGGCTCTACTACGGCAAAATAGTTACCAGCCAAGGGCAGACTCTGGATGAGGTACTGGTGGCCTTCATGAAGGGGCCCAGGTCCTATACCCGGGAGGACGTCGCCGAAATTCACTGTCACGGCGGTAGTGTTGTGTTGCGGCAGGTTCTTGATCTGGTTTTGGAGCGAGGCCCAAGATTGGCCAAACCGGGAGAGTTTACCCTGAGAGCCTTTCTTAATGGACGGCTTGATCTGGCCCAGGCCGAGGCAGTCATCGAACTGATCCGCTCCCGCTCCGATTCAGCCGCCTCTTTGGCCCTGCGGCAAATGGAAGGGACTCTTTCGCGGTTTGTTCATGGCCTCAGCGAGCGCATTGCAGATTCCCTGGCCCTGGTCGAGGCCTATGTTGATTTTCCCGAGGAGGATATCGAGCTTCCGGTAGTTGACCAGTTGCTTGCGGATATGGGGGGTGTGGTCCAGGAGGTTGAACGTCTGCTGGATACCTTCGACTCGGGGCGGGTCCTGCGCGAAGGGCTTTCTGTGCTGATTCTTGGGAGGCCCAACGTTGGCAAAAGCTCCCTGCTGAACGCCCTGCTTGGCGAAGCCAGGGCAATCGTTACCGAGATTCCCGGCACTACTCGCGATACCATCGAAGAGCAATTGGTGCTCGGGGGGGTTCCTTTGCGGCTCGTCGATACCGCCGGGGTCAGGGATACCTCCGACCCTGTGGAAAGCGAAGGGGTGCGTCGGGCGCGGGCCAAGGCGGGCACCGCCGACCTGGTGCTGCTGGTGATCGACGGCAGTGTCGCTCCAAACGAAGAGGATCTGCTGGCCTACCGGGCCTGCAGCGGAAGGCCCACGATCTTGGTCGTCAACAAGGCAGATCTCGGCCAGGTGGAACTGGCGAAACCTTTTTGCGACCTGACCAGGGTTGGGGTCTCCGCCCAGCAATCGAGCGGAATCCAAGCACTTCAGCAAGCCATTGTCGAAAAAGCCGGTTTTGGGAGCCGGACTGAGACCAGGGAATCCGTGGTAATTTCCGATCGGCGGCATCGTGAGGCCCTGCTAGCGTGTCGGCGGTGCCTCGCTCAATTTATCGAGCAGGGGCAAGGCGGAGCTTCCCCGGAATTTCTTTCCCTGGAGTTGCAGGAGGCTTTGGCCGCCTTGGGGCAGATCACCGGGGAAACCACCCCGGATGATATCCTCGAACGTATATTTGAGCGGTTCTGTATCGGCAAATAGAATCCATGTTTCACGTGAAACATCCCGATCAACAGTTTGAAAATAATAGGTTTTTTTGACTGAAAGCGAAAAAGATGGCGGATTACGGCAAGGCATATCAGGTTATCGTGGTCGGCGCCGGGCATGCCGGGTGTGAGGCGGCCCTGGCTGCGGCGCGCTTGGGATGCAGGACTTTGCTGCTGAACCTGAGCCTGGACGCGGTGGCTCAGATGTCCTGCAATCCGGCCATCGGGGGCCTGGCTAAGGGTCATCTGGTTAAGGAGATCGATGCCCTTGGTGGCGAGATGGCGCTCAATATCGATGCGACGGGGATCCAGTTCCGTATTCTGAATACCAAGAAAGGACCAGCGGTTCGAGCATCCCGGGCACAGGCTGATCGTCAGCGCTACGCTGCGCGAATGAAGCGGGTGGTGGAAGAACAGGGGAATCTGGATCTTAAGCAGGGGGCTGTGTCCGCCCTGTTGCTCGAAGGACACCGGGTCGCCGGAGTGAAGACCCGGGAGGGACTCTGCTTTCGCGGGGAGGCGGTGGTCTTGACCACCGGTACCTTCATGCGGGGTCTGATCCATGTCGGCCTGAACAATTATCCCGGAGGCCGGGCAGGCGAGCCCCCCTCCGAAGGGTTGTCGGACCATCTGCGATCCATGGGGTTGCGGGTGGGGCGGCTCAAGACCGGAACCCCTGCGCGGTTGGATCGGCGCTCGATCGATTTCGGCAGGTTGACACCCCAGTATGGTGACGATCCTCCCCGCCCTTTCTCTTTTTTGTCGACCTCGATCAGGGGACCCCAGGTTCCTTGCCATATAACCTATACAACGGCGGCTACTCACGAGGTCATTCGCTCGGGCCTGGACCGTTCTCCCCTCTACAGCGGTGTCATCGAGGGGGTCGGGCCCCGCTACTGCCCCTCCATTGAAGACAAGGTGGTGCGCTTCCCCGATAAGGAGCAGCATCAGTTGTTTCTCGAGCCCGAAGGGCTGGGGAGCGCCGAGGTCTACCCCAACGGGGTCTCCACCTCGCTCCCCCCGGATGTGCAACTGGCCTTTCTCAGGACCATCCCCGGCCTGGAGCAGGTGGAAATCATGCGGCCCGGCTACGCGATCGAATATGATTTCGTCGATCCGATCCAGCTGGAACCCTCCCTGCAGACCAAGGCGGTCGCCGGGTTGTTCCATGCGGGGCAGATCAACGGGACCTCGGGTTACGAGGAGGCCGCCGCCCAGGGACTGGTGGCAGGTATCAATGCGGCCCGCCAGGTCCAGGGAACCGCGCCGCTGGTTCTCGGGCGTGACCAGGGCTACATCGGGGTGCTGATCGATGATCTGGTCAACCTGGGTGCCGTGGAGCCCTACCGCATGTTTACCTCCAGGGCGGAGTACCGCCTGCTGCTGCGTGAGGATAACGCCGACCAGCGCCTGACCCCCATCGGCAGAGATCTGGGCCTGGTCGACGATCAGCGCTGGAAGGCCTTCGTGGAGAAGGCCGAGCAGATCGAACGAGGCCGGGCGCGCCTGGAGCAGGTGCGGGTCGCGCCGGGGGCTCGGGAAACCTTGACGGCACTGGGGATCGAGGAGCTGAAAAACGGTGCGTCTCTGGCGGATCTGTTGCGCCGGCCGGATATCCATCTGCAGGATCTGCTCGGCCTCGACGGAGAGTTGGCGGAGCTCGACCCCCTGGCCCTGGAGCAATTGGAGATCTCCACCAAATACCAGGGCTACATCCAGCGCCAGCAGGACCAGGTGGAGCGGTTTCGCCGGGCGGAGAACATCGCCATCCCCTCCGGTTTCGACTATGCCGGAGTGTCGGGACTTTCGGCTGAAGTGCGGGAGAAACTCGCCCGGGTGCGTCCCCTGACCCTCGGCCAGGCCTCGCGGATTCCCGGGGTCACGCCGGCGGCAATCGCCATTCTCTCGGTTTTACTGCGCAGGACTTAGGATGACGCGAACAGAACTTCTAGCCGGCCAGTTGACAGCTTTGGGCCTGGAGGTGGAGCCGCAGGCCCAGGAGCGGTTGCTGCAATTTCTCGACGAGCTGCTGCGCTGGAACCGGCGCATCAACCTGACGGCAATCACCGATCCCGAGGAGGGAATCGAAAAGCATCTGGTCGATTCGCTGACTCTGCTGCCGCTTTTGCAGGAGCGGGAGCGTCTGCTTGACCTTGGCTCGGGAGGAGGCTTTCCAGGAATTCCCTGTCTGCTGGCCCGGCCAGGATTGCAGGTCACCACCGTGGATGCGGTGCAGAAAAAAATCCACTTTCAGCGCCATGTGGCTCGACTGCTCGGAACCAGGGGGCTGCAACCCTTGCACTGTCGCGCGGAGGACCTCCCCAGGGTTTTGGGCGAAGACGGTCGGTTTGACCTGGTGGTGTCCCGGGCCTTCACCTCTTTGGGGGGATTTTTGGCCCTGGGGCTTCCCTGTCTGGCTCAGGGGGGGCGCCTGGTGGCCATGAAGGGGGCCGAGGGGCGCCAGGAGCTGGACCATGCGCAGCCCGAGATCGCCTCCCTGGGGCTGGTCTGCAGCGAACTGCGCGAGTTGGAGTTGCCGCTCTCGAGGGCCAGGCGCACCCTGCTGGTGTTCGAGCGGGCCTGAGCAGAAGGTTTCGGCGGCCGGGCCAGCTCCGCCAGACCCTATATCTTGAGTCTGTTTCCTGGTCTGCTACCAGATATGTGGTCTTTATGGGGAATTCCCTTTTTTCTTTGAAGAATAAAGGTGTTATGGTACTCTTTCCGACCGGTCCAGGTTGTGAGGAGGGAAGCCGATGGCTCTGACCATTGCCATAGCCAATCAAAAGGGCGGAGTTGGAAAAACCACCACCGCGGTCAATCTGGCGGCCTCGCTGGCCGCTGCCGAAAAGCGCACATTGCTGGTGGACATGGACCCCCAGGCCAATGCCTGCAGCGGCGTCGGGCTCGACAAGGCCTCCCAGGAGGCCACCGTCTATCATGCCCTGCTCGGCCAGGTTTCGGCACGCGACATCCGGATCCGCTCCAACCTGGATCATCTCGATATCCTTCCAGCCAATACCGACCTGATCGGCGCCGAAATCGAACTGGTCACCGCCTTTGCCCGCGAGGTCAAACTGCAGGGGGTGCTTCAGGATATAGCCGAGGATTACGACTACATCATCATCGACTGTCCCCCTTCCCTCGGCCTGTTGACCGTCAATGCCCTGACGGCGGCCGACACCGTATTGATCCCATTGCAATGTGAATTCTACGCGATGGAGGGGCTCAGCCAGCTGATGAAGACCATCCGGCTGATCCAGAAGGAACTCAACCCGCGCCTGAGCGTGAAGGGGATCCTGCTGACCATGTTCGATGTCCGCAACAACCTCTCCCATCAGGTCAGCGAAGAGATCCGCAATCATTTCGGGGGGCAGGTGTTCCGCACGGTCATCCCACGCAATGTTCGGCTCTCCGAGGCTCCGAGTCATGGGCTGCCGGTCCTTCTCTACGACATAGCCTCCCGGGGGGCTACCGCCTACCTGGAGTTGGCCAAGGAAATCATCGACTCAGGAAACTAGCCATGGCAAAAAGACCCGCGCTCGGCAAGGGCATTGGTGCTTTGCTGAACTCCGCGACCCAGGAAGGGGGACGCAAGTATTTCCTCTGCCCCATCGAGGAACTGCGACCCCACCACAATCAGCCCCGCAAAACCTTCAATGACGAGAAAATGGCCGAACTGGTCGCCTCGGTCAAGGAAAAGGGGATCATCCAGCCGCTGGTGGTGCGTCAGACCGCCAGCCACTACCAGATCATCGCCGGGGAACGCCGCTGGCGGGCCGCTCAGAAGGCGGGGCTGCGCGAAGTCCCCGTGGTGATCCAGGATGTTTCCGAAGACTGGGCCCTGGAGATGGCCCTGATCGAGAACATCCAGCGGGAAGACCTCAACCCCATCGAGGAGGCCGAAGCCTACCGCAATCTCATGGACGGGTTCGATTTCTCCCAGGAGGAAGTGGCCCGACGGGTCGGCAAGGACCGTTCCACCGTTTCCAATACCTTGCGTCTGTTGCGCCTGCCCCAGCAGGTGCGCGAGGAGGTGCTGGTGGGCCGCATCTCCATGGGCCATGCCCGGGCCCTGCTCTCCCTGGAGGTCGACGAGGACATCCTGGAGGCCAGCCAGCGGGTGGTGGAAAAACAGCTCTCGGTCCGTGAAACCGAGGCCCTGGTAAAGAAAATAAAGAGCTTCGGGGCACCGAAAAAATCCCCGGCCAAAAAGGAACTTGATCCCGAACTGGTGCATCTGGCCGGCGAAATGAAGCGGGCCCTCGGCACCCAGGTGAAAATCGTCCCCAAGGCCAAGGGGGGCAAGATCGAAATTTCCTTTTACTCCGCACAGGACCTGGACCGCTTGCTCGAGGTTCTGGGGATCTCCTGAGACAGGGCAGAGAAGGACCATCCAAACCATGTTCGCCAGGAAGGAAAAAGACGTCATGAGAAAAGAGACGCCCCTTGAGAAAAGTGAAATCAAGGCTTTTCTCGGCCCCGGCAGCCAGTTCGAAGGGAAGTTGATCTTTGACGAAATCGTGCGCATCGATGGCAATTTCCGCGGAGAGGTTACCTCCCGCGATACCCTGATCGTGGGTCAGACCGCCGATGTGCAGGCCGAGGTCAACGTCGGAACGCTGATTCTCAGCGGACGGTTCAAGGGCAACGTCAAGGCGACGGCCAAGGTTGAACTGCGCTCGCCGGCCCAGGTGGACGGCAGCATAGACACCCCGGTGCTGGTGGTGGAAGAAGGGGTGATCCTGAACAGCAACCTGACCATGAAAAAGGAAAAGGCCCCCGAGGAAAAAGCCCCCGCCAAGAAGTAACCGCTCCCCTGATGCGTGGCGGAGTGGTGATTAATCGCCAGAAAAGTTGGAAATTAGCAGAACCTCCTTGACAGACGCCGGGCGGGTATGATAGCAATCTCCTGTTTTATCCCACCCCCCCTCAAAACCGATTTAATCTTAGTCAGTTTTGTATACAGTATACCGAAGGCGGGCTCTTCCCGCCGCAGTGACGAGGTGTTGCAGTGATTGAAATCAATTGGACTATTCTGCTGCAGATTGCCAATTTCCTGGTGCTCATGGCCGTCTTGAACATGCTCCTCTATCGGCCCTTGCGCGAGGTGCTCAACCGGCGCAAGCAGGCGGTCGAGGGCGGCCACCAATCGGCCCGGGATCTCGAGGGGCAGATCAAGGAAAAAATGGCGCGTTACGAGCAGCAACTGCAGGAAGCCAAGGCCAAGGGAGCCGCCGAGAAGGCGACCCTGCGCCAGGCGGCCGCCAGCGAGGAAGCCGAGTTGGTGGGGAAAGCTCAGGGCCAGGCTGCCGAAAAGCTCGAGAAGATCAAGCAGCAGGTAGCCGGCGAGGCCGAACAGGCCCGCACCACCCTGAAGATCGAGGCCCGTTCCCTGGCTTCGGACATCGCCTGCAAGATTCTCGGGAGGGCCCTGTGAAAAACCTGCTCAAGGAATCCGTCATGAAGAAACTTACCGCCATTCTCGCCGCGGCACTGCTCCCTGCCCTGCTGGCCGGCGCTGTTTTCGCCGCTGGCGGCGAGGGGCACCACGTCGACAGCGGCGTTTTGCTGAAAGATTTCCTTTATCGCTGCTTCAACTTTGCCGTGGCCTTCGGCCTGCTGGCCTTTTTCGTCACCAAGCCGATCCGCAAGGGAATGGCCATGCGCCGCGAGGGGATCGAAAAGTCCCTGGCCGACGCCCGCCGCGCCAAGGAGGAGGCTGAGGCCAAGTTCGCCGAATATGATCGCAAGCTCGATCAGGCCTCGCGGGAAATCGAGGAGATTTCCGCTCAGCTCAAGCGCGAGGGCGAGCAGGAGCGGGAGAAGATCCTGGCCAACGCCCAGGCCATGGCCGAGAAGATCCGCCAGGAAGCGGAGAAATCCGCTGCCCGGGAAGTCGCCAAGGCTCGTGGCGAGCTGCGGGACGAGGCCGCACGGCTGGCCATTGAACTGGCCGAGGATATCCTGAAGAAGAACTTCACCGTCGAAGACCATAAACGCCTGGTGAATGAATACATGCAGAAGGTGGGAGAACTACATTGAGTATCAGCGCTATATCCAGACGGTATGCCAAGGCCCTGGTAGACCTGGGGGCCGAGCAGAAGATGGTGGGGCGGTACGCCGAGGAACTGGCCACGGTCGGTTCGCTGCTCGAGCGCGAGGAGTTGCTCCGCCTCATCCTGGAGAGCCCTTCTTTTCCCCAGGAAAAGAAGTCGACCATCCTGGCTGACGTGATCGCCTCGATGAAGCTCTCCGCGGGAATGGCCAAGTTCCTGGGGCTGCTTCTGGCCAAGGACCGCCTCCGGTATCTGCCGCAGATCCAGGGCAACTACCGGGCCTTTGCCGACGAGCTCTCCGGAGTCCTGCGGGCACGCCTCTCCAGTGCCTCGGAGCTGGCTCCCGAACAGCGTCAGGCCATTCAGAAAGACCTCGAAAAGCAGACCGGGAAAAAGGTCGAGCTCACCGTCGATATCGACCCGGCCCTGATCGGTGGTTTGAAGGCCGAATTCGGCGGCAAGGTCTTCGACGGCAGCATCCGGACTCAGCTGAAACGCATTGAAGATACCTTAAAGAAGGGGTGAGAAGGTCCTATGGAAATCAAAGCAGAAGAAATCAGCGCGATCATCAAGAAACAGATCGAAAACTTCGGTCGCGAGGTTGAAGTCAGCGAAACCGGCACCATCATCTCCGTCGGCGACGGTATTGCCCGTATTCACGGTCTGGACAAGGCCATGGCCGGCGAACTGCTGGAGTTCCCCGGCGGGATCATGGGCATGGTGCTCAACCTTGAAGAGGACAACGTCGGCGCCGCCATCCTCGGCGAGGGCGCACACATCAAGGAAGGCGACACCGTCAAGCGCACCGAGAAGATCGTCCAGGTCCCCGTCGGCGAGGCGCTTCTTGGCCGCGTCGTCAACGGCATCGGCATCGCCATCGACGGCAAGGGCGAGATCGACTCCAAGGACTTCCGCCAGGTCGAGATCAAGGCCCCCGGCATCGTTGCCCGTAAGTCGGTTCACGAGCCGATGCAGACCGGCCTCAAGGCCATCGACGCCATGGTTCCCATCGGCCGCGGCCAGCGCGAGCTGATCATCGGCGACCGCCAGACCGGCAAGACCGCGGTGGCCATCGACACCATCATCAACCAGAAGGGCAAGGACGTCGTCTGCATCTACGTCGCCATCGGCCAGAAGCGCTCCACCGTGGCCCAGGTGGTCGACAAGCTGCAGCAGCACGGCGCCATGGATTACACCATCGTAGTTGCCGCCACCGCCTCCGACCCTGCCCCGCTGCAGTTCATCTCCCCCTACACCGGGGTTACCATGGGCGAGTTCTTCCGCGACAGCGGCAAGCACTCCCTGATCATCTACGATGACCTCTCCAAGCAGGCCGTGGCCTACCGCCAGCTCTCGCTGCTGCTGCGCCGTCCGCCGGGGCGCGAGGCCTACCCCGGGGACGTTTTCTACCTGCACAGCCGCCTGCTGGAGCGCGCCGCGAAGCTCAACGACACCCTCGGCGCCGGCAGCCTCACCGCCCTGCCGATCATCGAAACCCAGGCAGGCGACGTTTCGGCCTACATCCCGACCAACGTCATCTCCATCACCGACGGCCAGATCTTCCTCGAGACCGACCTGTTCTACTCGGGCGTGCGCCCGGCCATCAACGTCGGCCTTTCGGTCTCCCGCGTCGGCGGCAGCGCCCAGGTCAAGGCGATGAAACAGGTCGCCGGCACCCTGCGTCTGGCCCTCGCCCAGTACCGCGAGATGGCGGCCTTCGCCCAGTTCGGTTCCGACCTCGACGCGGCGACCCAGCGCCAGCTCAACCGCGGCGCCCGCCTGGTGGAGATCCTCAAGCAGCCCCAGTACAAGCCGATGCCGGTCGAGCGCCAGGTCCTGGTCATCTATGCGGCCAACAACGGCTACGTCGACGAGTACCCGGTCACCGCGGTCCAGCGCTACGAGACCGAGCTGGTCTCCTTCCTGGAGAGCCGCCACGGCCAACTGCTCAACGACCTGGCCAGCAAGAAGGCCATCGACGCTGACCTTGAAGGGCGCATCAAGAGCGCGCTGGAAGAGTTCAAGGGCCAGTTTGTCGTCTAAATCACCGGATACTGAAGGCGAAGACAGATGCCAAGTCTGAAGGATATCAAAAAGCGGATCGGTTCGGTCAAGAACACCAGCCAGATCACCAAGGCCATGAAAATGGTCTCCGCGGCCAAGTTGCGCCGGGCCCAGGATGCGGTGGTGGCCGCTCGCCCCTATGCTGACAAAATGCACGATGTGCTCTCCAGCCTAGCTTTGCGCGAGGAGGCCGAATCCCATCCCCTGCTCCACCACCGGGGCAAGGGGCGCGCCCTGGTGGTTCTGCTGACTGCCGACCGCGGCCTGTGCGGGGGCTTCAACGGCAACATCGCCAAGGCTGCCGAACGCTTCATCCGGCAGAACCAGGACGGCTACGAGGCTTACGACCTGCTGATCATCGGGCGCAAGGGCAAGGAGCTGCTGAAAAGCCGCAAGAACCTCAACATCGTCAAGGTCTACGAGAACATCACCGGCTCGATCAGCTACAGCACCGCAGCGCTGCTCGGGCAAGAGGTGGTGGAAAGTTACCAGGACGAGAAGTACGATGCGGTTTTCCTGATGTACAATGCCTTCCGCAGCGCCATCTCCCAGGTCGCCACCACGGAGAAGCTGCTTCCGATCGTTCCCCGGCAGGTCGAGGAGGGGGCCCACGTCGCCCAATATCTCTACGAGCCGACCAAGGGCGAAGTGCTCGCCCAGATTCTTCCGAAGCACGTCGAGGTGCAGATTTTCCGCGCGCTTCTCGAGTCCGTAGCGTCCGAGCACGGGGCCCGCATGAGCGCCATGGACAGCGCCAGCAAAAATGCCAAGGAAATGATCGGCAAGCTGACGCTGCAATACAACCGTGCGCGGCAGGCCGCGATTACCAAGGAGCTCATGGAGATTATTTCCGGGGCCGAATCGATTAAGAAATAATTCGAACGATGCTTCGCACCTGCCAAGGTGGGAAAAAGGAGGAACGGTTCACCATGAATAAAGGAAAAATTACTCAGGTTATCGGTCCCGTCATCGACGTGGAATTCGAAGCCGGCAAGCTCCCCGAGATCTACCACGCGATTAAGATCACCAACCCTGCCCTTGGCGAGGGAGAATGGAACCTGGTCTGCGAGGTCGCCCAGCACCTCGGCGAAAATACCGTCCGCGCCATCGCCATGGACTCCACTGACGGCCTGGTGCGCGGTCAGGACGTTCTCGATACCGGCAAGCAGATCGTCATGCCGGTCGGTCGCGGCACCCTCGGCCGGATCCTCAACGTCGTCGGCGAACCTGTCGACGAGGCCGGGCCGGTCAATACCGAAAAGCAGTGGGAAATTCACCGCCCTACCCCCGAGTTCGTCGAGCAGTCGACCAAGGTCGAAGCTTTCGAAACCGGGATCAAGGTCGTTGACCTGCTGGCTCCCTACGCTCGTGGCGGCAAGATCGGCCTGTTCGGCGGCGCCGGCGTCGGCAAGACGGTTCTGATCATGGAACTGATTCACAACATCGCCAAACAGCACGGTGGTTTCTCGGTATTTGCCGGGGTCGGGGAGCGGACCCGCGAGGGGAACGACCTGTGGCACGAGATGAAGGACTCCGGCGTTCTCGACAAGGCCGCCCTGATTTACGGCCAGATGAACGAGCCTCCCGGGGCCCGCGCCCGCGTTGCCCTCTCGGCGCTGACCGTCGCCGAGTACTTCCGCGACGAGGAAGGCCAGGACGTGCTGCTGTTCGTCGACAACATCTTCCGTTTCACCCAGGCCGGTTCCGAGGTCTCGGCGCTGCTCGGCCGTATCCCCTCGGCGGTCGGCTACCAGCCGACCCTCTCCACCGAAATGGGTGAGCTGCAGGAGCGCATCACCACCACCAACAAGGGCTCGATCACCTCGGTACAGGCCATCTACGTTCCTGCCGACGACTTGACCGACCCGGCTCCGGCCACCGCTTTTGCCCACCTCGACGCGACCACGGTGCTTTCCCGCCAGATCGCCGAGCTCGGCATCTACCCCGCGGTGGACCCGCTCGACTCCACCAGCCGGATCCTCGATCCCCAGGTGGTCGGCGAAGAGCACTACAAGGTCGCCCGCGACGTCCAGTTCGTCCTGCAGCGCTACAAGGACCTGCAGGACATCATCGCCATTCTCGGCATGGACGAGCTCTCCGAGGAGGACAAGCTGGTCGTGGCCCGCGCCCGCAAGATCCAGCGCTTCCTCTCCCAGCCCTTCCACGTGGCCGAGGTCTTCACCGGCTCGCCGGGCAAATACGTCGAGCTCAAGGACACCATCAAGGGGTTCCAGGAGATCGTCGAAGGCAAGTACGACGACATCCCCGAGCAGGCCTTCTACCTGGTTGGAACCATCGAAGAAGCTCTGGAAAAGGCCAAGAAGCTCGCGGCCTGATCGACGATACAGCGGCGGGGCGAGGTCGCCCCGCCATCCGGATAAAGGACGTTTGGAATGGCAGACAAACTCAAACTGGAAATGGTCACCCCCTACAAGAAGGTGCTCTCTGCGGAAGTGGACGAAGTCACCGCCCCCGGGGCCATTGGCGAGTTCGGCATTCTGCCGGGGCATACGCCGATGCTGACCACCCTCAAGATCGGCGAGATGACCTACCGCCAGGGTGGCCAGACCTTTCATGTCGCCGTCAACTGGGGTTATGTGGAAGTTGAAGAGGACAAGGTCACGGTTCTGGTCGAGACCGCGGAACCGGCGGACGAGATCGACCTGGAGCGCGCCAAGGCCGCTCTGGGCCGGGCCGAGGAGGCGCTTAAAGAGCTCTCTCCCGAGGACAAGGACTTCAAGATCATGCAGGCGGCCCTGGACCGCGCCCTGATCCGCATTCAGGTAGCCAGCCGCAAGGGACGCTGATCCGGGCCCCTTCCCTCCTGCAAATGAAAAAGGACGACCCCTCGGGATCGTCCTTTTTTATTGGGCTGCAGACCCGGCGCACCCGGGTGGGCTCCTGGTCAGCCGTCTTCCTTGAGAATCTGCAGCATCTTTTCCTCGACCAGCCGCAGGTGAGCCATCATGGCCTGGCGAGCCCCTTCGGGGTCGCGCCGGGCAATGGCCTCATAGATGGCCCGGTGCTGGTTGAGCAGCAGCTCCACAAAGCCTGCCTTGCGGTAGAATTCCATCAGGGCCACTTGGATGGTGGCGTGAAACAGCCCGTGGATGGTGTTGAGCACGTGCAACTGCAGGGTGTTGTGGGTAGCGGTGGTGATGGCATAATGGAACTGGGCGTCGACCTCGGCATCCCAGCCCCCGCTGGCCGCCTGGCGGCTCATCTCCTGGAACAATTCCCCCATGTTGCGGATTTCGTCCTCGGTAGCCCGGCTGGCGGCGAGAAACGCCGACCAGCTCTCCAGGCCCATGCGGACCTCGGCCAAAGAGTGCAGCAGGCGCGGATTCTTTTCCACCATGCTGGTCAGCGGCGCGGCCAGGGATTCCTCGGTAAGCGAGCGCACGAAGGTCCCCCCGCCCTGGCGGGATTCGACCAGCCCCATGGCCTCGAGAACCATGATGGCTTCGCGAACCGAGGGCCGGCTGACCCCGAGCAGGGTGGCGAGTTCCCGCTCGGAAGGGATACGCTCCCCGGGTTTTAGCTGGCCCTGGGAGATGTGCTCCTTGATTTGTTCAACGATTTCCTCGGAAATCTTTTTGGGTCGGATCTGTTTGAATACAGTGGTCACGCCAATGCTCCATTTTGGTCTATTGGTATGACCAGTAGATAACATGGTTTTATTCAAAGGTCAAGTGTTCTTAACGCGGCGGACAACGAGGAAATGCCAGGCATTGTGCGCAAAATCATTCACTTGGACATGGATGCCTTCTATGCCTCGGTGGAACAGCGGGACCGGCCGGAACTGAAGGGTAAGCCGGTCATCGTCGGCGGCAGTCGGGAGCGTGGAGTGGTCTGTGCCTGCTCCTACGAAACCCGCGCCTTCGGGGTGCGTTCGGCCATGGCCGTTGCCCGGGCGTTGCGGCTCTGCCCCCAGGCGCTGGTGCTGCCGGTGCGGATGGCCCGCTACCAACAGGTTTCTGCGGAAATCTTTGAAATTTTCGGGCGTTACACCGATTGCATCGAAAAGCTCTCGATCGACGAGGGGTTTCTCGATGTGACCGGCAGCGAACGCCTGTTCGGTCCCGCCCGGCAGATCGCTGAACGGCTTCGCGCCGAGGTCAGGGCCGAAACCGGATTGGCGGTAAGCGCCGGAGTGGCCTCGAACAAGTTTCTGGCCAAGGTGGCGTCGGAGCTGGCCAAACCCGATGGCCTGCTCGAAGTGCCCGCCGACCAGGTCGACCAGTTTTTGCTCCCCCTGCCTGTCTCGCGGATCTGGGGGGTCGGCCGAGTGACCGCCGAGCGGTTGGAGCGCCGGGGTTGGCGGACGATCCGGGAACTGCGGGCGGTCCCCCTGGAGCAGTTGCAGCGGCTGCTCGGTGCTGCCGGGGAGCAGGTGTACCGGCTTGCCAGGGGGTTGGACGAGAGGCCCGTGGTCGCCGACGAGCCGATCAAGTCCATCGGCGCCGAGGAGACCTTCGAACGCGACCTCCGGGTGCCCGAGGCTCTGGCCAGGGAGCTGTTGGCCCTCTGCGAGCGGGTGGCCGCTCGCCTTCGTCGCCGCGGCCTGGTGGGGCGCTGTGTGACCCTCAAGGTCAAGTACGCCGATTTCAGCGCGGTCAGCCGCAGCCTGACCCTGGAGCGGGGCCTCGATTCGGCCCTGGCCATCCAGGCCGAAGCCTTGCGCCTGCTGGGCAGGACCGAGGCGGGCAGCAGGCCGGTGCGGCTGCTGGGGGTAAGTCTGGCCCAGCTTGAAGCCGGTCAGGCGGCGCAGCCGGAACTTTTCGGCGAAGAACAGCGCCGGCGCCAGTCGGCCCTGGATCAGGCGGTGGACCGGCTCCGGGAGCGTTTCGGCGAGAGCGGCATCCGTCGCGCCACCCTGCTCGAGGGCTCCCCCCGGCCCTCAGTCAAGAAAGGGGGCGACCCCGGCGAGTGAGCGCAGCAGGGACTGCCGGTCATGGGATTCCAGGGTCAGGGTCGGAGCCACGGGCAGCTGTTTGAGCAGCCGGAACAGCAGCGGGAAATCGATGCTCCCCTCCCCCACCGGCAGATGCGCGTCACGGTCGCCGAGGTTGTCGTGCAGGTGCAGGTGCACCAGGTGCGGACCCAGGATGGCCAGCCAGTGTTTCAGCGAAACCTTGGCGAACAGCCTCCAGTGGCCGACATCCAGGCAGTGCCCCAGGGTGGGCGAGCCGAGAGCCGTAAGCAGCTGGGCCAGGGTGTCGGGCTGCTCCTCGAAGATGTTCTCCAGCGCCAGGCGCAACCCGAGGCGCTCTGCCGCCTGAATGAGCGGCGGCCAGAACTTCAGGCTGGGCGCAAGCCAGAGGTCGCTTTGCAGGCTGTAGCGCCACTTTTCGTAACCGGGATGAAAAACCACCAGCGAGGCCCCGAGCTCGGCGGCCGCATTCAGGGTCTGGGTGCAGCGCACCAGGGTGGCTTGGCGGATCAGCGGGTCGTTGGTGCCCGGATTGAGATCGTGGAAGGGCGCATGCACCGTGCAGCCGAGGCCGGCCTGCCGCAGGACCCGGGCGCGGGAGCGCAGCTCGACCAGGCTGAGGCGGTCGAGGTCATCGCCACTGAAAGCGATTTCCGGCTGCAGTCGGCGCTCCAGCAACAGGGGCAGAGACTCGCCGAGCAGGCGGTAGGGGACGTGCACATGAAGCCGGTCAGCCATGGAGTCCACCGCCGCTGATCAGGGTTTCGTCGTCCGTGGCGTCGCCATGCACGAATAAAATCCCTTCATTGCTGAGCTTTTCGCAGAGTTCAGGCTCCTTTTCCACCACCACGAACGGGGTGGGACGATCGAGAAATTCCCTGCAGGTCAGGGTGCCGATGCGGCCGTAGCCGCAGATGGTGTAGTGCCCCTGACGCCGGTTGATCTGGTTTTCCATTTTCTTCCTCCCCAGAATCGAGCGCAGTTGCCTTTCGACCATAATCTGGATCATGCTGCCGACCGCGTAGGCGATGATCCCCGCCCCGAAGACGATCAGGATGATGGTGAAGGCCTTGCCGGCGTCGGAGAGGTCGTGGACCTCCTTGAAGCCGACGGTGGCGAGGGTGATGACCGTCATGGAGAGCGAGTCGAAGGCCCCCCAGCCCTCGATAAGCGAGTAGCCGAGGGTTCCCAACCCGATGACGACGACCAGAACCAGAAGAGAAAAGCGCAGGTGGCGGACCGGATCCAATGAAGACACCCTTGCCTTGATCCCGGGGATGATATCCTCGGGAAATTGAAAAGGCAAGGAGATATAAAGGGTTGGCGCTGTCCGGCCGGCCAGAAAAAGCTTGACATGTCCTGTATACAGTATACAATTTAGCGTGTTTTCATTTTACCCTTGCAACGGAGAAACCCCGTGAGACGAAAGCCGATCGAGCGTCACCAGACCCTCCGGGAAAAAATTCTGGAAACCATCCGCGAGGCCATCCTCAAGGGAGCGCTCAAGCCTGGGGAGAAGGTGGCCGAGCCGGAATTGGCCGAGCGCTTCGGCATCAGCCGCACCCCGATCCGCGAGGCCTTCCGGCAGTTGGAGTCCGAAGGGTACCTGTCGGTGATCCCCCGCAAGGGGGCGGTGGTCGCCTCCCTGTCTGAGCGGGATGTCGAGGAGTTCTATGCCATCAAGAGCATCCTTGAGGGGTATGCCGCCCGCATCGCCGCGGAGCGGCTCAGCGAAAGGGACCTGGAGCGACTGGAGACGATCAACAATAACCTGGAAAAACTGGCCCGGGATGGGGATGTAAAAAACTTCTTCAGGGTGCACAACGAATTTCATGAGCTGTTTATCCGGGCCGCGGGCAATGACAAGCTGCTCGAGCTGATCAACCAGTTGGTGCTGAAATTCAACCGGCTGCGCATGGCTTCCCTGTCGCTGCCGGGGCGCATGGAGATCTCGGTCCGCGAGCACCATAAAATCATCGAAGCGTTCCGTGCTCAGGACGGGGCGAGGGCCGACGAGCTGGTCAGCAAGACCGCCGCCATCGGCGGCCAGGTGCTGATCCAGAGCATGGCCCAGGAGCAGGGCCTCAAGGTGGAGAAATCCGTGCTCCAGCGGGCGGTGGATGTCTGATCCCACCCTTCCCGCTCCCGCACCTCCTCGGCGTTTCGCTTTGCGGGACGCCGCTTTCATTTGCGGCAGGTTCACTGCCGGCTTGATTCCCGGGGGCGCCTGTGGCATAGTTCCTCCCAGCCTGGCGCGGCGAAGGTTCGCCGCCTGTGATGCACCAAGGAGATGGATTCAATGAGGATGATGACCCTGAAAACCCTGCTCTTTCCCCTGCTCCTGCTGGCCCTGGGCGCCTCGGCGGCCGGTGCGGCCTCGCTGGCAATCGATTTCAACGATTTCAGTGCCCAGGCCGAACTGGGCCTGCCCATCACCGAAGACGACTACGGCAGCAGCCAGACCTCCTTCCGGTTTCTCTACAACGACGACCAGGACACCGCCCTCGGATCGCTCGGCTTCGACTTCATGGGGCAGCCCGGCAACGTTCCCGGCCTGGAGGTGGGTGCCGCGGCACAGGTGGCCGGCGGCGAGGCCGACGACAGCCAGGATTTTCTCAACCTGGGGGTCGGGGTCAAGCTCGGCTACGCTCCGCCGGTACTCGGCGGCTTCGGACTTTCCGGACGGATTTTCTACTCCCCGGAGATCTTCTCCTGGCTCGATTCGGATCGCATGGTCGAATGGGGAACCCGCGCCAGCTTTGCGGTGACCCCCAAGGTCCGCCTGCACCTGGATTATCAGAACGTGCGCAACGATTTCGAGGACCACGGGACCTGGACCATCGACGACGCGGTGCGCCTCGGTTTCGAGGCCCGTTTCTAGGGCGAACCGGCGATACTACGAAAAAACGGCGCCCCCCATCGCGGGGGGCGCCGTTTTTGTTTGAGGCCTGGCGCTGCGCTTCAGCTGCGCAGCCGGTAGCCGCGCCCGACCAGCAGGGCGGCCCAGGCAAACAGCACGGCGGCCATCAGCAGCGTGATGCCGAAGGAGTGCAGCAGCGGGGTGTCGCCGACCCCGAGGATGGCGTGACGGAAGCCGTCGATGAGGTAGAACAGGGGGTTGAAGCGCGAGAGGTGCTCCCAGAAAGGCGGCAGGATGGATATCGGGTAGAACACCCCGCCCAGGTAGATCAGCGGCAGGATGACGAAGTTGTTGTACATGGAAAGGGCGTCGAAGGTGTTGGAGTAGATGGCGGCGATGATGCCGAACTGGGCGAACAGAAAGCTGGCCAGGCAGGCCATGAGCGCCGCCAGCACCGGCTGCACCCAGGGGAGAGAAGCGAAGAACATGGAGATGATCCCCACCGCCAGCCCGACCAGCAGCCCGCGCAGCATCGCCGCCAGGGTGTAGGCGAAGATGAACTGGGGCGGGGTGATGGGGGTGACCAGCAGATCGACGATGTTCCCCAGGTAGCGGGCCATGAACAGCGACGAGGAGGTGTTGGCGAAGGAGTTGGAAATCACCCCCATGAGGATCAGTCCTGGGATGACGAATTCGGCGTAGCTGAACCCCTCGATGACCGAAAGGCGTTCGCCGAGGGTGGCGCCGAAGACGAAAAGGTAGAGCGAGGCGGTGATGATCGGCGTCAGCAGGGTCTGCACCGAGACCCGGAAAAAGCGCAGCACCTCGCGCTGCAGCAGGGTGGCGAAGGGGAGCCAGCGGATTATCCGCGGCCGGGGGCGTGCCTGGCTCATCGCTCCCCTCCCCGGCCGTTTTTCACCCGCATGCCGGTCAGCTCGATGAACACCTCCTCGAGGCCGGCCTTGCGGGTTTCGATTTCGGCGATCTCCACCCCGACCCGGGTCAGGGCGCCGAGGGCATCGCCGGCGGTTTTGCCCGGCGGGATGGCCAGGGTCAGGGTTTCGCCGCCGGCCTCGAGAGTTGCGCCGAAAGCGGCCAGCTCGGCAGGCACCTGCCCCAGAGGTCGGGACAGAGTCAGTACCAGGCACCGATTCTCCAGGCGCCGCAGCAGCTCGGGGGTGCGCTCCAGAGCGATCAGCTCGCCATGGTTCATGATGGCGATGCGTCCGCACATCTGCTCGGCCTCCTCCAGGTAGTGGGTGGTCAGCAGCACCGTGGTCCCCTCGTGGTTGATCTCGCGGACGAAGTCCCACAAACCGTGGCGCAGCTCCACGTCGACCCCGGCGGTCGGCTCGTCGAGAATCAGCAGCCTGGGCTTGTGGATCAGCGCCTTGGCCACCATGAAGCGGCGCTTGAGGCCGCCGGAGAGCTTGTTCATCGGCTTGTGCAGGTGGGGGCCCAGGTCGAGCCTTTCGATGAGCCGCTCCCGCCAGGCTGCGTCGGCTGGGGCCCCGTAATAACCGGAATGGATGCGCAGCGCCCGGTCGATGGGGAAGAAATGGTCGATGACGATTTCCTGGTGCATGACCCCCACCAGGCGCCGGGTCCTCCGGTACTCGCGCTGGTTGTCGTAGCCGAAGACCTTGACGCTGCCGCGGTCGATGCGGGCCACCCCGGCGACCATGTTGATGGTGGTGCTCTTGCCGGCGCCGTTGGGGCCGAGCAGGCCGAAGATCTCCCCGGGGGCGATAGCAAATTCCACCCCCTTGACCACGGCGGTACCGGCGAAGCTTTTCCAGAGGTCGGTGATTTGCAGGGCGTTGGTCATGGCAATTGGGGCCCGGGCGCGGCTCCACCGTGGGTAGGGGCCTGGTTCCAGGCTCAGGCCTGTCCGGTTTCTTCCGCTTTTTCTTCCGGCTCCTCCACCGCCTTCTTCTTGCCGAACAGCCGCGCCACGATGATGCCGACCTCGTAGAGGATGATGAACGGCAAAGCGATGGCGGTCTGGGAGAACACATCCGGCGGGGTCAGGATGGCCCCGATCACGAAGGCCAGCAGCAGCGCGTATTTGCGGTTCTTCGCCAGCCACCGGTGGTCGACGACCCCCATGCGGGCCAAAAAGAAGATCCCGATGGGCAGCTCGAAGACCAGGCCGAAGGCCATCAGCAGGCGAAAGGAGAGGGTCAGGTAGGAGCCCATGGAGAGCATGGCGTTGATCTCTCCCGAGCCGGTGCCGAACTTGATGAGAAAGGTGAAGATGGTCGGAAAGACAAAGGTGAAGCCGAAGTAGGTCCCGGCCCCGAAGCACAGGGTGCTGGCAATGACGAAGGGGACGGCCAGCTTTTTTTCATGGCTGTAGAGCCCCGGGGCGACAAAGGCCCACAGCTGCCAGAAGATGACCGGCAGGGCGATCAACAGGCCGGCGATGGCGCCCACCTTCAGGTAGGTGAAAAACGGCTCGGTGGCGTTGATGAAGACCAGCGAGCTGCCTTCGGGAAGCGCAGAGCGCACCGGTTCCGAGACGAACGTGAACAGGCGCTCGGCAAAGCTGTAGCAGGCCATGAAGGCCACCAGCCAGGTCCCGCCGGCGATCATCAGGCGCTTGCGCAGCTCTTCGAGGTGGCTGGTGAAAGGCAGTTCCTGCTCGACTTCAGCAGCCATGCGGATCGTCCTTGGGGCGAACCGCATCGGCCGCCGCGGTTTCGGCCCGGGGCGACTCCTGCTGCGGGGCCTGATCGGCAGCTTGCGGTGACGGCGGGACGCCGTCCACGTAGGGGTTGGCCGGCGGCGGCTCCGCGGCCGGGGGCACAAGCTTGCCGTCCTTGGCCAGCCGATCGCGGGTTTCCGCGGTGCGGACCTCGTCGTTGATGGAGCTCTTCAGCTCCTCGGTGGCGCGCCTGAATTCGGCCAGCCCTTTTCCCAGGGCCTTGGCGATGTCGGGCAGTTTTTTGGGGCCGATGACGATCAGGGCCAGGGCCAAAATGAGCAACAGCTCGGGCATGCCGATTCCGAACATGAAAAAAATCCTCGCGTAAAACGGTTTGGGTCGCTATAACGGTGTGCAGAGAATAGCCCCATTCACCGACCCTGTCAAGGTCAAAGGCCGATAAGGGTTTGACATATCAAGGCTTTTGATCTAGTATACTTCGATTAACCACTGCCAGGAAGGTTGCTTGGATGAAACAGGAAGAAATCATTCAGGAGATCCGTCGGCTGGCCGCCGAGCGCAATGCGCTGCTGCTGGCTCACAACTATCAGCGCGATGAGATTCAGGCTCTCGCCGACATCACCGGGGACTCCCTCGGCCTGTCCATGGAGGCCGCGCGCACCGACAAGGACGTGATCGTCTTCTGCGGCGTGCACTTCATGGCCGAAAGCGCCTCGATCCTGGCGCCGGACAAGATCGTGCTGCTGCCCCGGCCCGATGCCGGCTGCCCGATGGCCGACATGGTCACCCCCGAGGGGCTGCGCGAGCTCAAGGCCAGGCACCCCGGGGTGCCGGTGGTCACCTACGTCAACTCCAGCGCCGACGTCAAGGCCGAGAGCGACATCTGCTGCACCAGCTCCAATGCGGTCAACGTGGTCAACTCGCTGGAGGCCGACGAGGTGATCCTGGTCCCCGACCGCAACCTGGGTCGCTATATCGCCCAGCACACCGACAAGAAGTGCATCTTCTGGGAGGGTTACTGCCCCACCCACGACCGCCTCGACGTCGAGGCCGTCAAACGGGCCATGGCCGAGCACCCCGATGCCCTGTTCATGGCCCATCCCGAGTGCCCGCCGGAGATCCTCGAGCTGGCCCAGCACATCTGCTCGACCAGTGGCATGTACGATTTCGCCCGCAACAACCCGGCGAAGACATTCATTGTCGGCACCGAGGCCGGCATTCTCTACCGGCTGCGCAAGGAGAACCCCGGCAAGGAGTTCATCCTCCCCTCGGCCAAGCTGATTTGCCCCAACATGAAGCTCACCTCCCTCGAGGACGTGCTCAAGAGCCTGCAGACCATGAGCCCGGAGATCACCGTCCCCGCCGCCATCCGGGAAAAGGCCAAGCTCACCCTCGACCGCATGCTGGCGGTGCCGCGGGACTAATGAGATATCAAGCTGTCAGCAAAGCCCCACTTCAGGGGGGCTTTGCTGACAGCTTCCCCTTTCCAATCTATGCAACCTGAACACCCTTCCGCTGAAATCGCCCATACTACGGTCCGCTCCTTCGTCGAGGGGGTCACGGCCGGTCCGACCCGCAGCGAAGTGCTCGGCCTGGTCGGCTCGGCAGGCGCCCACCTGCTCGCCGGGCTGCTGGGCGGCAGCGCCGAGACCCTGCTGGTGCTGGTCCCGGACCAGAAGCAAGCCGAGCGGCTGGCCGCCGATCTCGACTTCTTCCACGGCCGCCCCGGCGAGGTCTTTCTCTTCCCCCACTGGGAGGTGCGCCCCTACGAGGCTTTAAGCCCCCATCCCGAGGTGGAGGCGACCCGTCTGGCCACCCTGGCGGCGCTGCACGAGGGGCGGGCCCGGGCGGTGGTGGCGCCGGTGCGCGCCCTGCTGCAGAAGATCATCCCCCGCCCGGTGCTGGGCGGGCTCTGCGAGCGGCTGGTGGTGGAGGACGAATACGACCGCCCGGCGCTGCTCGCCAGGCTGCTGGCCCTGGGCTACGGCTCGGTGCCGCTGGTGGAGGACCGCGGCACCTTCTCGGTGCGCGGCGACCTCCTCGACATCTTTCCGCCGACCCGCAGCCAGCCGGTGCGCATCGAGTTTTTCGGCGACTACATCGAGCGGATGCGCCCCTTCGACGCCGGCAGCCAGCGCTCCTCCGAGCAGGAGCTGGAGGAGCTGGTGCTGCTGCCCGCCCGTGAAATGGTGCTGGCCGGGGTGCATCTGGAAACCTTCGCCGCGCAGCTCAAGGAGCGCTGCGATGCCCTGGAGATCCCCCGCCCGCGCCGCGAAGCGATTCTCGAGGAGGCCCGCGAGGGGCTGATGGCGCCGGGGCGCGCCTTTCTCCTGCCGCTCAACTACGGCGGGCTCGACACCCTGTTCGACTATGCGCCCCGGAGCAGCTGGGTGGTGGTCGACCCCCCGGCGGTGGAGGCCGAGGCCGACCGCTTCGCCGCCGAAGTGGCCGAGGGCGAGGCCCGCGCCCGCCGCCAGGGCGAGCCCTATGTGGCCGGCGCCGAGCTGTTCCTTGGGCCGTCCGAGCTCGAACAGCAGCTCGCCCTGCGCCGGCGTATCGACCTGTCCTCGCTCAAGGTCTACCGCATCGAGGACCAGCGGCCGGTGTTCCGGGTGCAGGCCGAGGGCAACGGCGACATCCGCTCCGAGCTGCGCGGCGAAGGCGGGGGCCTGGCCCTGCTCGCCGAACGGCTCAAGCAGTGGCAATCCGGCGGCTGGAAGGTGCTGCTGGTCTGCCACCAGCGCGGCCAGGCCGAGCGTCTGCTCGACCTGCTCGAGCCCCACGGCCTGCGCCCCCCCTTCGACCCGGGCGGCTCGCTCCGGCTGCTGCGCTCCGGCCAGGCCCTGCTGGTGCTCGGCGAACTCTCGGCGGGCTTCCGGCTGCCGGATGAGAAGCTGGCGGTGGTCACCGAGGAGGAGATCTTCGGCCAGCGCGTGCGCCGCCGCGGCCTCACCGAGGCCCGCGCCCAGGCCCTGCTCTCCTCGCTGGCCGAACTCAAGGAGGGGGATTTCGTGGTCCACGCCGACCACGGCATCGGCCGCTACCTGGGGCTGCTGCACCTGGCCATGGGCCCGGTGGAGGGGGATTTCCTGCACCTGGAGTACGCCGGCGAGGACAAGCTCTACCTCCCAGTCGACCGCATCGAGAAGGTGCAGAAATACGTCGGCGGCGAAGGGCACGTGCCGCGCCTCGACAAGATGGGCGGCAGCGGCTGGGAGAAGGCCAAGCTCAAGGCCCGCGCCGCGGTGGAGGAGCTGGCCCGCGAGCTGCTCAAGATCTACGCCAGGCGCGAAATGAGCGAGGGCTTCGCCTACTCGCCGTCTGACCGCATGTTCCGCGAGTTCGAGGCCGCCTTCCCCTACGAGGAGACCCCCGATCAGCTCGCCGCCATCGAGGAGGTGCTCGCCGACATGGAGTCGGCGCGGCCCATGGACCGGCTGATCTGCGGCGACGTCGGCTACGGCAAGACCGAGGTGGCGATCCGCGCCGCCTTCAAGGCGGTGCTCGACGGCCGTCAGGTGGCGGTGCTGGTGCCGACCACGGTGCTCGCCCGCCAGCACCTGGAGACCTTCCGCGAGCGCTTCAAGGGCTCGCCGGTGGAGATCGACATGATCTCGCGCTTCCGCAGCGCCGGCGAGATCCGCCAGGCCCTGCAGCGCGCCGCCGAGGGCAAGGTCGACGTCCTGGTCGGCACCCACCGGCTGCTGCAGCGCGACGTCAAGTTCAAGGACCTCGGCCTGGTGATCGTCGACGAGGAGCAGCGCTTCGGGGTCAGCCACAAGGAGAAGCTCAAGAAGCTGCGCGCCGAGGTCGACATGCTGACCCTCACCGCCACCCCCATCCCCCGCACCCTGCACATGAGCATGATGGGTCTGCGCAGCCTCTCGGTCATCGACACCCCGCCGGTGGACCGGCTGGCGGTGCGCACCTACGTCACCCGCTTCGAGGACGAGCTGATCCGCGACGCCATCCTGCGCGAGCTGCGCCGCGGCGGGCAGGTCTTCTTCGTCCACAACCGGGTGCAGTCCATCGGCGCCATGGCCGATTTCCTCAAAACCCTGGTCCCCGAGGCCAAGGTCGCGGTGGGCCACGGCCAGATGGGCGAAAAAGAGCTCGAAGAGGTGATGGTCGATTTCATTGACGGCCGCGCCAACGTGCTGGTCAGCACCACCATCATCGAAAACGGCCTCGACATCCCGCGGGCCAACACCATCATCATCAACCGCGCCGACTGCTTCGGGCTCGCCCAGCTCTACCAGCTGCGCGGCCGCGTCGGGCGCTCCAGCCAGCGGGCCTACGCCTACCTGCTGATCCCCGGCGAGGGGATCCTCACCCGCGAGGCCCGCGAGCGGCTCAGGGTGCTGCAGGAGCTCACCGAGCTCGGCGCAGGCTTCCGGGTGGCCAGCCACGACCTCGAGCTGCGCGGCGCCGGCGACCTGCTCGGCGGACGCCAGGCGGGGCAGATCGCCGCCATCGGCTTCGAGATGTACGCCGAGCTGCTCGAGGATACCATCCAGGAGCTCAAGGGGCTGGCCCGCGAGGACAAGGTCGACCCCGAGATCCGCCTGGGGCTTTCGGCCTTTCTGCCCGAGAAGTACGTCCCCGACCCCAACCAGCGCCTGGTCTTCTACAAGAAGCTGGCCGCCGCCGACCACGAGGAGGCCCTCTACCTGGCCGCCGACGAGCTGCGCGACCGCTACGGCGAGATCCCCGAACCGGCCGAGCTGCTGCTCGAGGTGATGAAGCTGCGGGTGCTGATGAAGCGGCTGCGGGTCGAGCTGGCCGAGTACGACGGCCGCCGGCTGGTGTTCGGCTTTCACGCCCGCACTCCGGTGCCGCCGGATAAAATCCTGCGCCTGCTGGAAGACCCGCAGAAGCGCTACCAGTTCACCCCCGACTACCGGCTCTCCATCCAATTGGGCAAACTGCCCGGCGAGGAGCTTCTCGGGGTCGCCAAAAAAGCGTTGCAGGGCTTTCTCTAGCTGTGCTAGCTTGTTCTCCTCCGGCCCCGCCGGCAGGGAGCAGGCCAATGGCTGGCCAGCCCTCGGCAGGCCGGATTTGCCCTGGCCCGTTACCCCCCCGGAACCCATGATTCCCTTGCGCTACCTTATCGGCCTGTTGCTGGTGCTGCTGCTGGTCGGCTGCGAAAAGAAAACGGCGGAGTCCTCGCCGGTGCTGTTGCAGATCGACGGGCGCACCGTCTCCCTGGAAGAATTCCGCCGGCAATTCGAAAAAACCCTCCCCCCAGGGCACTCCCTGTCGGTGGAGGAGACCGAGGACCTGCAGCGCTCCTTCCTGGTGCAGCTCATCGACCGCGAACTGGCGCTGGCCGAGGCTGTGCGCCTGGGGGTGGTCCTGGCCCCCGAGGAGCTCGAGGCGATGGTCGCCGAGTACCGGCGCGACTACCCCGAGGGGGCCTTCGAGGAGATGTTGGCCGAAAGGGGAGTTTCCCTCGCGGACTGGCGCCGGGAGCTGGAGGAAGGGTTGCTGATCGAGAAGGTGGTTCGCCAGGCGGCTTACTCCGACATCGAGGTCAGCGAAGAGGAAATAGCCGAATACTACCAATCGCACCACGATGAGTTCGACCGCCCCGCCCAGGCCCGGGTTCGGCAGATCGTGGTCGGCGACGAGCAGGAGGGCAGGACCCTTCTGGAAGCGCTGCAGGCGGGCGAGGATTTCGCCTTCCTGGCCAGAAACCATTCACTTTCGCCCGATGGCGAAGATGGCGGCGATCTCGACTTCATCAGCCGGGGGGAGATGCCCCCCGAGTTCGACGAGGCCGCTTTTTCCCTTCCGGTCGGCCAGCTCAGCGCCCTGGTCAAGAGCGACTACGGGTATCATATCCTGCTGGTCGAGGAGCGGCGTGACGC
Source organism: Desulfuromonas versatilis (assembly GCF_019704135.1). Taxonomy (NCBI): domain Bacteria; kingdom Pseudomonadati; phylum Thermodesulfobacteriota; class Desulfuromonadia; order Desulfuromonadales; family Desulfuromonadaceae; genus Desulfuromonas; species Desulfuromonas versatilis. The sequence goes on from NZ_AP024355.1 coordinate 41,406, forward strand.
GTTGCGGCTCTCCCTGGAGCAGGCCCGGGAGCAGGTCCGCGACCTGGTGCTGGAAACCAAGCAGGATCTCGCCTACCAGCAGTGGCTGCAGGATCTGCGCAGCCGCGCTGCCATCGAAGTAAACTGGTCGCTGCTGTAGTGGCCCAACGGGGATAGACACGATGAAACGCATAGTCTCACTGGCCCTGGCCGCCGTTCTGGCCCTGGCGTTGAACGCCCGGGGCGAAATCGTCAACCGCATCGCCGCGGTGGTCAACGACCAGATCATCTCCACCCACCAGCTAGACAAGGAGCTGACGGCCCGGCGCGGCCCGGGGTGGCTCAGCCTGCCGGCCGCCCAGCAGGAAACCCTGCGCCGCGAGACCCTGCCGGGGCTGATCGAGGAGACCCTGGTCCAGCAGCGGATCGCCGAGCTGGGGCTCAAGGTCAGCGACGACGAACTCGAAGCGGCGATCCAGGACGTACAGCGCCAGAACAAGCTGACCCGCGAGCAACTGATGCAGGCACTCGAGGCGCAGGGGATGTCCTTTACCGACTACCAGGAGAATCTGCGCAAGCAGATCCTGCGCTTCAAGCTGGTCGGTCGCGAGGTGCAGAGCAAGGTCGAAGTGACCAGCCAGGAGCTGCGGGATTACTTCCGCGACCATATCGACGAGTATCGCGAGGCTCCCTACCTGGCCCTGAGCCGGATCAGCTTCCTCATCCCCAAGGGGGCGGATTCCGGACAGATCGATGCGCTGCACGCCAAGGCCGAGCAGGCCCTGGCCCGGATCCGCGGCGGCGAGGATTTCCACGAGGTGCTGTTGGCCTTTGTGGCCGAGAACAGCGCCGAGGGGGGCGACATGGGGACCTTCGCCGAAGGGGAGCTGACCGCCACTTTCGAGGAGGCGGTGCGCGGGCTTGCCCAGGGCGAGGTCGCTCCGCTGGTGGAGAGCGTCGACGGGTTTCACATTCTCAAGGTGACCGAGAAAAGCCCCGGGAAAATCCGCCAGTTCGACGAGGTCAAGGGCGAAATCGAAAAGGCCCTCAAGGAGCGCAAATCCGAAGAGGGGTTCAAGACCTGGGCCGAGGGGCTGCGCAAGAACGCCTACGTCGACATCCGCCTGTAACCCTCGACTCCACTTATGCAAAAGGCCCCGCCGGTATCCTCCGGCGGGGCCTTTGTTTTTGTCCGGCCAGGGGTAGCTATTCCAGGGACATGACCGGACAGTTGACGATAAAGCCGGCCGCCCGCAGGCCGCCCAGGGCCGGATTCATCGGCCCAAAGCCGCCGCTCGCCAGGGCGCCGTCCTCCACCAGATCGGCGACGTCCTCGTGGTGATCGAGCAGCCGCCGTTCGCCGGCGGCAATCGCCTGCTCCGTCCAGACCGCCGGGTGCACGTCCCAAAGCGGGCTGTAGATCGGCAGGCGGCCGCGGTTGCGGGGATGCACCTCGGTGATGTTGAGCGGCGAGCCTTCGCCCAGCAGCGCCGAGGAGAGGCCCTGGCGCTCGGGGTTGTCGACGCCGGTTTCGCCGTTGACGATGGCCACGATGGCGGCGCGGGCCGAGTCAGCGGCGTTGGAGGCCAGGCCGGGGGCGGCGTTGAGGTTCGGCGCGAAGGTGGACTCCTCCAGCGCGGCCGCCGTCGGGTCCGAGGCGTCGGTGCTCAGGTAGAGAATGTTCTTGCCGTGGTACAGCCCCGGGGTCAGCCTGAGGGTCACTTCCTCGCGGGCCAGGTCGATGGCCACGACCTTGTCGTGCAGCCCGCTGCCGTTGGCGACCTGCGGCGCGTTCAGGACCACCCCGTCGCCACTGGTGATCAGCGGGGAATAGGCCGCATCCCCGAGGGAGCCGGGCTCCGCCAGCTCCGGGGGGAAACCGGTCTCGGGGTTGGGGACCAGGCGGTGCTCGGGGGTGAAGTCGACGGTGCCGCTAAAGACCACCAGCCCCCTTTGCTCGGTGACCGTCTGCACCGCCGCGCTGCCCAGGGCATTGACCAGCTTGGGAGACCAGTTGACCCCTTTTTCCCGGGCGAGGTCCCGGTCCGAGGCCTCGGTGACGATGTACCAGACGGTATCGCCTGCCGCGCTGCGGGCCTCGAACAGCGGCAGGGTGATGGTTTCGTTCTCCTCGTCCAGGGCGATGGTGCTGTCCAGGAACTGCTCCCGCGCCTCGCCGGACGGGGTGGGTATTATCAGACTCAATGGCAGGACCAGAACACCCGCCAGCCAGATGATGCCTTGACCACGAAGTGACATGACTGCCTCCATTGTCGATCGAGCGTGATTGCCCTCAGCCCCATTTTACGTCCGGTTTTAATCGCCTGTCGCCCCGGTTCTGCCGGCCGCGGTCCCCTGCTTTTCCTGCCCTCGATATCGGACAGGGGTCATTTCTTGGCCTCGAATTCCAGGGACGCGGAGTTGATGCAGTAACGCTGCCCCGTGGGGCGTGGCCCGTCGTTGAAGACGTGGCCGAGATGCCCGCCGCAGCGCGGGCAGATCACCTCGTTGCGCACCATGAAGAAGCTGCGGTCCTTGCGCAGCTCGACGTTTTCCGGGGCCACCGGGGCATTGAAGCTCGGCCAGCCGGTGCCCGAGTCGAACTTGGTCTCCGAGCTGAACAGGTCGAGGCCGCAGGCGGCGCAGCGGTAGATGCCGTGGCCGTGGTGATCCCAGTACTTGCCGGTAAAGGCCCGCTCGGTCCCCTGTTCGCGCAGGACGTGGAACTGCTCGGGGGTCAGTTGTTTTTTCCATTCGCTTTCGGACTTGGTGACTTTTTCGCTCATGACGTATTTCCCTTCCGCGCTGGAATAAACTTTCAGCCTGGTGTCGGCGATGGCGCCCCCCCCGCGTTCTCCGGTGAGGCGCCCGGGGCCTTGGCCGCGGCCAGTCCCACCAGCAGCAGCCCCAGCAATAATGCGGCGTAGCTTCTCATCAGCGGATCTCCTTGCTGCCCGAGGGCCCTGGCTCAATTATCGCCTTTTCCCGGGCTTTGGTGGGGGCCGGCGATGATTAAACCTTAGCAGGGTGGGATAAAGTGCGGATAAAGGGCAATTAAAGATCTGGTAAAGAATGGGGCTCAGTCGGGCAGGGTGAACCAGACGCGGGTCTCCCCGGGGGAGCTCTCCGCCCCGACCAGGCCGCCGTGGGCCTCGATCAGCTCCTTGACGATGGCCAGGCCGATCCCCGCCCCGCCGGCTTCGCGGCTGCGCGAACGCTCGGCGCGGAAGAAGCGCTCGAAGATGAAGGGGAGATCCGCCGCGGCGATCCCCTCGCCGCTGTTGGCGATGACCAGGCGCACCGCCCCGGTGTCGCGCTCGGTGCGGATGCTGACCCGCCCCCCCTGGGGGGTGTATTTCCAGGCGTTGTCCACCAGGTTGCGCAGCGCCTGCAGCAGCTTGTCCCGGTCGGCCTGCACCTGCTTTGCGGCCGGGTCGTAGCGGGTCTCGACGCGGATGCCGCGGGCCTCGAAGTTGGGCCGATAGAGCGCCAGCAGCTGGTTGATCAGCTCGGGGAGGGCCAGCGGCTGACGCTGCAAAAAGGCTTTGGCCGCATCGGCGCGGGCCAGCTGCTGCAGGTCCTCCACCAGGTGCACCAGGCGCAGGATCTCCTGCTGCAGCATCTCGAAGGTCTGCCGCGTGGGGGGCAGCACCTCGTCGGCGAGGCCCTCCAGGTAGCCGCGCAGGTTGGTGAGCGGGGTGCGCAGCTCGTGGGCCAGGTCGGCGACCATGGTCTTGCGCAGCCCCTCCACCCGCGCCAGGCTGTCGGCCATGCGGTTGAAGGCCAGCCCCAGTTCGCCGACCTCGTCCCGCGAGGTCACCTCGACCCGCGCCGAGTAGCTCCCCGCGGCCAGCTCCCGGGTGATCGCCGCCATCTGGGCCAGCGGCCGCAGCACCCGCTGCGTCAGCAGGAAGCTCAGCAGCAGCGCCAGGGCCAGCGCCGCCAGGGTGGCCCAGAGCAGGTAGCGGTGGATGGCGGCGAGGAACATCTGGTGGGTCTCGGTGGGCGAGACCATGTACTTGTCCATCAGCACCATGAAGTAGTCGGCCGCCAGCTGGTCGATGGCCCACCAGATCACCAGGATGATGACGGCGATGACCGGCACCACATTGATCAGCAGCAGCTTCCACAGCAGGCGCTGTTTCACCTCACCCCTCCCCCGGTTCGGCGAAGCGGTAACCGAAACCGCGCACGGTGAGGATCAGCCGGGGCCGGGCGGGGTCCTGTTCGACCTTCTGCCGCAGCTTGCCGATGTGCACGTCGATGACCCGGTCGACCACCACCTCGCCGTGCTGGTAGAAGTGGTTGAGCAGCTCCTCCCGGGAGAAAACTCGCCCCGGGGCGCTCATCAGGGCGCGCAGCAGCTTGAATTCCGAACCGGTCAGCTCCACGGGCCGTCCGTGCAGGGTGACCTTGTGCTTGAGCGGATCGAGCACCAGCCCGGCCTGGACCAGGGGGCGCTCCCCCGGGTGGGGGGAGCCGCCGACCCGGCGCAGGATCGCCTTGACCCGCTCCACCAGCTCCCGCGGGCTGAAGGGCTTGACCACGTAGTCGTCGGCGCCCAGGGAGAGCCCGAGCACCCGGTCGATCTCTTCCTCCCGCGCGGTCAGCATCAGGATCGGCACGTCGGAGAAGCGGCGCAGCTCGCGGCAGATCTCCCAGCCGTCGAGCTTGGGGAGCATCACGTCGAGGATGACGAAGCCTGGGGCCTGGCGGCGGGCCAGCTCCAGGGCCTGCTCACCGTCGTAGGCGGCGAGGGTCTTGAATCCTTCGCGCTCGAGGTAGGTGGCGACCAGGGCGGAGGTGTTGCGGTCGTCTTCGGCGATCAGGATCGGGCCCTGCAGCGCGGCGGGGTTCATGGGCGGCTCCTGGTTTTTTTCGCGAATGGGAACTACTTGAAATTATAACAACGCAGGTGGGTGATTGCCTTGGCGGCCGGGTTCGGAGCAAAAAAAAACAGGGGTCTCGCCCCCTGACGGCGACTTACTCTTTTGGTGTGCGCCAAAAGAGTAAGCAGAAAAACGCACCCCGATCCTTGCCCGCCTGCGGCGGTTCCCTGCGCTGCGCAGACGTTTGGCGGACGGGCAAAAACTCGCTGCGCTCAGACATTTGCCCGTCTGGGTCGCCAAACGTCCACTCCGCTCCGGCGGCGTCACAGGGGGAAGAAAAACGCACTTCTAATACCCCAAAAAAGCAAGGGACCGCGTCGGCGGTCCCTTGGGGTGGTGCATCCGTTGGTCGAAGCTGGCTCAGTCGAGCAGCTCGGCGATCTTCGCCGCCATGCCGGTGTAGCTGGCGGGGCTCATTTCGAGCAGGCGCTGTTTGTCCTCGGCGGCCAGCTCCAGGGTTTCGACGAAGCTGCGGATGGTTGCGCGGTCGATGACGTTGCCGCGGGTCAGCTCCTTGAGCTTTTCGTAGGGCTTCTCGATGCCGGCCTTGCGCATCACGGTCTGGATCGGCTCGGCGAGCACCTCCCAGGCCTGGTCCAGGTCGCCGGCCAGCTTCTGCTCGTTGAGCTTGAGCTTGCCCAGCCCCTTGAGGGTCGACTTGTAGGCGATCAGGCTGTAGCCGAAGCCGACCCCCATGTTGCGCAGCACGGTGGAGTCGGTGAGGTCGCGCTGCAGGCGCGAGATCGGCAGCTTGGCGCTGAGGTGGTTGAAGACGGCGTTGGCCAGCCCGCAGTTGCCTTCCGAGTTCTCGAAGTCGATGGGGTTGACCTTGTGCGGCATGGTCGAGGAGCCGATCTCGCCCTTGACCGTCCTCTGCCCGAAGTAGGCCATGGAGATGTAGGTCCAGACGTCGCGGTTGAGATCGGTGAGGATGGTGTTCCAGCGCGCCAGGGCGTCGAACAGCTCGGCCATGTAGTCGTGGGGCTCGATCTGGGTGGTGAACAGGTTCTGCTTGAGCCCCAGCTCCTTCTCGATCACCCCCTTGGCCAGGGCGACCCAGTCGACCTGCGGGTAGGCGCTGAGGTGGGCGTTGAAGTTGCCCACGGCGCCGTTGAGCTTGCCGAGGATCTGCACCGCGGCGATGTTCTCGCTCTGCTTCCGCAGGCGCGCGGCGAACACCGCCAACTCCTTGCCGATGGTGGTCGGCGAGGCGGTCTGACCGTGGGTGCGGGCCAGCATCGGCACCTCTTTGAACTCGGCGGCCAGGCGCTTGAGAAAGGCGATGATCTGCTCCTGGAACGGTCCGATGGCGGCCAGCCCGTCCTTGAGCATCAGGGCGTGGGAGAGGTTGTTGATGTCCTCGGAGGTGCAGGCGAAGTGGATGAACTCGCTGAGCTCCTCCAGGGGCGAGCCGGCGATCTGCTCCTTCAGGTAGTATTCCACGGCCTTGACGTCGTGGTTGGTCACCGCCTCGATGGCCTTGACCTTCTCGGCCTCGGCGGGGGTGAAGCGCTCGACGATGTTGCGCAGCAGCAGCTCCTCCCCGGCGCTGACCGCGCGGCACTCGGGGATGCCCGGCTCGGCGCACAGCGCCAGCAGCCACAGCACCTCCACCTTGACGCGGTTGCGCAGCAGCGCGTATTCCGAGAAGCACTCGGTCAGTTCCTGGACTTTCGATCCGTAACGCCCGTCGATGGGGCTGATGGCGGTAATCATCGGCTGTTTTCTCCTTATTCGTTCGATTCGACGGCAATTTAGCTCAGTTGGGCGGTTTCTGCAACCCTCAACGGCAGGCCGCGGGGCGATTTTCGGCGGAGCCGGCGCCGGGAGAAGCCGTTGACAACGGCCGGCGGATAGATGTTAAGTTGAGCGCAGCTTCGCGTTGCCCGCCGCACGAGCGGGCCGCGGCCATGGCAAAATCGGATGGAGGAGAAGCGATGAGCCGATACGCAAACCTGCTGCTCGAGACCGCCGGGGGGATCGCCACCCTGACCCTGAACCGCCCCAAGGTGCTCAACGCCCTCGACGAGGCGACCCTGCGCGAGCTGGGCGAGGCGGTGGCGGCGCTGGAGAGCGACCCCGAGGTCAGGGTGATCATCCTCACCGGCGCCGGCGAGAAGGCCTTCGCCGCCGGCGGCGACCTGGCGGCGGTGGTCGATTTCGGACCGCTGCAGGCAAGGGCGTTCGCCCGGCTTGCCCAGGGGGTGCTGGGCGCCATCGAGGGGTGCGCCAAGCCGGTCATCGCCGCGGTCAACGGCTACGCGGTGGGCGGCGGCTGCGAGCTGGCCATGGCCTGCGACATCCGCCTCGCCGGCAGCAACGCCCGCTTCGGCCAGCCCGAGGTCAACCTGGGGATTCTCGCCGGCTGGGCCGGCACCCAGCGCCTGCCGCGGCTGGTCGGCAAGGGGCGCGCCCTGGAGCTGCTGTTGACCGGCGATCTCATCGACGCCGCCGAGGCCCTGCGCATCGGTCTGGTCAACCGGGTGACGGCGCCGCAGGAGCTGCTCGCGGCGGCCCGGGAATTGGCCGAAAAAATCGCCGCCAAGCCGCAGACGGCGGTGCGCCTGACCCGCGAGGCGGTGCGCAACGGCCTGGAGATGGACGGCGCTCGCGCCGAACACTACGAGGCCGAGCTGTTCGCGCTCTGTTTTGCCAGCGGGGATCAGAAGGAGGGGATGCGGGCGTTTCTCGAGAAACGCAAACCCCGGTTCAGGGATCGCTGAAGGAGGGTTGCCCGCTCAAAAGGCGCTCAGGTAGCGCAGGATGCCGAGCAGGCTGATCACCGCCAGCGCCACCAGCGAGACGCGGATCTCGTCGGAGCTGCGCCGGCGCCGCCGCAGGTTGGCGGCCAGCCCGGCCAGGCTGAAGGCCAGCCCGGCGAGCATCGAGTAGAAGAGGTAGCGCGCCAGCTGCAGGTCCCAGGTGGTGCGCAGCCGGATCTGGTACCAGCGCTCGAAGAAGGTTTCGATTTCGGGTTTGGCCAGATCGAGAAACACCAGGGCGGCCAGCATGGCCAGCCAGCCCAGGCCCCCCAGCCAGCGCAGCGAACGCACCAGCGGGTCGGGTCCCCTGCGCCGCTCGCGAAACGGTTCTGCCTCGTTGACCATGGCGCTTCCCCCCCCTTCCCCGGCGAATCACGACTGCCCGCATCATAGCAACTGCCCGGCAGCCGGTCCAGGCTTTTGGCCGGCGAGGCCGCCGCTGCTCCCATCCCCTTTGCCATTGACAGGACCCGGTCATTTTGTAACAGTGTTTGTCTGGAGCCGGTCCGGACGAACCCGGGCCTGGCCCCATTCATGTGGGAGCTGTTAGAGGATGGCCGAAGAAAACATCTTTTTCCTGCCGGTGAGCCAATTCTGCCGACGGGTCTATTACACCTGCGAGGTGGACGAGCCGGTCGTCGAACTGGCGGCGACCATGGCCGAAAAGAACGTCTCCAGCCTGGTGGTCCGCGCCGGCGGCGATCCGGTGGGGATCATCACCGACCGCGACCTGCGCAACAAGGTGGTGGCCATCGGCGCCGATCCGCGGGCATTGCGGGCGCGGCAGATCATGAACGGGCCGCTGATCACCGTGAGCGAGCAGGACAGCTTTTTCGAGGTGGTTTACCAGATGTCGCGGCACGGCATCCACCGGGTGGGGGTGGTGGACGAGCAGGGGCGGCTTTGCGGCATGGTCGTCGAATCGGACCTGATCAAGCTCCAGACCAAGTCCCCCCAGCACCTGGTCAAGGAGTTCGAAAACGCCGCCAGCATCGCCGAGCTCAAGGCCCATTACCGGGAGATCGAGGAGCTGGTGGTGTTCCTGCACAATGCCGGGGTGCGCACCCCCGACCTGGTGCGGCTGATCTCCGATCTGCACGACCAGCTCCTGCTGCGCCTGGTGGAGCTGCTGCGCGAGGAGCGCTTCCCCGAGCTGACCGAGCGCTTCGCCTTCGTGGTACTCGGCAGCGAGGGGCGCGGCGAGCAGACCCTCAAGACCGACCAGGACAACGCCATCATCCATGCCGAAGACCTGGGCGCCGCGGAGCTGGAGCGGCTCGAGGCCTTCTCCGCGGCGCTGATCGCGGCGCTGATCGAGATCGGCATCCCCGAGTGCCCCGGCGGGATCATGGCCAAGAACCCCTTCTGGAGGCGCAGCCTGGGGGAGTGGACCCGGGCGATCGACCAGTGGATCGGCAACCCCGTCTCCCAGAACATCCTCAATTTCAGCATGGTCGCCGACGTGCGCCTGATCTACGGCGACCCCGGGCTGGTCGCGGAGCTCAAGGAGCACATCCTCGGCCGCAGCGCGGGCAACACCCTGTTCATGGCCCGGATGGCGGCCAACGTGGCGCGCTTCAACCCGCCGCTGGGGATCTTCGGCGGCTTCAGGGTCGAGAAGGAGGGGGAGCACAAGGGGCAGATCGACCTGAAGAAGGCCGGGATCTTCGTCATCACCGAGGGGATGAAGGTGCTGGCCCTGGAGGCGGGGCTGCTGGGCGGCTCGACCCGGGAGAAGATCGGCCGGCTGCGCGACAAGGGGGTGCTCGGCCCCAAACAGGCCGAGGACCTGGAGGCCAGTTTCACCCTGCTGGCGTTTTTCCGGCTGCGCGGCCAGGTGAAAGCCATCGCCGAAGGGGGCGAGCCTGACAACTTCATCGACCCCGAGTCGCTCAACCGCGTCGAAGAGGCCCGCTTTCACGAGGCCCTCGAGGTGGTGAAGTCCTTCCAGGGGACGCTCAAGGGGCATTTCCGCCTGAACATGCTGGCAGGCTAGCCAGCCGGGGAAGATCAGCCCTTGAACAGCATCTGCGCGGCGTCGTAGAGGGTCTCCGACAGGGTCGGGTGGGGGTGGATGGTGTGGCGCAGGTCCTCGGCGACGGCGGCCATCTCCAGGGCCAGCACCCCCTCGGCGATCAGCTCCCCGGCGCCGGGGCCGGCCATGGCCACGCCGAGCAACCGCTGGGAGGCGGCATCGACGATCAGCTTGGTCAGGCCCTCCTCGCGGCCCAGGGTCAGGCACCGGCCGTTGCCGCGCCAGGGGAGCTTGGCGGTCTTGATCTCGAGCTTCTGCGCGCGGGCGGCGGTTTCGGTCAGCCCGCACCAGGCGATCTCCGGGTCGGTGAAGACCACCGCGGGGATCGCCCGCGGCTCGAACAGCGCCTTGTGCCCGGCGGCGGCCTCGGCCGCGACATGGGCCTCGGCGTAGGCCTTGTGGGCCAGCATCGGCTCGCCGGCGATGTCACCGATGGCGAAGATGTGCCTCTCGGCGCTGCGCCGCTGGCCGTCCACCTCGACGAATCCCTTGGCGTCGAGCCTGACGGTGGTGTTCTCCAGGCCGAGCCCTTCCGTATTGGGGCGCCGGCCGATGGCTACCAGCACCTGGTCGAAACGCCGCGTGCTCTTTTCCCCCTTGCCGTCCTCCAGGCTCACCTCCACCCGGTTTTTTTGCGGCCGCAGCTTGGTCACCCGGGTACTGAGCAGGATTTCCGAAAACCTTTTGTCGAGCCGTCGCCGGAGCACCGAGACCAGGTCGCGGTCGCAGCCGGGGAGCAGCCCGTCGGTCATCTCCACCAGCGAAACCTGGCTCCCCAGGGCGGCATAGACCGAGCCAAGCTCCAGGCCGATGTAGCCGCCGCCGATCACCAGCAGGCTCTTGGGGATCTCCGCCAGTTCCAGCGCCGCGGTGGAATCGAGGATCCGCCCGCCGTCCGGATCGGTCCCCGGGAGCGGGATCGGCCGTGAGCCGGTGGCGAGGATGGCCTGTTCGAAGGCCAGCTCCCCCTCCTCCCCCTCGGCGGTGGTGATGGCCAGGGTCGTGGCATCCTTGAACCTGGCCTTGCCCCGCAGGTAGGTCAGCTTCAGCTGTTTGGCCCTGGCCCCCAGCCCCCCGGTCAGCCTGTCGACGACCCCCTTCTTCCACTGCCGCACCCGCTCCAGGTCGATTTGCGGCTTGCCGAAGCTCACCCCGAGGGCCGCGGCCTCCTCGGCTTCGCCGACCATCCGGGCCAGGTGCAGCAGGGCCTTGGAGGGGATGCAGCCGCGGTACAGGCAGACCCCGCCGGGGTTGACCTCGGGGTCGACCAGGGTCACCGCGAGTCCCAGCTCGGCGGCCCGGAAGGCCGCGGCGTAGCCGCCGGGACCGGCGCCGATGACCACCAGCTGGGCTTTGCCGGGAATGGAATCGGGCGGGTTCATCGGGATCGTCCTTTCCTTCTGAATAGGGGTGGCGCTTGGCTAGGAATTTTCCATCACCAGCTGCAGCGGATTCTCGATGGCCTCGCAGATCCAGCGCAGAAAGCGCGCGCCGTCGGCGCCGTCGATCACCCGGTGGTCATAGCTCAGGGCCAGGGGCAGGACCAGCTCGGGGACGAACTCGCAGCCGTTCCAGACCGGCTGCTGCTGGGCCCGGGAGACCCCGAGGATCGCCACCTGGGGGGCGTAGACCAGCGGGGTGAAGGCCTGGCCGCCGATCCCGCCGAGGTTGCTGATGGTGAAGGTCCCCCCCTCCAGGTCGGCCGGGCTGATCTTCCCCTCGCGGGCTTTGCCGGCGATTTCGTTCAGCTCCAGGGCCAGCCGCGCCAGCCCCTTGCGCTGGGCCTCGCGCAGCACCGGCACGAGCAGGCCCCGGGGGGTGTCGACGGCCACCCCGATGTGCACCGAGTGCTTGAGGACCAGCTCCCGGGCGGCCAGATCGAGGCTGCTGTTGAAGCGGGGGAAGGCCTGCAGGGCCGTGGCGCAGATTTTCGCCAAAATCGCCGTGGTGGTCAGCTTGCCCGCGGCCGCGACCCGCTGGTTGAACTCCTTGCGGTATTTCTCCAGCGCGGTAATGCGGGCCTGGTCGTACTGGGTGACCATGGGGATGGTCGACCAGGCGTAGCTCATGGCGTCGGCGGTCAGTTCCCGCACCCGTGAGAGCGGCTCGCGGCTGACCTCGCCCCAGCGGGAAAAATCGGGCAAGGGGCGCTGGGCATGCAGCCCCGGGAACTCTCCCACCGCCGCGGGCGCCGGCCCGCCGCCGGTGATGCGCTGCATGGTTTCCCGGACGAACAGGCGCACGTCGCTCTCGCCGATCCGGCCGCCGGGTCCGCTCCCCTGCACCTGGTAGATGTCGACCCCCAGCTCCCGGGCCAGGCGGCGCACCGAGGGTGCGGCCGGGGCGACCTGCTCGCCGCGGCGCACCAGGCTCAGATCAGGCTTGCCGGCCCGGAACTCCTCCTCCCTCTCCGGCTTGGCCTCTTCCTTCTCCGGCTTGGCCTCTTCCCTCTCCGGCTTGGCCTCTTCCCTCTCCGGCTTGGCCTCTTCCCTCTCCGGCTTGGCCTCTTCCCTCTCCGGCTTGGCCTCTTCCCTCTCCGGCTTGGCCTCTTCCTTCTCCGGCTTGGCCTCTTCCTTCTCCGGTTTGGCCTCTTCCTTCTCCGGCTCGGCCTCTTCCTTCTCCGGCTCGGCCTCGCTTTCCGCGTCCATCAGCATGATGACCGCGCCGACCTCCACCTCGTCCCCTTCGTTCACCTTGATCTCGGTGATCTTGCCCGCCGCGGGCGAGGGGATGGCCACCACGGCCTTGTCGGTCTCCAGCTCGAGCAGGGTCTGGTCAGCCTCCACCCGGTCGCCGACGGCGACGGCCAGGGACACCACGGTCCCCTGGTGGACCCCCTCGGAAACCTCGGGAACTTTGATTTCAAGCGCCATGGTTCTCTCTCAGTCCTTGTGCGGGTTCAGTTTGTCGGGGTTGATGGCGAAATCCACGAGCGCCTTCTCGACGGTCTCGGCGGGGATCTCCCCGGCCAGGGCCAGCTGGCGCAACGCGGCCAGGGCGATGTAGCGGGCGTCGACCTCGAAGAAGTCCCGCAGCCGCTCGCGGCTGTCGCTGCGCCCGAAGCCGTCGGTCCCCAGGCAGTGCAGCGGCCCGGGGAGCCACTTGGCCAGGCTGGCCGGCAGCAACTTCAGGTAGTCCGAGGCGGCGACGAAGACCCCGCTCTCCTTGGCCAGCAGCTGGCCGAGGTAGGGGACCTTGGCCTTCTTGCCGGGGTGGAGCAGGTTCCAGCGCTCGCACTCGATGGCGTCGCTGTAGAGTTCCTTGTAGCTGGTGACGCTCCAGACGTCGGCGGCCACCTTGAACTGGCTTTCCAGGATCTGCCGGGCCTTGAGGGCCTCGTTGAGGATCGCCCCGCTGCCCAACAGGTGCGCCCTGGGGCGTTTGCCCTTGAGCGAAGATCTGGCGAAGCGGTACATCCCCCTGACGATCCCCTCGCGCACCCCGGCGCCCTTGGGCATGGGGGGCATGGGGTAGGTCTCGTTCATCACCGTCAGGTAGTAGATCCAGTCCTCCTGGTGGCAGTACATGCGGGTCAGCCCGTCGTGCACGATCACCGCCAGCTCGTAGGCGAAGGCGGGGTCGTAGGCCTTGACCCGGGTCGGCGCCATGGCCAGCACCTGGCTCTGGCCGTCCTGGTGCTGCAGCCCTTCGCCGGCCAGGGTGGTGCGGCCGGCGGTGGCGCCGACCAGAAAGCCCCGCGCCCGGCAGTCGCAGGCCTGCCAGATCAGGTCGCCGACCCGCTGGAAGCCGAACATGGAGTAGAAGGTGAAGAAGGGGACGGTCTGCACGCCGTTGTTGGCGTGGGCGCTGCCGGCGGCGATGAAGCTGGCCAGGGCGCCGGCCTCGCTGATCCCCTCCTCGAGGATCGCCCCTTCCTTCTTCTCGTTGTAGAACAGCAGGCTCCCCTTGTCCACCGGCTCGTAGAGCTGGCCGACGTGGCTGTAGATGCCGGCCTGGCGGAACAGCGACTCCATGCCGAAGGTGCGCGCCTCGTCGGGGACGATGGGCACGATCAGCTTGCCGAACTCGGCGTCGCGCAGCAGCTTGGCCAGCAGGTGCACGTAGGCCATGGTGGTCGCCAGCGGCCGCTCGCCCGAGCCCTCGAAGTACTCGCGGATGATCTCCTCGGTCTGGCAGGCCATGGGATAGCTGGCGTTGTGCCGCTTGGGCAGGGTGCCGCCCAGGGCCCGGCGCCGCTCCCTGAGGTAGGCGATCTCCGGGCTGTCCTCGGCCGGCCGGTAGAAGGGGGTCTCGGCGATCTCGGTGTCGCCGATGGGGATGTTGAAACGGGTGCGAAAGGCCTTGAGCTCCTCCTCGTTAAGCTTTTTCTGGGCGTGGGTGATGTTCTTCCCCTCCCCGGCCTCGCCCAGGCCGTAGCCCTTGACCGTCTGGGCGAGGATCACCGTCGGCGATCCCTTGTGCTCGACGGCCGCCCGGTAGGCGGCGTAGACCTTGTCGGGGTCGTGGCCGCCGCGGGTCAGCTGGCCGAGTTGCTCGTCGCTGTAGCCCTCGACCAGCTCGAGCAACTCCGGATACTTGCCGAAAAAGTGCTCGCGCACGTAGGCGCCGTTGCCGACGATGAAGCGCTGCATCTCGCCGTCGACCACCTCTTCCATGCGCTGCACCAGCTTGCCCGAGCTGTCGGCTTCGAGCAGCCGGTCCCAGTCGTCGCCCCAGATCACCTTGATCACGTTCCAGCCGGCGCCGCGGAAGGCCGCCTCGAGCTCCTGGATGATCTTGCCGTTGCCGCGCACCGGCCCGTCGAGCCGCTGCAGGTTGCAGTTGATGACGAAGATCAGGTTATCGAGCTGCTCGCGGGCGGCCAGGGTGATGGCGCCCAGCGATTCGGGCTCGTCCATTTCGCCGTCGCCGAGCATCGCCCAGACCTTGCGGCCGCTGCTCTTGCGCAGCCCGCGATCAACCAGGTAGTGGTTGAAGCGCGCCTGGTAGATGGCGCACAGGGAGGTCAGGCCCATGGAGACGGTGGGAAACTCCCAGAAATCCGGCATCAGGTAGGGGTGGGGGTAGGAGCTGAGCCCCCCCTTCTCGGGGCGCAGCTCGCGGCGGAAGCCCTTGAGGTCCTCCTCGCTCAGCCGCCCCTCGAGAAACGCCCGGGCGTAGACCCCCGGCGAGGCGTGCCCCTGGAAAAAGACCATGTCGCCGAGAAACTCCTCGGTGCGGCCGCGCCAGAAATGGTTGAAGCCCACCTCCCAGAGGGTCGCCGCCGAGGCGAAGGTGGAGATGTGACCGCCGATGCCGGGCGACAGCTGGTTGGCCCGCACCACCATGGCCATGGCGTTCCAGCGGATGATCGACTTGATGCGCCGCTCCAGCTCGCGGTCGCCGGGATAGACCGGCTGCCGGCTGCGCGGGATGCTGTTGAGGTAGGGGGTGTTGGCGGTGAAGGGGATGCTGACCCCCTGTTCCTGGGCGCGGACCTGCAGCAGGCGCAGGATCTGCCGGACCCGCTCCGGCCCCTGGGTCTGCAGCACGTAGTCGAGGGACTCGCGCCACTCGGCGTTTTCGATCTGTTGCAGCTCTGCGGGTGTCTCCTGACTGTTTCGGGCCATACACCACGACTCCTTCGGAAAAA
This sequence comes from Desulfuromonas versatilis, assembly GCF_019704135.1. Taxonomy (NCBI): domain Bacteria; kingdom Pseudomonadati; phylum Thermodesulfobacteriota; class Desulfuromonadia; order Desulfuromonadales; family Desulfuromonadaceae; genus Desulfuromonas; species Desulfuromonas versatilis. The sequence goes on from NZ_AP024355.1 coordinate 56,664, forward strand.
CAAGCTTCTTCCTCGCCGACAAAACCCTTAAACATTACCGTATTTTTCCCGGATGGCCACCGGAAACCCGGCTGGAGATGGCAAATTTCCCCCGGCCGGGGGAAATTTGCGGGATGGGGGCGGAGTACCGCTCCGGGGCGGCAGGCTCTCCCATGAAAAAATTCTCCTCAAAGCGTTTGACAGGGACCGCGCAACTGCTACAAGAAATGACAGGGCCGTGCCTGAGGATGGTCCTGGTTTGCCTGAAATTTTAACGGCTTAGCCTGGATACGGAAACCCGATGCGGATTTGCTCGCCAGGTTATAGCCATCCGGGTCTGCCCGAGGAGAATCGCCATGACCAAGCCCAGTGAGTCGATCCGCTGGTTCGAGCAGCTAAGCAACCGGGACGTGCCCCTGGTCGGCGGCAAGAACGCCTCGCTGGGGGAGATGATCGGCGCCCTCAAGGCTGAAGGGATCAGGGTTCCCGACGGTTTTGCCACCACCGCGGCGGCCTTCCGGCACTTTCTGGAAGCCAACCGGCTCGAGGAGCGCATCCGCGAACACCTCGCGGCCTTTCAGCGCGGCGCGAAGTCGCTGCACGCCACCGGCGAAGCCATCCGCCGCCTGATCCGGCGCGGCGACTGGCCCGAGGAGATCGCCGCGGCCATCGGCGCGGCCTACCGCGAGCTGGGGCGGCGCTGCGGCGCCGAAGAGCTCGACGTGGCGGTGCGCAGCAGCGCCACCGCCGAAGATCTGCCCGATGCCAGCTTCGCCGGGCAGCAGGAGACCTTCCTCAACATCGGCGGCGAACCGGAGCTGCTCGAGGCCTGCCGGCGCTGCTACGCCTCGCTGTTCACCGACCGGGCCATCGCCTACCGGGAAAACCAGGGGTTCGACCACCTGCAGGTGGCCCTGTCGGTGGGGGTGCAGAAGATGGTGCGCGCGGACAAGGCGGGCGCCGGCGTGATGTTCTCCATCGACACCGAGACCGGCTTTCCCCGGGTGGTGGTGATCGACGCCGCCTGGGGGCTGGGGGAGAACGTGGTGCAGGGGGCGGTGAGCCCGGACAGCTACACGGTGTTCAAGCCGCTGCTCGCAGAGCCCGCGCTCAGCCCGATTCTGCGCAAGAAGCTCGGCGGCAAGGAGAAAAAACTGGTCTACGCCCGCTCTGCCGGACAGACCACCCGCAACGCCGAGACCTCGGCCCGCGAGCGGAATTCCTTCGTGCTCGGCGACGAGGAGATTCTGCAGCTGGCGCGCTGGGCGGTGATCATCGAGGCCCATTACGGCAGGCCGATGGACATGGAGTGGGCCAAGGACGGCGAGACCGGGGAGCTGTTCATCGTCCAGGCACGCCCGGAAACCGTCCAGTCGCGCAAACAGGCCGGGGTGCTCAAGAGCTACTCGCTCAAGCAGCAGGGCGAGCTGCTGCTCAGCGGGCTGGCCATCGGCGAAGGGATCGCCGCCGGGCGGGTCCAGGTGATCAAGAGCGCGAGCGAGATCGAGCGCTTCGAGCCGGGGAGCATCCTGGTGACCGGCATGACCGATCCCGACTGGGTACCGATCATGAAGAAGGCCGCCGGCATCGTCACCGACCACGGCGGGCGCACCTCCCACGCCGCCATCGTCAGCCGCGAGCTGGGCATCGCCGCGGTGATCGGCACCGAGCGCGGCACCAGCGAGCTCAAAGACGGGCAGGAGGTGACCCTCAGCTGCGCCGAGGGGGAGCAGGGCCGGATCTATGCGGGCCTGCTCGAGTTCGAGCAGAGCGAGGTGAACCTGGAGGAGCTGCCCGAGATCAGGACCCGGATCATGCTGAACATCGCCAGCCCGGCCGCGGCCTTTCGCTGGTGGCGGCTGCCCTGCCGGGGGATCGGTCTGGCGCGCATGGAGTTCATCATCAACAACCTCATCCAGGCCCATCCCATGGCCCTGCTCAATTACGACCAGCTCGAGGACAAGGAGGCCAGGCGCCGGATCCGCGAGCTGACCCGCCACTACCCCGACAAGAGCGAATACTTCGTCGATCAGCTCGCCCAGGGGATCGCCACCATCGCCGCCAGCCAGTACCCCGAGCCGGTCATCGTGCGCATGAGCGATTTCAAGACCAACGAGTACGCCGAGCTGATCGGCGGCCGCCAGTTCGAGTTCGCCGAAGAAAACCCCATGCTCGGCTTTCGCGGGGCCTCGCGTTACTACAGCGAGCGCTACCGGGCCGGCTTCGCCCTGGAGTGCGCGGCCATCAAGCGGGTGCGCGAGAAGATCGGGCTGGCCAACCTGGTGGTCATGATCCCCTTCTGCCGCACTCTCAAGGAGGCCGACCGGGTGCTCGAGGTGCTGGCCGAGGAGGGGCTGGTGCGCGGCCGCAACGGGCTGGAAATCTACGTGATGGTGGAAATTCCCGCCAACGTGGTGCTGGCCGAGCAGTTCGCCGAGCGCTTCGACGGCTTCTCCATCGGCTCCAACGACCTGACCCAGCTCACCCTGGGGGTCGACCGGGATTCGGCGCTGCTCAGGGAGCTCTTCGACGAGCGCGACCCGGCGGTGAAAAGCTTGATCCGCCAGGCCATCCGGGCGGCCAACCAGACCGGCACCAAGATCGGCATCTGCGGCCAGGCCCCGAGCGACTACCCCGACTTCGCGGCTTTCCTGGTCGAGGAGGGGATCGATTCGATCTCGCTCAATCCCGACAGCGTGATCGGGGTGATCCGCCGGGTCGCCGAGGTGGAGCGGTAGGCCGCTTCGGCTCCAGGGTATGCAAAAACTGAGATCCGCCGCTAAAATTAAAGCAACGGGGGAGGGTCTTCATGGATTTGCAACTCTGGCAACAACTCGGCATATCCCTGGGACTGGGGCTTCTGGTCGGGCTGCAGCGCGAATGGGCCAAGCCGCAGGTCGCCGGCATCCGCACCTTCTCGCTGATCACCGTCCTTGGCACGGTCTGCGCGCAGTTGGCCCAGGTCTTCGGCGGCTGGGTGCTCGGCGGCGGGATCGCCGCGGTGGGGGCCCTGATGGTGGCGGTGAACCTCAACCGCGGCCGGGGCAAGGCGGCCCGCCCGGGGCCCACCACCGAGATCGCCGCGCTGCTGATGTTCGCCGTGGGTGCGCTGCTGCCCATGGGGCAGACCCCGGCCGCCATCGCCATCGGCGGCGGGGTGGCGGTGCTGCTGCAGTGGAAGCGGCCGCTGCACGGTTTCGTCGAACGCATCGGCGCCACCGACATCCGCGCGGTCTTTCGCCTGGTGCTCATCGCCCTGGTGGTCCTGCCCCTGCTGCCCGACCGCTCCTTCGGCCCCTACGAGGTGCTCAACCCCTTCGAGATCTGGCTGATCGTGGTGCTGATCGTCGGCATCAGCATCGGCGGCTACCTCGTCTCCCGCTACCTGGGACCGCGCAGCGGTTCGGTGCTGAGCGGCATTCTCGGCGGGCTGATCTCGAGCACCGCCACCACCGTCAGCTACGCCCGCCGTTCCAGGTCAGCGCCCGAGGTCTCGGCGCTGGCCGCCCTGGTCATCATGCTCGCCTCCACCGTGGTCTTCGCCCGGGTCACCTTCGAGGTGGCCCTGGTGGCCCCGGCCATCGTCGGCCAGGTGCTTCCCCAGTTCGCGGTCATGGGCCTGTGGATGCTGCTGATTTCCGGGGGCGCTTCGCTCTGGGCCCGCCAGCAGGCCGAGCGCGTCCCCGAGCCCAAGGACCCCTCCAACCTCAGCGCCGCGGTGCTCTTCGGCGCCCTCTACGCCCTGGTGCTGCTGGCCGTCGCGGCGGCCCGGGAATCCTTCGGCGATCGCGGCCTGTACCTGGTCGCGGCGCTCTCCGGGCTGACCGACATGGACGCCATCACCCTGTCCACCGCCCAGCTGATCAGCGCCGGGCGTCTCGAGGTGGACACCGGCTGGCGCATGATGCTGGTGGGGGCGCTCTCCAACATCCTGTTCAAGACCGGCGCCATCGCGGTGCTGGGGCACCCCCGGCTGCTGGGGCGCATCGCCGTGCTGTTCGGGCTCTCTGCAGCCGGCGGGGTGCTGCTGCTCTGGCTCTGGCCCTGACCCCCTTGCCCCCGTGCGCCGCCCTGCTACACTAGAGCCATGAGCGAACTGGAAGTCTTTTTCGACTACGTCTGACCCTGGTGCTACTTCGGTACCGTGCGTATCGACCAGTTGCGCGAGGAGTTCGACCTGAGGCTGCGCTACAGCGTCTTTCCCCTGCACCCGGAAACCCCCGAGCAGGGACAGTCGCTGCAGGAGCTGTTCGGCGCCCGCATGGACGTGGCGGCGATGCTCGAGCGGCTGCGTTCGGTGGCCGCCGAGCTCGGCTTGCCATTCGGTGCGCGCACCCACACCTACAACAGCCGCCGCGCCCAGGAACTGGGCAAGTGGGCCGAAGCCCGGGGCCTCGGCGAGCCGTTTCACGGCGCGGTCTACCGGGCCTACTTCGCCGAGGGGCGTAACATCGCCCGCCCCGAGGAGTTGGCCGCCATCGCCGCCTCGGTCGGCCTCGACGGGGCCGAGGCCCGCCAGGTGCTCGCCGAGGGGCGCTTCGCCGCCGCCGTCGACGCCGACTGGGCCCGGGCCCGCTCCCTGGGGGTCAACGCCGTGCCGACCCTCGACTGCGGCGGGCGCCGCCTGGTCGGCTTCCAGCCCTACGAGGCCTTTCGCCGCCTGGCAAAGGGCTGAACATCCTCCCATCCCCAAGGCAAAGGAGATACCCCCATGTCCGATCAGCCAACCGGCTCCTGCAGGTGCAATGCGGTCACCTTCGAGGTCAAAAACCCCCTGCAGTTCGCCGCCAACTGCCACTGCAACATCTGCAAAAAGACCACGGGGGGCGCCTTTTCCTCCATAGCCATCGTCGACGAAGCCGACCTGGTCTTCACCGCGGGCGAGAACCTGCTGAGCGAATACGCGATAAGCGAAAACGCCAGCAAGTACTTCTGCAGCAAGTGCGGCTCCCCGGTCTACAACCGCCACAAAAAGTTCCGCGGCAAGCTCATGCTCCCTATTGGTGCCCTCGACAAGCCCGGGGAGATTGCCCCCGTGGTCAACGTCCACTGCGAAAACATGCTCCCCTGGGTGCCCAACATCATGAAAATGACCAATTTCGACCGCGACGCGGTCAAGTAAGGCTCCCGAAAAGCGTCGCTAGCTCAGCTGGATAGAGCATCTGACTTCGGATCAGAGGGTCGGGGGTTCGAATCCTCCGCGGCGCGCCAGCAAAATCAAGGCCTCAGCCCGACATGGGCTGGGGCTTTTTTTCTCCTGAGGTTCCGTCCGTGTTGCTGCGTGGAAGGCCTTGATTGGCCTCTTCCCCTAGGCTTGGCCGCGAACGCAGCCTGAAGCGGTAATGTTTGGCATGAAAAATGGAAATGCAGGGATTAATTTTTTCGGGAGTCGGCTATAATTCGTACGAGTTGAACGGCCGGTCCCGGCTTTTTCGCAGTTTGCCCCCCCCTGGCCGGCCGGTTCCGGGTGAATCAGGGGCGTAAGAACGGACCTCCACGAGGACATCGATGATCCGCAACGGCGCTGTTGTTTTCCTGACCATCCTGCTGCTCATTAGCCTTGGGGCACTCTGCCCCGCGGCCCTGGCCCAACCCTCCCCGGCGGAATCCCCGCTGCCATCCGCCCTTTCGCCGGTGGTCGCCGGTTCCGAGTACGACTATCCCCCATTTTGCATCGTTACCAAGGAGGGACAGGCCGACGGTTTTTCCGTCGAGCTGCTGCGCGCGGCGCTTCGCGCCATGGGGCGCGAGGTGCGCTTTCACCTCGGCCCCTGGAGCGAGGTCAAGCAGGCCCTGGCGGAGCGCCGAGTCCAGGTGCTCCCCCTGGTGGGGCGCACCCCCGAGCGCGAGCAGGCGTTCGACTTCACCTTCCCCTACCTGACCATGCACGGCACCATCGTGGTGCGCGACGAAGAAACGGGGATCCGCTCGCTTGACGACCTGGCGGGAAAACAGGTGGCGGTCATGGCTGGGGACAACGCCGAGGAGTTTCTGCGCCGGCAGCCGGTCCCGGTCAGCATCGTCACCACCGAAACCTTCGAAGATGCCCTTCGCGAGCTGGCCGAGGGCCGCCACGACGCCGTGGTCATCCAGAAGCTGCTCGCCCTGCAGTTGATGAAGGGGCTGGGAGTCGAAAACCTGAAAACCGTCGGCCCGCCCCTCAAGGAGTTCGTGCAGTCCTTCTGCTTTGCCGTCGTCGAGGGGGACCGGGAACTTCTGGCCCTTCTCAACGAGGGGCTCGCCCTGGTCATCGCCGATGGCACCTTCGGCCAGCTGCGGGAAAAATGGTTCGGCCCCATGGAGGATGACTCCTGGGGAAAGAGCCGGATCGTGATCGGCGGGGACTTCAACTATCCCCCCTACGAGTTTCTGGACGAGAACGGCCAGCCCGCCGGGTACAACATCGACCTGACCCGGGCCATCGCCAAGGAAGCGGGGCTCTCCGTCGAAATCCGCCTCGGACCCTGGTCCGAGATCCGCCAGGGGCTCTCGGACAAGGAAATCGATGGGATCCAGGGGATGTTCTACTCCCTCGAGCGGGACAGGAATTTCGACTTTTCCCCGGTGCACACGGTGGTCAGCCATTCGGTGGTGGTGAGGGACGACTCGCCCATGCCGCGAACCCTGGCGGAGCTGGCCGGAAAGTCGATCCTGGTCATGAAGGGGGACATCATGCACGACGTCGCCCTCAAGCAGGGCTACGGCGAGTGGCTCATCACTGCCAGGTCGCAGGAGCAGGTGCTGGAAATGCTGGCCGGGGGAACGGGCGATTGCGCCCTGATCGCCAAGCTTCCGGCGCTCTACTGGATCGAGAAGCATGGCTGGAAAAACCTGCGGGTTTCGGACTCTTCGGTCTTCTCCCCCGAGTACTGCTACGCCGTGCCCAACGGCAATGGCGCCTTGCTGGCGCGTCTCTCCCAGGGGCTGGCCGGCCTGAAGGCCACCGGCGAATACCGCAGGATCTACTCCAAGTGGTTGGGGGTCTATGAAAAACCCCAGGTGGGGCTTGCGGATCTCTTCAGGTATTCCCTGTTCGTGGTCCTGCCCATCGTCCTGCTGCTGTTCGCCTCGCTCGCCTGGTCGCGGATGCTGCAACGCAAGGTCGAGGGGCGCACCGCGGAGCTGCGCAACGAAATCGCCTGGCGCAAGCAGGTGGAGGAAAAACTCTACCGGACCCAGAAGTTCGAGGCCATCGGCCAGCTGGCCGGTGGGGTTGCCCACGATTTCAACAACCTGCTGACGGTCATCGTCGGCTACAGCGACATGCTCAGGCGCCGCCTGAAGGCCGACCCGGCCGCGCTCACCGAGGTGGAGATGATCGCCAAGGCCGCCCAGCGCGCCGAGAGCCTGACTCGCCAGCTGCTGGCCTTCGGCCGCCGGCAGGTGCTGGCGCCCAGGGACCTGAACCTGGTGGCCCTGATCCACGACGCCCAACCGCTGCTGCAGAAACTGCTGAAGGAAAACGTCCAGCTGAAAATCCGCTCGACCCTCGAGCAGGTCACGGTCAAGGTGGACCCGGCGCAGATCGAGCAGGTATTGATGAACCTGGTGGTGAATGCCAGGGACGCGATCGGGGAGAAGGATGGGGAAATCGTCATCTCGACTACCATTGCCGAGCTGGATGCCCAGGCCCTGGGAGAATTCGCCGAGACGGCGGGCAAACCTTTCGGGCTGCTCACGGTGGAGGACAGCGGGTGCGGCATCGCCCCAGAGGTGAAGGAGAAGATCTTCGATCCATTTTTCACCACCAAGGAGCTGGGGCGCGGAACCGGCCTCGGGCTCTCCACGGTCTACGGGATCGTCAAGCAGAGCGAAGGTTTCGTGTTTGCCGACAGCGCACCGGGAAAGGGGAGCCGGTTCCACGTCTACCTGCCCCTGGGCAGCCTCCCGGAGGCGGCGCCTGCGGTGCGCTCACCCTGGCTCGGCGGGGCGGAAAAGTCCGCCACCATCCTGGTGGTCGACGATGACGAGCTGGTCCTGACCCTGGCCGTTCAGACCTTGCGGGAACAGGGCCACGAAGTCCTCGCCGCCAATTCGAGCGCCCAGGCGCTGGGCTGTTGGCGGGCTAATCATGGACGGATCGAACTGCTGCTCACCGATATCGGACTGCCCGAGGTCAACGGGCTGAGCCTGGCTGCGCAGATGAAAGAGGAAAAGAGCGAGTTGAAGGTGCTCTATTTCTCGGGCTATGCCGATCTGCAGGGAGCCCAGATCCCCGAAGGGGCCTTTTTGCAGAAACCTTTTCCGCCGGCCGCCCTGGTGACCAAGATCGAGGGGCTGCTGAAACGCGCACCCTGAGAACCCCCCGCCCAAATCTGTTGCTGCTGTCGCTTTTCGCCGAATGCCCCCATTCAGGCGCGGCGCGCCTCGGGCCCTGCCGGCCCCAGGAGACTGTCGCCGTGCGGAGACGATTTCCCCCTCCCTTTCCCCCGCTGAACACCTCATCCCTAAACAAGTGTTTGAAATTGCAGGGTTTTTCTGGGAGCCTGGCGCTTGGCAGGCTTGCTGCATTCCCGCCAGGGGGCTTTGCGCCCTGGATAAGGTGCTCCGATGCCATTGGCGAAAGGATGGAGGTCATGAAAAAAGTGTGGTTGCTGCTCGGCGTCGCCCTGCTGCTGATGCCGGCCGGCGGGCGGGCGGAGGTGGGGATCAATCTCAACATCAACCTGGGCGACGGCGGAGCGGTCCCCGTGGTCATCGAAGAGCCGCCGGTCTTTCTGCTGCCGGCCCGGCTCGGCTTCAGCGTGGCGGTGGGGGTTCCCTACGACATGGTCTTCATCGAGGGGCGCTACTACCTCTACCGGGGCAACATCTGGCACGTCGCTCCCCGTTACAGCGGGCCCTGGGTGGTGGTGGGCCACGACCATCTCCCCTACGGCCTGCGCAAGCACAAATACCGGGAGATCGTCCTCTGCCGGGACGAGGAGTACCGCTACTACAAGCGGGACCGGGACCATTACCGGGGCCATGTCCACCACCCGGGAAAGGGCCATGGCAAGGGCAAGGGGAGAAAAAAGCACGAGGATGACGACAGCAGCGATGACTGATGCTGTGTTCGCCGTGCCAAGCAGCCAAGGAGACTGAAGGCCAGAGCAACAAGGAGGCCCGGACCGTTTTTCACGCCAGCGGTCCGGGCCTGGTTTTTTTCGAGCGGGAGGGGCCAATGCCGATTTCGGGGTAGACGGACGGCGAAAAGCGGGTCAAGATGAAGCGCCGGTAATCGCGCCCCGCCACCTTTTTCCCCGAGAGGAACTCGATGCCCCAGCAAGTCTCCCGTTCGGCCGCGCTGTTCGTGGTCTGCGTGGCCCATTTCCTCATGCCCTTCATGATGTCCGCCGTGGGGGTGGCCCTGCCCGCCATGGGGCGGGAATTCGGAGCCAGCGCCATGCAGCTGGGGCTGGTGGAGACCACCTACGTGCTGTCGGCCTCGATCTTCCTGCTGGCCATGGGGAGGTTGGGGGACATCCACGGCCGCCGCCGCGTTTTCCAGGCGGGCATCGCCGTGTTCACCCTCATTGGTGGGGCGCTCTCCCAGGCCTGGAGCATCGAGGCGGTGATCGGCCTGCGCTTTCTGCAGGGGATGGGGGGCTCGATGGTCATGGCCACCACCATGGCCATCGTCGTTTCCGTGTTCCCCCCCGAGGAGCGGGGCAAGGCCCTGGGGATCGCCATCGCCAGCGTCTATGCGGGGATCTCCTGTGGTCCCTTCATCGGCGGCGCGCTGGTTTCAACCCTGGGCTGGCGCTCACTGTTCTACCTGTGCGTGCCGCTGGGGGTGATCACCTACCTGATCAGCCGCGCCAAGCTGCGCGCCGAGTGGGCCGAGGCCAAGGGGGAGCCCTTCGACTGGCAGGGGAGCCTGATCTATGCCGCCTCGATTCTGCTGCTGATCGCCGGTGCCTCCAATCTCGACCACGGCCCCTGGGCCTGGTTGCTCATGTTCTGTGGGCTGGCCGGGGTAGGGGCGTTTCTGGCCTTCGAGGGGCGCACCCCCTACCCGGTGCTCAACGTGGCGCTGTTGCGTCGCAACCGGGTCTTCGCCCTGAGCAACCTGGCGGCCCTGTTCAACTACGCCGCGACCTTCGGGGTGACCTTTTTTCTGAGCCTCTACCTGCAGTACGTCAAGGGGATGGATCCCCACCAGGCCGGCAGCGTGCTGATCGTCCAGCCCATTGCCCAGACCCTGCTTTCGCCGCTGTGCGGCCGGCTCGCCGACCGCATCCCGGCCGGGCGGGTCGCCACCGCCGGCATGGCCCTGTGCGCGGCGGGCCTCGGCATCGCTGCAAGCATTTCCGCTAGTACCCCCCTCGCGGTCATTCTGACCCTGCTGGTGTTTCTCGGCATGGGCTTCGCTCTGTTCTCCTCGCCCAACGTCAGCGTCATCATGGGGAGCGTCGAACCGCGTTACCTGGGGGTGGCCTCGGGGCTCAATTCGAGCATGCGCACCCTGGGGATGATGACCAGCATGACCATCATCACGGTGATCTTTTCCGTCTTCATGGGCGGCCATGCGGTGACCGCCGCCACCCAGGATGCCTTCTTGCGCAGTATGCAGACCGCGCTGACGGTGTTCTGCGGGCTGTGCCTGCTGGGGATTTTCTGTTCCCTCGGCCGTTTGGGCGGGACTCCCTCGCGCCAACAGCAGGGCGGGCCGCGCTGAGCTTTCTCCCGTTCGAAAACAAAGGGGCGACCCCGTTGCCGGGATCGCCCCTTTGTGCGTCTGTTCGGCCTAGCGCCGCCCTCCCCTATGTCCTTTTCCTTTGGCCGGGCGCTCCTCCGGGGGCCTCTGCCCGGCCCGTTCGGCCTTGTCGCGGGCCAGCGAAACGCCGATTTCGCGGTTGATCAGCAACGCCCCGTCGAGGATGACCGCCGCTTCTTTGGCCTCGGCCTCGCTGGCCATGCGCACGAAGCCGTTGCCTTTGAGCAGGCCGGTCTTCGGGTCGGTGAGCAGGTTGACCGAGCGCACCGTTCCGGCGACGGCAAACAGCTTGCGCAGGTCCTCTTCGGTTGCCTGGAAGGAGATGTTGGTCACATACAGGTCTTTTCCCATGATTTCTCCTATTCTCATACCTTTGCCCGGTGCGTGGCCGGCTTGCGGGGGGCGGGTTTCTTGGCTAACGTTTAATACACATAATGGTCGCGGGCACCTGAAGATTCCACAGGTCGCCGGGGAAGTCAAACTGCAAAAAGGCCGGCCTCGATTTTATGGGAGCGCCGCCTCTTGGAAGGTCAGCCGTCATGCCGAGTGATGTCGAGATTGCCCGCCAGTTCAAGCCGCGCCCCATCGCACAGATCGCTCTAAGCCTCGGCATCGACGAGGATGACCTGCTGCTGTACGGGCGCGAGATTGCCAAGGTGAACCTCCGCGCCCTGGGCCGACCCTCGGCGAAAAAGGGTCGGCTGGTACTGGTTTCGGCCACCACCCCCACCGCCGCCGGGGAGGGGAAGACCACCACCACCATCGGCCTCGGCCAGGCCTTGGCCCAGCTGGGCGAGTCGGTCTGCCTGGCGCTGCGCGAACCGTCGCTGGGCCCCTGCCTGGGGATGAAGGGGGGCGCCACCGGCGGCGGCTACAGCCAGCTGCTGCCGGCCGAGCGGATCAACCTGCACTTCACCGGCGACTTCCACGCCGTCACCAGCGCCAACAACCTGCTTTCGGCCATCATCGACAACCACATCTACCACGGCAACGAGCTGCGCATCGACCCCCGCCAGATCCTCTGGCGCCGGGTCATGGACCTGAACGACCGCAGCCTGCGCCACATCGTGGTCGGCCTCGGCGGCCGCGGCCAGGGGCCACCGCGGGAGGGGGGCTTCGATATCACCGCCGCCTCGGAGGTGATGGCCATGCTCTGCCTCGCCGCCGATCAGCAGGACCTTCGCCAGCGGCTCGAGCGCACCCTGGTCGCCTACAGCTACGAGGGGGAGCCGATTTTCGCCGGTCAACTCGGGGTCACCGGGGCCATGCTGGCGCTGCTGCGCGACGCGCTGCACCCCAACCTGGTGCAGACCCTGGAGGGGGTGCCGGCCTTTGTCCACGGCGGGCCCTTTGCCAACATCGCCCACGGCTGCAACAGCCTGGCCGCCACCCGCATGGCCATGCACCACGCCGACTGGGCGATCACCGAGGCGGGCTTCGGCTTCGACCTGGGGGCGGAGAAGTTTTTCGACATCAAGTGCCGCCTGGCAGGTCTCGACCCGGAGGCGGTGGTGCTGGTGACCACCGCGCGGGCGCTGAAGATGCACGGCGGCAAGAAGAAAACCGAACTGCTCGACCCCGACCCCGCGGCCCTGGCCCAGGGCCTGGAAAACCTCGACAAGCACATCGAGAACGTGCGCAGGTTCAACAAGCAGCCGGTGGTGGCTTTGAACCGCTTCGCCGGCGACAGCGACGCGGAGATCGCCCTGGTGGCCGAGCGCTGCGCCCGGCACGGAGTCCCCTTCGCCCCCGCCAGTCACCACGCCGAAGGGGGGCGGGGGGCGTTGGAACTGGCCCGGCTGGTGATGGCGGCAGCCGAGGGCAGCCGCCCCTACGCGCCGCTCTACGACCTGGCCCTGCCGGTGGCCGAGAAGGTGCGCGTGATCTGCCGTGAGATCTACGGTGCCGGCGACGTCGCCTTCACCCGCCAGGCGGAAAAGGACCTGCGCCAAGTGGAGCGGCTCGGCTATGCCGGGCTGCCGGTCTGCGTCGCCAAGGCCCCCAGTTCGCTCTCCGACGACCCGGCCTTGCACGGAAGGCCGCGCGACTTCGAGGTGACGGTGCGCGGCGTCGACATCAACGCCGGCGCCGGCTTCCTGGTGGTGCTGACCGGGGACATTCTGCGCATGCCCGGTCTGCCCAAGTCCCCCGCCGCGGAGCGCATCGACCTGAGCGCCGAGGGGGAGATCCTGGGGTTGGAGTGAGTTGGGGCACCGACCCGGAAGGCGTCAATGCCGGGTCGGCTCCTGCTCCTGCTGCTCCTCGGAGGCCTCGACGGTGTCTTGGATCGACAGGTTCAGCTCCTCGAGCAGCCGCTCCACGGGAATGTGGTGGATTTTCGCGGCCCAGTTGATTTTCATGACGTGGGCCGAGAGGGCGAAGATCCCCTTTTTCATGTCCGGGCAGCCGTTGCGCAGGAACACCTAGGTCTCGGGGAAGCGTTCGATGACGTTCCAGACCCGCATGTCGCCGGTTATCGTCTGCTTGGTCATGGCCTGCCTCCTTTCTATGCCGTGTTTGGCGTTGGAGTTTTCTAAGACCATTGTAGCGCAGGAATCCCCACGCGCCAGGCGTCGCTTCCGAGCCGCAGCCGTCCGTGCTGGCATCTTCGGCGCTTCGCACTATAATTGAGACAAAATCGCTCCGCTTCCCCGATGGAAGCGGGAGCCCGGAACCTGTCGGATCGATATGTCTCGAGGAGGTGCCTATGGCACGCATCATGATGCTGATCGCCCTGTCGCTGTGGCTGGCTGGCGACGCCTCGGCGGCGGTGCAGGGCAAACCGGTGGAATACCGGGCCGGGGAGACGGTTCTCAAGGGATACCTGGCCTGGGACGACGCGGTGAAGGACAAGCGCCCCGGCGTGCTGGTGGTGCACGAGTGGTGGGGACACAACGAGTACGCCCGCAAGCGCGCCGAAATGCTCGCCGGGCTCGGCTACCCGGCGCTGGCGGTGGACATGTACGGCGCAGGGCGGCAGGCGGCCCATCCCGATGACGCCGGCAAGTTCGCCGGGGAGTTGCGCAAGAACCTGCCGCTGGCCACCGAGCGTTTTCTGGCCGCCCTCAAGCTGCTCAAGAGCCAGCCGGGAGTCGACCCGGAGAAGCTGGCCGCAATCGGCTACTGCTTCGGCGGCGGGGTGGTGCTGGAGATGGCCCGGGCCGGCGTCGAGCTGGCCGGGGTGGCGAGTTTTCACGGCAGCCTCGGCACCGAGCACCCCGCCCGGGTCGGCGCGGTGAAGGCGCGGCTGCTGGTGCTCAACGGTGCCGATGACCCCTTCGTCACCCCCGAGCAGATCGGCCAGTTCAACCAGGAGATGGCGGCGGCCCGGGTCGGCTACGCTTTCGTCAACTACCCCGGGGCCAAGCACAGCTTCAGCAACCCCCAGGCCGATGAATTCGGCAAGAAGTTCAATCTTCCCCTGGCCTATCACGCCGAGGCGGATGCCGCGTCCTGGGGGGCGCTGCAGGAATTTTTCCGGGAAATTTTCCAATGAGGCCGGCCCCCGGGGGGGGGCGGTGATGGGTGAAGCATGGATGAACAGGCTATTCTGGAGGGGCTCAAACCGGTCTGCCTGTGCAAGGGGATCCGCAAGAGCGTGTTCCTCAAGCACATCGCCGCCGGGCTGACCAGCGTCGAGGCGCTGAAAAAGGCCACCGGGGCCGGCAGCGGCCCCTGCCAGGGGCGCCGCTGCACCCCGCGCATCGAGGAATTGCTCCGCAGCCGCGACCAGGGCTGAGGGAACCCCGGATCAGGTTGGCCGATCGTGGTTGTCTGCCGAGGTGGCCGTAGGCTATACTACCCTCTTGCCCCCCAGCGGAGAACCTAGCGTGAACCGGCCCCTCATTCTGACCATGGGCGACCCCACCGGGGTCGGCCCGGAGATCATCGTCAAGGCCCTGCTCTGCGGGGCGCTGGAGAACCTGTCGCGCCCCCTGCTGGTGGCGGGCGACCCGGGGGTGCTGGAGAAGGCCGCTGCGCTGTTCGGCGCCGAGAGCACAATTTCTTACGGCACCGGCCTGGTCAGCCACCGCCTAACCATCGCCGGGCGCAACCTGGAGGTCCACGCCCTCTCGCTGCTGCCCGCCGGGCAACTGGAATACGGCCGGCCCACCCCCGAATGCGGGCGGGCCATGGCCGAGTACATCGAATGGGCCTGCGCCCGCTGCCAGCAGGGAGTGGCGGCGGGGATGGTCACCGCGCCGATCAACAAGGCCGCCATCCACGCGGCGGGCTACGAATTTCCCGGCCATACCGAGCTGCTCGCCGCCTGCTGCGGGGTCGACAAGGTGGTGATGATGCTCGCCGGCGAGCGCCTGCGGGTCTGCCTGGTCACCACCCACCTGGCGCTTGCCGAGGTGCCGCGGGTGCTCTCCGAAGCCGAGATTCTCGCCACCATCCGCATCACCGATGCTTCTCTCCGGCGCTTCTTCGGCCTGGATCGGCCGCGCCTGGCGGTGCTCTCCCTCAACCCCCACGCCGGCGAGGGGGGGATGTTCGGCGACGAGGAGGCGCGGCTGATCGCCCCGGCCATCGCCGCCGCCCGCGCCGCGGGGATCGAAGCGAGCGGCCCGCACAGCGCCGACACCCTGTTCCACTTCGCCGCCCGGGGGGGCTACGATGCGGTGGTCTGCATGTACCACGACCAGGGGCTGATCCCGCTCAAGCTGCTGCACTTCGACGACGGCGTCAACGTCACCCTGGGCTTGCCCATCGTACGCACCAGCGTCGATCACGGCACCGCCTACGATATCGCCGGCACCGGCAAGGCCAGCGAGGCGAGCCTGGTGGCGGCGATCCGCATGGCGGAGAAGATGACCGGGCATGTTTAAAGGCGGCCTCTCGCTCGTTTCCTGCAATCCCTGGAGGGGCGGGGAAGGCTCAAAACCCACGTCAAAGGCAATGGGACACGGATCAAATCTGAAAAGGCCGGATAAAATCTGATTTTTCAGGCAAAAGGATTTTAGGTTTTCGGTTTTAACCAGTCACCTGTCACGAATCACCAGTCACGGCCTTTATGCCCGACAAAATCATCATCAAGGGTGCCTGCGAGCACAACCTGAAGAACATCGACGTGGAGATCCCCCGCGACCAGCTGGTGGTGATCACCGGCGTGTCCGGCTCGGGCAAATCGACTCTGGCCTTCGACACCATCTACGCCGAGGGGCAGCGCCGCTACGTCGAAAGCCTCTCGGCCTACGCCCGGCAGTTTCTCGAGCAGATGGAGAAGCCCGACGTGGAGAGCATCGAAGGGCTCTCGCCGGCGATCTCCATCGAGCAGAAGACCACCTCGAAAAATCCCCGTTCCACCGTCGGCACGGTCACCGAGATCTACGACTACCTTCGCCTGCTCTTCGCCCGGGTCGGCCGGGTGCACTGCTCGGGGTGCGGCAAGGAGATCGCCTCGCAGACCGTTGAGCAGATGGTCGACCGCATCCTGGCCATGCCCGAGAAGACCCGGCTGATGCTGCTGGCGCCCATGGTGCGCGGGCGCAAGGGCGAGTACCGCAAGGAGCTCAAGCAGCTGCAGGCCGACGGCTTCGTGCGGGTGCGCATCGACGGCGAGATGTACGAGCTGCCGGAGGTGCCGGCGCTCGATAAGAACAAGAAGCACGACATCGAGGTGGTGGTCGACCGGCTGATCGTCAAGGAGGGGATCGCCGCGCGCCTGGCCGACTCGCTGGAGACCGCCCTGCGCCTGGCCGACGGCATCGTGCGGGTCGAGACGGTCGGCGGCGAGAGCCAGCTTTTCTCCGAGCAGCACGCCTGCGTCGAGTGCGGCATCTCCTACCCCGAGATCACCCCGCGCATGTTCTCCTTCAACAACCCCCACGGCGCCTGCCCCGACTGCCACGGGCTGGGCACCCGCATGTACTTCGACCCCGAGCTGGTGGTCCCCAACCCCGGGCTGTCGCTGCGCGAGGGGGCGATCCTGCCCTGGGAGAGCCGCACCGGGGTCTACTACCAGCAGCTCATCGAGGCGCTCGGCGACCACTACCAGTTCGATCTGCGCACCCCCTTTGCCGAGCTGCCCGCCAAGGTGCAGGAGACCTTGCTGCGCGGCTCGGGCAAGGAGAAGGTGCGCTTCTTCTTCGACCAGGGCGGCCGGCGCCACTTCTATGAAAAGGCCTTCGAGGGGGTGATCCCCAACCTCGAGCGGCGCTACCACGAGACCGATTCGGAGAACGTGCGCGAGAGCCTCGAGCGCTTCATGAACGTAATGCCCTGCCCCACCTGCGACGGGGCGCGGCTGCGCAAAGAGTCGCTGTTCGTGCGGATCGGGGGCAAGAGCATCCGCGAGGTCACGGCCCTCTCCATCGTCGAGGCCGAGGCCTTCTTCGCCGAACTAAGCTTCAGCGCCAAGGAGGCGGAGATCGCCCGCCGGGTGCTCAAGGAGATCCGCGAGCGGCTCTCGTTTCTGACCCACGTGGGGCTCGACTACCTGGCCCTCGACCGCACCTCGGGGACTCTCTCGGGGGGCGAGGGGCAGCGCATCCGCCTGGCCACCCAGGTCGGCTCCTCGCTGGTGGGGGTGCTCTACATCCTCGATGAGCCCTCCATCGGGTTGCACCAGCGCGACAACCGGCGGCTGCTCGAGACCCTCAAGCGCCTGCGCGACCTGGGCAACACGGTGCTGGTGGTGGAGCACGACGAGGAAACCATCCTCGAGGCCGACCACGTCATCGACATGGGCCCCGGCGCCGGGGTCAACGGCGGGCGCATCGTCGCCCAGGGGACCCCCCAGCAGGTGTTGGCCCACCCCGATTCGCTCACCGGCCGCTACCTCTCGGGGGACCTGTCCATCGCCCTGCCGGCGCAGCGGCGCGCCAGCGAGCGCTTTCTGACCATCAAGGGGGCGCGGGAGAACAATCTCAAGGGGATCGACGTGGCCATCCCCCTGGGGGTGATGACCTGCGTCACCGGCGTCTCCGGCTCGGGCAAGAGCACCCTGGTCATCGACACCCTCTACCGGGCCCTCTCCCAGCGGCTCTACCGGGCCAAGGAGAAGGCCGGTCGGGTCGACGACATCCTCGGCCTCGACCAGCTCGACAAGGTCATCGACATCGACCAGTCCCCCATCGGCCGCACGCCGCGCTCCAACCCGGCGACCTACACCGGGGTCTTCACCGACGTGCGCGATCTGTTCGCCCAGCTCCCCGAGGCCAAGCTGCGCGGCTACAAGCCGGGGCGCTTCTCCTTCAACGTCAAGGGGGGGCGCTGCGAGGCCTGCCAGGGCGACGGCATCATCCGCATCGAGATGCACTTTCTGCCCGACGTCTTCGTCACCTGCGAGGTCTGCAAGGGGGCCCGCTACAACCGCGAGACCCTCGAGGTGCGCTACAAGGGCAAGAGCATCGCCGAGGTGCTGGGCATGACCGTCAACCAGGCGAGCGTCTTTCTCGAGAACATCCCCAAAATCCGCGGCAAGCTCGAAACCCTGCGCGAGGTGGGTCTGGGCTACATCAAGCTCGGCCAGAGCGCTACCACCCTCTCGGGCGGCGAGGCCCAGCGGGTCAAGCTCGCCAAGGAGCTCGGCAAGCGCGCCACCGGGCGCACCATCTACATCCTCGACGAACCGACCACCGGCCTGCACTTCGCCGACATCCAGAAGCTGCTCGACGTGCTGCAGCGGCTGGTCGAGGCCGGCAACACGGTGGTCATCATCGAGCACAACCTCGACGTCATCAAGACCGCCGACCACCTCATCGACCTGGGCCCCGAGGGGGGGACCCGCGGCGGCGAGCTGGTGGTCTGCGGCCCGCCGGAGGAGGTTGCCCGCTGCTCGCGCTCGGTCACCGGCCGCTACCTGCGCCCCTACCTCGATCTGTAATCGCCTGGGGGGCTAACCCCTTCAGCAGTGGTCAAAAAACCACCCGGCAGGTGTCGCGATGTGGTTTTTTTACAACATCGCGTCCGGTTTTTTTACGTGGCCGGCTCCACCTGGCGGGACCCCTGTCTCCGCATGTCGGCGCCGGGAGAAGAAAAATCCGTGTTTTCCCTGGCCGTTGACGCTACCTTAAGCTTCCGGAATTAAAGGAAATATAGGGAGGAGAGGTTCTGGATTGGCGGTCTGTGAGCTGCTGCCGGCTACCCAGGTCGGCGACGGGTGGCCTGCTCCTTGCACGGGTTCTATTACCCGCAGACGAGCCTAAGGTATGAAGAAACAGAGGGTTTTATGGTGAAAAAAGCGATTTCCGTCCTGCTGCTGCTGTTTTTCACGAGTGCCTGCGCCCACCAGGCGGCATTTGTCACCGATCCGCCCGGCGCCGAAGTATTCGTCGACGGCCAGGCCATTGGCGTCACCCCCTGCACCTACTCCTACCAGAACAACACCGGGGGGCAGTATGCGGTGACCATCGAGAAGGCCGGCTACGAGTCGGTGCGGCACAAGGTGCGGGCCGACGAGGTGGATGCGCCGGCGCGGAAGAAATGGCTGGCGGCGGGGCTGGTCTGGAGTCCCCTTTGGCTGGGGACCCTGTTCACCAAGAAACTCAAGGAAAGTTACGAGTTCGCTCTGAAGCGCAGTGCTCCCAGGATGACGGCCAGTGCCGTGGAGGTGGAAGCGGATCGTTTCTAGCTGGGCGTTATCGGAAAAGTCGACAGGCGGGTCAAATGGCCCGCCTGTTTTATTTGGTGCCGGCCGGCGCTATCTGGCAGATCAGCGTGCGGTTGGCCACGTACTGGCAGCCGTCCCCCTCCAGGACGAAGAACGGCGGGGCGCTGTTGATGAAATCGACGAGGCGGTTCTTTCCCCGGGGCAGGTCGATCACCACAACCCCCTGCAGGGATTCGCGGCCGAAGAAGTGGAGGCGGACTTCCTTGCGTTCCCCCAGGGGCATCTCCTCCTCGGCGGTGGGGAGATAGCGAATGTGGCTGACCGCCTCTTTGTTGACCAGGGAGAAGGCTCCCTCGTTGCTGCGAAAGGGGAAGAACTGCTCCTTTTCATTGAGCAGGTCGGAGATGCTCTGGGTGCCGCTGTGGCTGGAGGCGTAGGGGCTCAGAAAGACAACCCCTTCCAGCACCAGGCCGTCGGAGAGAAAGATGGCCACCGGGTGTTCCTGCTTGTCCACGCGGTATTCGTTCATGAGATCCTCCCGGGGGAAAGTGCAACAGGCCAAAGGGTAATACGTTTTTCAGGGAAAATCAAGGATTTGCGATCCGAACCCGGTGAGGCGAAGCCCTCCGCCCCGTCCCTCGATGGCCCCCTTGCGTCGATTGCGCGAAGGGTGTAGCATCAGGGGAATTTTTCGGAGCCGTTTCATGGGGCGCATTTCCAGGCGTCTGGGTGAGCTGACGCCAAACCAGGCGCTGATCGTCTATTACCTGCTGGCCATTCTGTTGGGGGCGTTCGCCCTCAGCCTCCCCCTGGCTTCCCGCCAGGGGCCCCTCCCCTTTATTGACGGACTGTTCACCGCCACCAGCGCCATGTGCGTGACCGGGCTGGCCGTGGTCGACACCGGCAGCCGCTTCACGCTGTTCGGGCAATTGACCATCCTGCTGCTGATCCAGGTCGGCGGGCTGGGGATCACCACCTTCTCGGTCTACCTGTTCTTCTATCTGCGACAGGGGGTGGGGATGCGCGGCCGCTGGATCATTCACGAGACGCTGCTGCATACCCCCGTCGACTCGCTTCGCGACCTGGTCCGCAGCATTTTCAAGCTGACTTTGGCCATCGAAGCGGCCGGCGCGGTCCTGCTGGCTTTCGCTTTCGTCCCCCGCCTGGGCTGGACCACGGGGGTGTATTATGCGATCTTCCATTCCGTCTCGGCATTCTGCAACGCCGGCTTTGCCCTGTTTTCCGACAGCCTGATCGGCTTTCGGGACGACCCTCTGGTCAACCTGACCATCATGGGGCTGATCATCCTGGGCGGCATCGGCTTTCTGGTCATGCGCGAAGTCCTGGCCTCGTGCCGGCGGCCCAGGGCAGGCGGCCGCCGGCGCCTGTCCCTGCATTCGCGGCTGGTGCTCTGGACCAGCCTGGCGCTGGTCGCAGGCGGGGCCGTGCTGATCGCGCTGCTCGAGGCGCCGGCCTCATTTCGGCAGCTGCCCGCCGGCGAGGCCTTCTGGATCGCCCTGTTCCAATCGGTGACCGCCCGCACCGCCGGTTTCAACACCATCGACCTCAACAGCTTCGAAGCCCCCACCCTGTTTCTGATGATCTTCCTGATGTTCGTGGGCGCTTCGCCGGGCTCCTGCGGAGGCGGCATCAAGACCACCAGCCTGGCCCTGTTCGTCGCCATCCTGCACAGCCGCCTCAAGGGCAGCGCCCACACCAACGTGTTCCGGCGCACCCTGCCGGATGAGCTGGCCACCAAGACCCTCACCCTGGTAATGCTGGCCGCCCTGTTTCTTGGCGCGGCCACTTTCGGCCTGCTGACGGTGCAGATGACCGGAATCCCCTTCCGGGAGAGCGGCGGACTGTTTCTGGACTATGTCTTCGAGGCGGTCTCGGCCTTCGCCACGGTGGGGCTCTCCCTCGGGGTGACCCCCCAACTGGTGCCTGCGGGCAAGCTGATCGTCATCCTGCTGATGTTCGTGGGCAGGGTCGGGCTGCTGACCGTGGCGTTCACCATTATCCGCCGCAGCCGCGAGGACGCGGTGCGCTATGCGGAAGAAAACATCATGATCGGCTGATCGGGCCGGGAGAAATTGCCATGAAACGTTTTTGCGTCATCGGTCTGGGCAACTTCGGTTTCCACGTGGCCACCACCCTTTACAGCGAGGGGCATGAAGTCGTCGCCATCGACACCGACCGCGACAAGGTGCAGCGGGTCAGGGAGCATTCCTCCTACGCCATCCTCGGCGATGCCGCCAGCAAGGAGTTCCTCAAGGGCCAGGGGATCGACGAAATGGACGGCGTGGTGGTCTCGACCGGCGAACGCTCCCACCTCTCGACCCTGATCACCCTCTACCTGAAGGAACTCAAGGTGCCGCGCATCGTGGTCAAGGCGCTCGACGAGGACCACGGCCGGATCCTGGAGAAGGTCGGGGCCACCGAGGTCATCTACCCCGAGAAGGACATGGCCGTCAAGACCGCCCGCAGCCTCTCGAGCCCCAACATCCTCGACGTCATCCCGATTTCTGAGGATTTTTCCATCACCGAGGTCGGGCCGCCCCGCCACATGGTCGGCAAGACCCTGATCCAGCTGGACCTGCGGCGCCGGTTCAACGTCACGGTCATCGGTGTCAAGGAGATGCTGACCGGCAACTTCGTCACCCTGCCCCCGGCGGACTACATGATCAAGGACAGTGATCTGCTGGTGCTGATCGGCAAGCCCCTCGACATCGAACGGGCCTGCCAGGCAAAGTAACCTGGATGGGCCATCGACCCGCCCGGGCAGGTTGTGGAAAGGTTGACATGCGCCGAGGAATAATTAGAATGTTAGGGTCTTTTTGATGCCTGCTAGATTAAATTAAATTCAAGGAGCAAATTCAATGGCGGAAATGAAAGGTAGCAAGACCGAAAAAGATCTCAAGGAAGCCTTTGCCGGCGAATCCCAGGCCAACCGTACCTACCTGGCCTTTGCCCAGAAGGCCGACCAGGAGGGCTTCACCCAGGCGGCCAAGCTGTTCCGCGCGGCGGCCGCGGCCGAAACCATCCATGCCCACGCCCACCTGCGCGCGCTCGGCGGCATCCGCTCCACCAAGGAAAACCTCAAGGAGGCGATCGGCGGGGAAACCCATGAATTCATGGAAATGTACCCCGGGATGATCAAGGACGCCCAGGCCGAAGGCTTCGAGGTTGCCCTGAAGAGCTTCACCTTTGCCAACGCCGTGGAAAAGGTTCACGCCAAGCTTTATCAGCAGGCCCTGGACAATCTCGGCAGCAACGAAATCGTCGACTACTATGTCTGCAAGGTCTGCGGCAACACCCTGGAGGGAGAGCCCGATGGTCCCTGCACGGTCTGTGGTGCCGTGAAGAACGCCTTTTTCAAGGTCGACTGATCGCTCGACCGATACCCCACCGGAAGCCGGGTCCTTGCGGGGGCCCGGCTTTTTTTCGCTGACCAGGGCGGCAGGAACCCATCCGCCGGCCCCGTCCCCAACGATTGCCGCCTGACGAGGTAGGTCATGGATAAGTGCCCAGTTTGCAAGGAGCAGAAAAAAGGTAAATTCTGGTGCAGCGCCTGCAAGACGGTATTCGTCTGTCCGATGCAGAACTGCGGCGCCGAAATCCGCAAGCGCGACGCTGCCGATTGCCCGCGCTGCGGGTTGATTTTCGCCGAATACATCAAGAGCAAGAAAATGTACCGCCAATGCCCCAAGTGCAAGAAAAAACAGGGGTTGTCCGATCCCCAGTGCAAGCATTGCCGGTATTGGTTCAACTGCCCGACCTGCGGCCACAAGGTCCCCTCCACCAGCATGCTGACCTGCCCGCGCTGCGCCACCAGCCTGCGCTGAACCTTCTTCTCCGGGGCGCGGCGGGAGTCCACTCTCCCGCGCCCCGAGCCGATCCGCACCCCGCCCGGGGCTTTCCGGGTGAAAGATCCTCCCGCCTTTGCTAGACTAGTACATTAATGAAGTGCTGGTGAATTGACCCCTTCGAGGAGGTCCTCTTGCTGTACCTGACCCTGTCGCTGGTGCTGAGCCTGGCGGGACTGCTCTCCGCCGGTCACGCCCTGCTCCACAAGCGGGATCCCCGCGCCGCCCTGGGCTGGATCGTGATGTGCCTGGCCCTGCCGGGGGTGGGGATGGGGCTCTACTGGCTGCTCGGGGTCAATCGCATCCGGACCCGGGCCCGAGACCTGCAGAGCCAGGGATCGACCTGGTTCGAGCCCAGCCTCTGCGCCTGGTCGCGGGAGAGCGCCGAGCAGTACCCCTTCCGGGCGGAAAATTTCGCCACCCTGCTGCATCTCTCCGATGCGGTCACCCGCCGCCCCCTGCTGCAGGGCAATCACATCGAACCGCTGCACAACGGCGAGCAGGCCTATCCGGCGATGCTCGAGGCCATCGCCGGGGCCCGGCAGTCCATCCTGCTGTCCACCTACATCTTCGAATCCAACCCGACCGGGCGCCGTTTCACCGACGCCCTGGCCGAAGCCGCGGCTCGTGGCGTCGAGGTGAAGGTTCTTATCGACGGACTGGGCGAGCGTTACTCCTTCCCCCCGGCCCGCCGGCTGCTCCAGGGCAGCCGGGTGCGGGTGGCCCGCTTTCTCCCCCCCAGCCTCTCCGGGCACGGCATACACCTCAACCTGCGCAATCATCGCAAACTCCTGGTGGTCGACGGGGTGCTGGGCTTCAGCGGCGGGATGAACATCGGGGACCGGCACCTGGCCGAAAGCAGCGACCCGCGCCGGGTGGTCGATATTCATTTCCGGGTGCAGGGTCCGGTTGTGGGGCAGATGCGCGAGGCCTTCCTGGAGGACTGGCAATTGGCTACCGGGGAGGGTTTCCACCAGGAAAAACCGCCCGCAGTGGCGGCAGGGGGGCAGGCTTTCTGCCGGGGGATCAGCGCCGGGCCGAACGAGGATTTCGAAAAGCTCCCCTGGATTCTGACCGGGGCCTTGAACTGCGCACGCCGCCGCCTGCGGATCATGACGCCGTATTTCGTGCCGGACCGCTTCCTGATCGCCGCGATCAACGCCGCGGCCCTGCGCGGGGTGACGGTGGAGATCGTTCTGCCGGCACGGAACAACCTCCCCTACGTCGCCTGGGCGACCCGTTCCTATCTTTGGGAGCTGCTGCTCTACAACGTGCGCATCTTCTACCAGCCGCCGCCCTTTGTGCACAGCAAGCTGCTGCTGGTGGATGACGACTACGCGCTGGTCGGCACCGCCAACCTCGACCCGCGCAGCCTGCGGCTCAATTTCGAATTCTGCCTCGAAGTCTACGACCGCAATTGCAACCGCCAACTGGCCGCGCATTTCGACACCGTGCGCGCAGCCTCCCGCCAGGTGCTGCTGGCCGATGTGGACGGGCGCCCCCTGCCCGTCAAGCTCAGGGACGCCTTCGCCAAGCTGTTTTCCCCCTATCTATGAAAACGCCAGGGCGGCTGATGGGCCGCCCCGGCGCTTAATTTTCCGGGTTCTTGTCTTCCGTCCCGGGTTGCTCCTTCCGCACGGGAAGGCTGCAGCTGTCGGAAAGTCAGGTCTGCACCCCGAGTTTGGGGAGGATCCAGCGGTTGAGAATGAACCAGACGGCCAAAACACCGAGCAGGCCGAGAATCTCCATGACGTGCCTCCTTTTTAGATATGACAATCAATATATAGCATTCTTATTTCAGAAGCAAGCCCTCCCCTCCTCTGGGCGCGAGGGGGGTCCAAGTGTCCGGCTCAGGAGTCCTTCAGGCTGAAGCGCACCGGGACCCGAACCTCCTCCTCCACCGGAGTCCCATTGCTGGTGGCCGGGCGAAACCGCCAGGCGTGCACCCCCTCGAGGGCCGAGCGGTCGAGAACCGGATAACCCGATGAATGCTCGAGGGTCGCCTCGAGCACTCTGCCGGAGATGCCGACCCTCACCTTGAGCAGCACCTCTCCTTCCCAGCGCCGCAGCCGCGCCTGGCGGGGGTAGGTGGGGCGCGGGGTGTGCAGATAGGCGGGCGGCGTGCTGACCACCTCGGGCGCGGGGCTAGCCGTCGCGTTGGGCGGTGCTGCCCCGGGGCTGACTGGAGAAGGGGCCGCGGAAGCCGCGGAATCCGGCACAGCTGCCGGAGGTGCGGGCGCCGGCGTCGGGTCAGGTGCGGGAGCGGCGGAGTGCTGCTCCGGCGGGGGCGTTGGATGCGAATCGCGGGCCGGGAGATCCGGCTTGGGGGCGGCCTCTTCCCGGAGGGGGGTAGCCGCCGTGGGCTTGGACTTGCTGGCGAAAGACGCCTGCCTCTTTGGTGTAGCTGGTGCGGGCTCGGGTTTTTCCGGGACGGGAGCGGGCTTCAGCGCCGGTGGGGGCGCTACCGGTTTGCTGGCGGCCGGCGGCGTGGCGGGCTGCTGCGGGCGTTCGGGGGGCGCGGGGGCGGGGCTGCGCAGGCCGACCTCCACGGCCCGGAGCGGCCGCGGGCCCAGGCGTGTCGGCTTGCCCGGCAGGGCGAACAGGGCGAGGTGCAGCAGCAGGGAGACGAGCAGTCCCGCGATGAGCGGTTTTTTAACCATGGCAGTCGTCCGGGCCCTTGCCGGCAGGCCGGCCAGGGGTGGTCGAGGCGGAAAAGGAAGGTACCTGCCAACTTATACGCCATAAGGCAAACCCGGGCAAGGTTGTTTCAGAGAAAGTAGCTGCTGCAGGAGTCTCGAGGCTGTTGGGTTGCGGCGGGCCTGGGGAAGAAGTGGTCTTCTTGGGCTGATGCCGATGCATTCAAACCTGGTCATTTGGGGCCGCCGAAACGAATTTCCACCTACTTTCCACGCTTTTGGTTGATTTTGCATGCCTCCGTTGGTAAGTTGCATGGTCAGGTAAGGGTTTTGAATAATCTGGCCCACATTGGTCAAGTTTAAAAAACAAAATCCAATATTTCAGGTTGATAAAACAGGATACGAAGTCTTTTCAGGGAGATTGTTTTGCTTCTCTGCGTTCATGGAAATCGGAGGTTCAACCGTCTTGTCGTGGGCAGCCTGTGGCTGCTGCTGGGAGTGATGGCCGGCTGCGGGGGTGGCGGTGGCGGCGGAGGAGAATCTTCGGCTCTCCCCGGCTCGCGCACCGTTGCCGGGGTGGTCGAGGATGGCCCGGTGACGGGCGCCCGGGTGTATCTGCACAGCAAGATCAGCGGCGAAGTGGTCAGCTTCTGCGGGCCCAGGGGCACCGGGCGCTGCGAAACGGTCAGCGGTCCCTCCGGGGAGTTCACCTTCCAGGTCAACGGCGGCGCCAACCTCTCCAGCCTGGTCGCGGTTTCCCAGGGGGGGAAGGACACCGAAACCGGTGTCGAATTCTCCGGGATCGGGATGCGCGCCCCCCTCGAACTGTTCGTCGGGGCCGAGCACGACCTGGCGATCACCCCGATCACCTCTCTGTGCGCCGGGCGTCCGGGCGACTTTCGGCCTCTGGAGCAGACCAGCGAACTGGTCCGCGGCTGGCTCGGCCTCGGGCAGGCCACCCCGCTGGGAGCCCGCCCCTCGGACCACCCCGAACTGCTGCAGCGGTCCCTGCTGCTGACCAAGCTGGCGTTGGAAAGGAAAAAGGCCCTGGCTGCCGACCCCTTCGGGGAACTGGCCCAAGGGATCGATTTTTCCAGGCTGTTCGACGAAGCCGGCACGCCGCAGGAGGCGACCCTGGTTTTTCTCGGCTTCGATGACCGGGCCCGCCGCGCCATCGGCGATCTGCACCGCCTGCTGAGCCTGGCCGGAGGGGAACCTCCCGCCGCGGTGTTCAAGCGCGCCGAACTTGCCGGGGCGGCGGCCGAATTCGTCGGCCTGATGTTTGCCGAGGATGCCGCCTTCGACGCCGCCAACGAGAATTTCCGGGCCAATGCCGTGCTGCTGGCCGAGCGGATTCTGGTCGGCACCGGCGGAGTCGTCCCGCTGGGGGGGCTGGTCCCCGAGCGGCTGGTCCGCTACGTCCTGCACGCCTACGGTCCGCAGAGCTGGAGCTGGGGCGATTTCACCGCCGACCGGGAGGCATTTGCCGCCCGCCTGGTGCACCGGGAAACCGGCCAACCCTTCGGCTTCGACCCCTTTCTTTTCGACCTGGTGCGCATCACCGCCCCCCAGGTGACCGCCCTGCCCCTGCTGCAGAGCGAACTGCCCGGTGACGACAACCGCAAACGGCTGGAATATTACTACAACTCGGACATCTCCCATCTATACCAGGCGGAAAAACTCATCGGCACCGTCTTCGACGATACGGTCAACGACGCGATCATGCTCGAGATCGCCAAGGGCAAGGCCCAGGCCGGG
This sequence comes from Desulfuromonas versatilis, assembly GCF_019704135.1. Lineage (NCBI taxonomy): Bacteria > Pseudomonadati > Thermodesulfobacteriota > Desulfuromonadia > Desulfuromonadales > Desulfuromonadaceae > Desulfuromonas > Desulfuromonas versatilis. The sequence goes on from NZ_AP024355.1 coordinate 84,159, forward strand.
CTGCTCGGCGAAGCCCGCACCCTGATCGAAACCCAGATCTACCAGTCGGAAGTCAGGGGCCATGCCTGGCTTGCCTATGCCGAGGCCCTGAAAGATTTCGACAGGCGCGACGAGGCGGTTTCGGCGCTCGACGAGGCCGGTCTCCTGTTCGACAGGGTGATCGCGGCCAAGGGGCTGGTCGGTTTCGGCAAGATCGACGGTGGAAATATCCGCTCTCTCATCAAGGGCTACCGGGTTGCCGGGGCCCTTTCCCGGGGCCTTGACCAGTTGTTTCGATACGCAGGTCAACTCAATCCCGCCCAACACTCCAACCTGATCTACGGCCAAATCTTTTCCGCGGCTCTCGGGGTGGCTGATGCGTTGATCGAAACCGGAGATCTGGCTGAGGCTGGAATGGTCGTGAACCTCATGCACGACCTCGCCGACGTGACGCCACCCAGCAGCAGCGACTACAAGACCAGGGTTTACCACTGGGTGGAAACGGCCAGGCGCTACGTGGATTTGGGGGATTTCGGGACGGCCTATACCATTTGCCAAAAGGTTCAGGCGATCCGCAGCAACGACGGCTTGGCGGCCAACCTGACCGGCTCGAAAACCTACGATTATATGGCCGAAATGGCCATGGTCCTTTACGATATCGGCCAATTCGGCCTGGGCCACGACCTGATCGCCTCGCTCCCCGGCGGGGCCAGCGACCGAATCCAGTCCGAAGCCTGGAAAAAGTTGGCCTCCCATGTGGCCCTTCAACAGGGCCTGGGCCTGCTGCACGTCCCGGAGCCCGCAACATTCGCGGAGTTCAGCGCGCTGGATATCCTCGAGTACCGGATGATCCTCGACTGGTACAATGCCGATGTCCTGGAGACGCGGATCGAGGCCCTGACCTATTACAACGACAACCTCCAGTACCTGGCCGGGAAGCTGATCGGCGAGGGGCGTTTCGCCGAGGCGGAGCAGGTGCTGGACCAGGCCGTCGCCCTGGTCGCGCAGCTGGACGACAACCAGGACAAGAAGTTGACCCTGGCGACCCGGCAGATCAGCATGGGCAGCTCCAAGGTCAATTACGGCTACGCCAAGCTGGCCGGCTTGTACCTGAGCCTGTTCCTCGAGTCGGGCGAGGAGGCCTACCGGCAGCGGGCCGGCGACCTGTTGGCCGAAGCGGAGGCTGTCGCCCAGGCGATCGTCGACCCGGTGATGTTCAGCAAGGCCACCGCGGCCATTGCCGAGGGCTACCTGGATCTGGGCAACGACGATAAGACCCGCGAACTGCTCGGCCGCGACCTGGCTCTTGAAGAATACCAGCGGGTTGCCCGGGCGTACCTGGCCCTGGGTGACGACGGGGAGGCGCTGGCGCTGCTGGCGGCTTATGTCGAGCGGGCCAGCGCCCTGTTCGGCAACCTGACCCCGGCCGAAGACCAGAACCGGCTGGCCCGGGAGGAGACCGACCACCTGCTCAAGGCCGCGGATCTGTACATCGAACTTGGGGCGTATCAACAGGCCGTGACGGTTATCGACCTGGCTGGCCAGAGCGCCTGGGAGATCCTGGTGCCGAGCGAGCGCATGCTCCGCCTGCAGCGGGTCGTGGAGCGCTATGCCAAGGCCGAGGACTTCGAACAGGCCCTGGCCCTGGCCCAAGCTCTGCCCTTTACCTTGGACCGCAACCAGGCGATCCAGGCGATCGCCACGGTTTTCGCCACCCTGGACCGGTTTCCCGATTCCCCCGTGGCCAACGTGGACACCGATGGAGACGGGCAGCCCGATTTCTTCCACCCGCTGGCGAGCGCGGCTGACATCGCCGCCTCGGGGCTGACCCTCGACCCCGACTGCGACGGTGACGGGATCGATGATGTCAGCGATTTCCGCCCGCTGTTCGCCGAGCCCAGCGGGCGTTAACCCTCCGCCTTCTTCAGGATTCATTCCTTGCCGCAGTTCAAATCGATTTCCATTGCCGCACTGTTGGCCGGGGCAGCCCTCTGGGGGGCAGCCCCGGCCTGCGCCGAGGAGCCGGCGGGCCAGCCGCTGCGGCTCGCCCCGGTGGAGGTCACCGGCACCATCGACAACCCCGCCACCGGCAAGTCGACCATCCCCGGCGAGGTCATCCGCGACCTGCCCCGCGGCAACGGCAGCATCAACGAGCTGCTGCGGGTGCTGCCCGACGTGCAGCTCAGCGAGGATTTCAACACCAACAAGAACGCCGGGGAGATCCTCCCGCCCAACCTCTCCATCAGCGGCGGCAAGGCCTTCGAAAACAATTTCGTCATCGACGGCATCGGCAACAACAGCCTGCTCGATCCCGCCACCCGCAGTGCCGACCTGGTCAGCGACGTGCCCGGCCACCCCCAGCAGCTGTTCCTGTTGGCCGACCTGGTGGACGAGATCACCGTCTTCGACAGCAGCGTCCCCGTGGAATACGGCGGCTTCACCGGCGGCGTGGTGGAGGTGAAGACCCGCCGGCCGCGCAGCGAGTTCGGCGGCGGACTCGCCTACCGGACCACCCGCGACCAGTGGACCAGGTTCCACCTCGACGAGGGCCAGCAGGCCGAGGCGGAGCTGGTCGGCAGGATCGAAGACCAGCCGCGCTTCGAAAAACACCAGGCCTTCGTCAGCCTCGATCTGCCGCTGGGGGACTCGGCCGGGCTGCTCGGCGCCTACGGGCAGGTCTTTTCGAAAATTCCCCTGGCTCACCTGGGCGGCTCCAAAGCGGAGACCCGCCGGGGGGAGAACTATTTCCTCAAGGGGGTCTGGGACCCCACCCCGGAGGATGCCCTCGAACTCAGCCTGACCTACGCTCCCTACCGGGAGGAGCGGTTTTTCGCCGACGTGCTGGGCAGCGATTTCGAGCTGGAAGGGGGAGGGATCTCCTTGAGTGCGGGCTACCGGCATTTTTTCAGCCTGGGCGAGCTCTCCCTCGAGGGGGCGCTGCAGGCCAGCGAAAACAGCCGCCGGGGCCCCCGCCACTTTCGTTCCTGGGCGATCACCGACAACAAGGACTGGGGGCTCATCTCCGGCTCCGACGTCAGCCCCGAAGGGGGGTTCGGCAGCGTCGAAAAGACCCAGCAGGGGCTGGCCGTCAAGGGGGTGGTGAACTTCGACGAACGCTTCACCGGCCCGGTCGGCCACGGGGTCCAGCTGGGGTTCGAGGCCGAAATGGCCCGGGGGACCTTCGAGCGGGAGGAAACCACCTTCGTCTTCAAGGGGGCCCGCACCACCCCCGACATCATCTGCGGCGAGGACACCTTCGCCTGCGAGGAGCAGGAGCAGTTCTTCACCCTGCGCAACGTCTACGACCCCGCCTCGGTCATCGCTCGCATCAACAGCTATCACCTGTTCGCCGAAGACCAGCTCGGCTTCCGGCGCCTGAGCCTGCGCCCCGGGGTGCGCCTCTCCTACGACGATTTCATGGAGAACCTCAACCTCTCGCCCCGGCTCGCCGCAGGCTACGACCTGTTCGGCGACGGGCGCACCCGGCTGGTCGCCGGAGCGGCCCGCTACTACGGCCGCAGCCTGCTGACCTACAAGCTGCGCGAGGCCCGGCCCCCCTTCCGCAGCGAGGCCCGCACCTCCTTCCAGAACCGCCCCACCGACTGGGAGCCGGCCGCCTTCCAGGGGGTCAACGTGACCCGCTTCTCGCGGTTGGATACCCCCTATGCCGACGAGCTAACCGCCGGGGTCGACCAGGCCCTGTTCGGCGGGCGGCTGAGCCTGAAGTACGTGCACCGCGAAGGGCGCGACGAGTTCGCCCGCAGCTACGGCGAGGTGCAGCCCGACGGGCTGCGCTACTACACCCTGAACAACCACGGCAGCAGCCGCCACGACGGCTACCGCCTCTCCTGGGAGCGGCGCTTCCGCCGCCAGTTTCTCTCCCTGAACGCCACCTACCAGGAGACCCTCAGCAGCAACGAGGACTACGACACCACCCTGGAAGCGGACGAGCTCGAGGACCGGGTCTGGTACGGCGACGACATCCTGCTCAAGACCGAACTCCCCAGAGGCGACTACAACCGCCCCTGGGTGCTCAACCTGACCTGGATCGCCCAGCTGCCGGGCGGCTTCACCTTCACCAACCTGACCTGGTACCGCAGCGGCTACGAGACCATCGAGCCGACCGGGATTTTCCGGGAAATCCCCGGCGGCGAGCGGCGCAGCGACCCGCTGACCGGCGAGGAGATTTTCGAGAGCCTGGAGATCTACGAGGCGCAGGACCGCGCTGCGGCTCTGCTCTTCGACTGGAAGCTGAACTGGCGCAAAGCCGTGTACCGCGACCAGGAGCTGGGGCTGAGTCTCGAGGTCTACAACGTCTTCGACGAGAAAATTCGCGCCGGCCGTTCGCGGGACACCTTTGTGGTAGGGCGGCAGTTCTGGGCGGGGGCGGAATACCGGTTCTAGGAGCCTGTCGTCCGGCGCTGGGCTCAGGGCGCGGGGATGGTCACCCGCCCCGGCAGTTCGACGCTCCCCGTGCGGTTGAACACCCGCAGGGTATATTGGCCGGGGGGCAGGTCCCCGGGCAAGGGCAGGGTGAGCCGGTCCGGCTTCGACACTGCCAGGGCCTGGATCTCGCGGGGAAGCTGGGCGAATTTTAGCCCTCCGTAGCCGTCGGCGATGATCAGGGTGTCGCCATCGAACTGGAGGTCATGAGCGACCCCCTGGGTGTGGATGGTCCCGATCAGTTGCGGCTCGGCGGGGTGGCTGAGGTCGATGACGTGGACCCCGTGATGGAGCGCGGGGACCAGGGCGAGCTGCCCCTTCAGCACGACCTTTTTCGACCATCCGGGCAACTCCACCGACCCGGCCAGCCGCGGGCGGCCCGGATGGCTGATGTCGATGACCTGCAGCCCCCCCTCCCCGCAGGCGGCGAAGGCGAATTCCCCCTGGACCGCCACATGGAGGACCTGGGCGAAATTGCGCAACGGCCAGGGGAGGGAAAGCCCGCCGACCCGTTTGGGGTGCAGCGGGTCGGCCAGGCTGAGAACCTGCAGCCCTTCCCGGCCGCTGGCCAGGAGCAGATGCTCCCCCGCCAGGGCCAGGCCTCGTGCCCCGCCTGGGGTTTTCACCGTGGTGAGGAGCCGGGGGGCACCCCGGTCGTTGATGTCGATGACCTGCAGCCCCGCTGGGCCGTCGGCCAGGTAGAGCAGGTTCTCGGCTGCCACCAGGCCGGCAGCCTGACCGGGGGTAATCAGGGACCCCAGGATTTCCGGTCTGGCGGGATCGCCGATATCGAGAATAAAAAGCCCCTGAGCGGGATCCGAGGCAAAAGCCAGGTGGCCGGAAATGACCAAGTCGGTTAGCGAACCCGGGGCCTGGCTGCCGCCGACCAGTCGTGGTCGGGCCGCATCGGAAATGTCTGCCACCAGGATTGAGTTGTTGCCCACCAGGTAGAGGCGATTGCCGGTGACCGCCAGGTCACGGACCGGCGTGGGAAGCTCCAGGGTGCCGGCTATCCGGGTCTTCCCTGGCTCAGCGATCTCGATGGCCAGCAGTTTATCTGCAGCGCCCAGGTAAACGTAGCCTCCGCTTTCGGCGGATACGATCCTGGAATGGGGGGTAGCGATCCTGGAAGAGGGAATAGGAATAGGAAACTTCTGGTTCAGTTGCAACCGGGCCGGGTCGGAGGCATCCAGAATGGTCAGCAGGTCCTGTCTTCCCTCCACCCCGAGGCAGAACACCAGAGAATCCTCAACCTCCAGATACACACAAGAAACCCCATCGGGCCCACCGCCGAGCAGCCTGGGGCTGCGGGGGTCCTTGAAATCGATAACCTGGACCCCCCTTTCCCCGGTGGCGACAAAGGCGAGCTCCCCCCGCAGGGCGAGGTCCCTGGCCGGGCCGGGCAGGGCCAGGGCCTTCTGGAGTTGCGGCCTTTCCAGGGAGGAGATATCGCTGATCAGCAGGCCCCGGTCGTAATCGGCTACCAGCGCCAGGTCCCCTGCCAGTTCAAGGGCCAGGGGATTGGCCACCTGATCGATGCTTCCGAGCGGGCGCGGCGCGGCCGGGTCGGCCAGGTCGAAGATCTGCAGCAGGCGGGATTTCCCCGTGGTGAAGGCCGTCTGCCCGCGCAGGGCCGCCGCCTCCGTCGGTCCGAATCGGTCGAGACGTTTTCCCAGGGTCGGCCGGTCCGGGTCCTCCAGGTGCAGAAGCCTGGACTGCCTGTCGGTCAGGCCCAGGGGGGGCGCAAGGGTCAGGCTATCCGGGCTGTTCAAGGATTGAACCTCGCCGAGAGGTCGCAATTCCCCGGGGGTGGCCAGATTGAAGAGCTTTAGGCCGCCAAGGTTCTCCCCGACAGCCAGAATCCCCTCGGCCAGACGGACCAGTTGGAAATTTCCACGGGCCTCCGCCTCATTTGGGGAGGTTTGTTCCAGGACCTCCTGTCCTCCGAGTACCTGCAGTCCCTGTTCTCCACAGGCAAGAAAAATCTCATCCCCCGCGACGGTGAAACCCAAAATCCGGTGGTCGTTCTGAATCATCCCCAGCGGGCTGGGGTGGGCGGGATCTTCCAGATCAAAGCGATAGAAACCTCCCGTTTGGGCCGCGAGGTAGAGACGCTCACCGCTGACCTCCACCCGGGTGGCTTTTTCGCCAACCGCCAGCGAACCGAGAAACCGGGGCTGGAGGGGGTCGGCCAGGTCGACGACCTGCAGGCCGGCCTGGCTGGCCGCCAGGTAGGCGATCTGGCCGGCCAGGGCCACCTCGCGGACTTGCCCATGGGCGGCCAGGTGGGAAACCGGCCGGGGGTCCTGCGGGCTGGAGACGTCGACCAGGTGGAGCCCCCCCTGCCCCGCGGCGACCAGGACCAGGTCGCCCATGAGGGCCAGATCCCAGGCGAAACCCGGGACTTGCAGGCTGCCCACCAACCGGGGTTCGCCGGGCTCGGCGACGTTCACCACCTGCAGGCCGCCGCCTCCCGTTGCCAGATAGGCCAGATCGCCCCGCACGGCCACGTTCATGGTCACCCCGTCGGTGGGCAGGGTCCCGAGCAGCCGTGGCGTTTCGGGTGCGGAAATGTCGACGATGGCCAGCCCCCCCTTGATGAGGGCCAGGTAGGCCCTGTCCCCCTGCAGAGCGATGGACCAGGTCTTCCCCGGCAGCTCCAGGGTGCCGACGATCCGGGGCGAGGCCGGGTCCGTGATGTCGGCTATCGCCAGCCCTCGGGAAGCATTCGCCAGGTAGGCGAAATCCCCCCGCACGGTGACGTCCTCCAACATTGAATGAGTGTCGAGGGCGCCGATCCGGGCCCTTCGGTTCAGGGTGTCCGGGACCAGGGAAACCCGGGTGGTCCGGTCGAAGCCCGAGCCATGGAGGACCAGCTCTTTCAGAGAACCGGTGGGGGTGGAGACCGCGGTAATGTCGTCGACTCGCAGGGGGGGAGGCGGGCTCGGATTGGCCAGGGCGAAGAGCCCGGCGCTCAGGGCCAGCAGGATGGCGCAGGCCGCCAGCGTCCAGAGCAGACCGCGGCGTCCTTGCCCCCGTTGGGGAATTTTGTCCTGGATTTGGGAATCGTGCATGGCGGGGCGATTATCCTGTGGGCCGAACCATCAGCAGGCTTTTTCGGCCCGGTGGCGGGGGCCGTGCTTCAGCCATTTGTCAATTGTTTCCAGTAGCTGCTTCTGCTTGAAGGGTTTGCGCAGAAAATCGTCCATCCCCGCCTCGCGGCAGCGCTGGATGTCCTCCTGCTGCGCCCTGGCGGTCAGGGCGATGATCGGAGCGGCGAAGCCGGCGGCGCGCAGGGTCCGCGTGGCCTCGAAGCCGTCCATGACCGGCATGGTGCAGTCCATCAGGACCAGCTGGTGCCCCCCCTGCAGCGCGGCCTGGGTGGCGAGGCTGCCGTTGGCGGCCACTTCCAGCCGATATCCGGCGCCTTCCAGGAGGATCTGGATCAGCCGCTGGGTGGTGGGGTTGTCCTCGGCCAGCAGGATGCAGGGGGCGTTGCCGGCGGGAACCGGTTTGGGCGTACTCTTCCCGGGGCGGGGTCCGATTTCGGGCTCCGCGGCGCGCAAAAAGACCTCGAGGTTCGCCGCCAGCTGGGAACTGCGCACCGGTTTGAGCAGGGTGCCGACAAAGCCCCGCCGGGAGAGCTCCTCCTCCCGGCAGCAATGCACCTGCGGCGCGAGCTGCACCAGGCGGGTTTCTCCGCGTGGCCAAAGGGTCCGGATCTCAGCGACGACGGCCTTCGATCCGGCCTCGGAAAGGCCCTGGTCGATCAGCACCAGCGCAAAGGGGCGCCCGGTGTCGGCGGCCCGGCGCAGCTGGGCGAGGGCCTCGCTGTGGTCGGCGGCACCGGTGACGACCAGGCCGAGGGCGCCCAGGTCCGCCTCCAGCTGGGTGCGGGTCGCCGCGTGGTTCCCGACCAGCAGCAGGCTTTTGCCCTGCAGTCCCGCGGCAGCCGGCATTTGACCGGGCCCTTTGGCGGGCTGCATTTCCATCGGCAGCCTGAGCCGGAAGGTGGAGCCCGCGCCCGCCGCGCTCTCCACGCTGACCTCCCCGCCCATCATCTCCGCCAGTTGCTTGACGATGGACAGACCCAGGCCGGTCCCCCCGAAGCGCCGGGTGGTGGAGTTGTCCGCCTGGGTAAAGGAATCGAAAATCCCCTCCTGGGCTTCCGGGGCGATGCCGATCCCCGTGTCCTGCACCTCCAGCCGTAACCACAGGGTCTCTCCGGCCTCCTCCTCCGCTTCGGCCCGCAGCAGTACCTCGCCGCTCTCGGTGAACTTGACGGCGTTGCCGACCAGGTTGAGCAGGATCTGCCGCAGTCGCCCGGGGTCGCCCCGCAGCGCCAGCGGCAGGTCGGCCGGAATCTGGCAGACCAGCTCCAGCCCCTTGGCGAAGGCCTTTTCGGCGAGCAGGGCGGCCACCTCCTCGAGGAGTTCCCGCAGATCGAAGTCGACGTGCTCCAGCTCGATCCTGCCCGCCTCTATCTTGGAGAAATCGAGAATGTCGTTGAGGATTTCCAGCAGAGCCTCGCCGGAGCGGTGCACGGTTTCGGCCAACTCGCGCTGGGAGGCGCCGAGACGGGTCTTGAGCAGCAGGTCGGTCATGCCGAGCACGCCGATCATCGGTGTGCGGATTTCATGGCTCATGTTGGCGAGGAACTGGGATTTGGCCTGATTGGCGGCGTCGGCGGCGTTCTTGGCTGCTTCGAGCTCGGCAATCGTCAGCTGCAGGCGGCGGTTGGTGTGGCGCAGCTCGGCGGTCCGGTGCTGGACCTGGTCCTCCAGTTTCAGGCGGTGGTCCTCCAGCTGCCGGTCGCGCAGCTCGATTTCGCCCAGCATCCGGTTGAAGCCGTCGATGAGCGTGCCCACCTCGTCCCCGGTTTCCCGCTCGGCCCGCAGCGAAAAGTCCTTCTCCCGCGAGACCCGCTGCATCAGCCCGACCAGCTTGAGGATCGGCCCGGAAAACAGCCGCTGCAGACGGGCCGAGAGCAGGTAGGCGAGCTGCACGAGAATGCCGAGGACCGCCAGGACTGTCGCGGCGATCCCCAGCAGGCGCTGGCGCAGGTCGCCGAGGCCGCTCTGCAGGAACACCATCCCGATCTGCTCGCCGTCCACCATGACCGGGCGCAGCAGGGCCAGATGCTCAAAGGTGAAGCAATGGGCCGGCCGCCCCTCCTCCATCGGCTCCTCCAGGGAGTCGCAGATCAGCTGTGCGGCGCCCTTTCCCTCCGCGATCTCGGGGTTTCTCTCGTTGACGAACTGGGCGAAGGGAGCCTTATTGCGGTCGAGCAGGTAGGCCATCTGCACCTGCGGCTCCGCGGCCAGGGAGGCGAGGGTTTCGTGGGCGGATTTCTTGTCGTTGAAGAGCAGGGCCAGTCGGTTGCTGGAGGCGAGTATGTCGGCCAGGCTGGTGACCTTGTCCAGGGTGGCCTGGCGATAGGAGATGACTTCGGTAGCGACGAAGGCGGCCGTGGCGAGCTGCAGCACCAGGCAACCGACCACCATCATCAGCGCGGTCAGTTTGCTGGCTATGGAAGCATCCCGAAACGGGCGCATCGTTAATCCCCCCCCGGCGGCTCGGTCGCTGAAACCTGATCCTTGGTATTAAAATCCAGCAAAAGCCAGAATTAGCGGAATCTTATCAGTTCGCAGGCAGCTTTGGAAGCTATTTTTTACCGACATTGAAAAAACGGCGACGGTCCTTTTGGGGGCAGCACTTGGCTGACGTAAGTGCTCGCGAAAAAAAATTCATGTGAGGGCTTTTTGGTTTGACAGGCAAAATTAATGCGTGCTATTAAACCACCCTTTAGTTTGTACTTAAATTCAAATTTTTTGTGGAAAAAAAATTAATGTTTTCCGGGAGGCGCCGCGCTGCGTAAATCATGTTGAGGATTCCGCAATGAAAAAGCCTCAGGGGCGTGCCTCCCGGCGGGGGGCGAAAGAGACTCCGGAACCGGGTGCGGTGGAATGCCGCAATGGGCAGAACCCGCCGGCTGCAAAAGTCCGCATCATGTCGGGAGTGACTGCAAAAAACCTGGTGGGCGGCCTGGCCCGCCTGGTGGAAGGGCAACGCTGCTTTGCCGAGGAACTCGGGTTGGCTTACGGCAGGGTTTTTGGGGATGGGTACGAATCCTTCAAAAACCGCAAGCCCGAAGAGGTGCTGCGGGAGTGGCTGACCGGGGCCGAGGATGGGGCCGAGCACCTGCAGGTTCTGCTCGAAGACCTTCTGCAGCACCAACTGGCCCTGATGGAAGCCCTGGAGGGGGTAGCCGACGAGGTGTTGCGCCAACTCAGTCCCGAGCGGATCGAACAAGCCTCGCCAGGGGTTCTGGGATTGCGGCCCCTGGCGTGGCGCCGTTTCCGCAGGCTGCATGCCGAATTTGCCGGCAACCCCCACCTGCGCCATCAGAAACTGATCCTGGAAGGTTTTCTCAATGGCTATGTCAAGGCCCGTGAGCAAAGCCGGGCCGCTGCCAACCCTGCCACGGGGTGTGTCCAAGGAGGTTCTTCATCATGAAATTCCGGAACTTGAGCTGCTGCTTCTGGTTGCTGGTCCTGCTTTGCCTGGCCGCGGGTTGTTCGCCTCCCCAGGTCAAGATGGGTCTGTCCAGCACCGCAAATCTGAATCTCAATGATTTTGACGAGCCCTTGCCGGTCATGGTCAACATCTACCAGCTTTCCGACGCTCAGCCCTTCAGCAAGGCCAGCTTCGAGGAGCTGTGGAAGAAGGACCTGATGACCCTCGGCGACAGCCTGCTGACCAAGGAAACCCTGACCCTGAACCCGGCCTCCCAGGAGCGCCTGGAGTACCTTCGTCATGACCAGGCACGCTACATTGCCGTGATGGCGGTCTTCCGAAAGCCGGAAAAGGAGGCCTGGCGGGATGTCCGGCCGGTGGCGGATGGGTTTTTCAAGAAACGTTTCTCCAGCAAGGTAACCGTAAATCTCAAGGGCAACAGCGTAGAATTTGTCGATTGATTGCAGCCGGTCGGGGACAAGCAAGCATGGGTGAATTGAATAAGGTTATCTGGGCCGAGGGGATGTTTCTGGGCCAGCAGCATTTTCAGGCCTGGGACCGCTATCAGGAACGCAGCCAGCTGGTGCGCAGTCGGGTCCAGAGCCCTTTTTCCTGGGGGCTGCTGTCGCTGGGCATCGACGACAAGGCCATGGCCAACGGCAACTTCCGCCTGCAGGAGTGCAGTGCGATCTTTCCCGATGGCCGCTTGGTCAGCTTCGATGCCTCCCGGGATGAGCCGCTGGCCTGCGAGCTGCGTTGCGGCGGCGGGGAAACCGCCGAGGTATTCCTGGCGCTGCCGGCCAATGCCAGGGTAAAGGGCGTGTCGGGTTACCCCGACCGGAGCCAGCTCTGCGGCTGGCAGGCGGACTACCGGCAGCTGGGCGACGAATATGACAACGATCGGGAACGGGAGGTGCTGCTGGCCCGCCCGAACCTGGCCCTGCTCACCGACCGGGATTGCCTGGAGCAGTTTGTCTGCATCAAGATCGCCCGGGTGGTCAACGAGGGCGACGGCGGCTACCGCCTGGTTCGGGAGTTCATCCCTCCGGTTGCCCGGCTCGGTGCCTCGGTCTACCTCAAGGGGCTGCTCGGGCGGGTGATCGAGGGGATCGGGGCGCGGCTGCGCACCCTCAACGACCGCCGCGGCCAATTCGGCGGCGGCCCCGGCGAATTCGCCCGCACCGACCCTGCCCAGATCCTGCTGCTGCACAGCCTGAATTCCGCCTATCCGCAATTGCTGCATTTCCAGCAGCATCCGGATCTCGGTCCCGAACCTCTGTATCGGCTGTTCTGCCAACTGGTCGGCGGGCTGTGCGCCTTCAGCCCAGAGTTGGAGGTCAGCGCCCTGCCACGCTACCAGCATGGCGAACTCACCGGGGTATTCCAGAGTTTCGAGCGCCTGCTGGGCAACCTGATCAACTTTTCCACCACCGCCCCCAGTGCCGCGCTCAGGTTGACCCGGGAGAGCGAGGCGCTGCTTTCGGTGACGGGGCTCGACTCGCAGATCCTGCAGGGTGCCAGCCTCTTCCTGGAGGTGCTGTTCGAGGCAGAGGATCCGCTCTGGATCACCGATTTCACCCGCCAGATCAAGGTCGCCTCGCGGGGCACCATCGAGTTGACGGTGGCTTCGGCCCTGCCCGGGGTGCGCATCGTGCACACCCAGCGCCCGCCGAACAAGCTTTCGGTCAAAAGCGGCTGCGAGTATTTCCGCATCGAACCGAGGGGGGATTTCTGGGGCAAGGTTCTCGAGGAGGGGAGCCTGGCGCTGTTCCTGCCCCGGCATTTCTCGGCCGCAGACATCGAACTGGTCACCGTGCAGGAGTAGCTGAGCATGGACAACGGGGCGGAAAAAACGCGTATCAACCCGCTGCTGGAATGCAGCGAAACCATCTTCTCCCTGATCGCGGTTTTCAAGAGGGGAGACCGGGGCGCCGGTCTGGATGCCGACTACCGGGAAAAAGTCCTCTCCGGCTTCGACATCATGGAGCGGATGGCCTTCGAGCGGCAGATCGGCATGGTGGTGCTCAAGGACGCCAAGTATGCCCTGGCGGCCTGCATCGACGAGGCGGTACTCAGCTCCAGCTGGCCCGGCCGGCTGCAGTGGATGAGTCGCCCCCTGCAGATGGAGCTGTTCGGCGACCACTTGGCCGGGGAGGGGTTTTTCGAGCGCCTGACCAACCTTCGTCAGGGCGGAGAGGCCAACCTGGAGCTGCTGGAGCTTTTTTACGCCTGCCTGCAGCTGGGTTTCGAGGGGATCTACAAGCTGCGCGGCCTGGAGCAGTTGATGGCGCTGCAGGTCGATCTGCGCGCCCAGATCGAAGGCTATCGGGGGGTGGTGAACCCCACCCTGTCGCCCGCAGGTGTCCCCCTGGTGCCGCTGATGACCAGGGTCCGCCGCGAGGTCCCCTACTGGGTGGTCACCGTGGTCACGGTGGCGGTGGTCTTTTTCACTTTCCTCGGCTATTCGGTGACGGTCAACAAGCTGGCCGAGCGCAGCGTCGTCTCGATCCAGACCGACCAGGCTGCCATGCTCGGCGTGCTCAAAAATCGGGCCCCGGCCCCGGAGCCGGTCAATGAAGCGCCGACCCAGTTGCAGGATAAGGTGCCAACCAAATGAACAAGATACTGATCTTCCTTCAGGCGTATCTGCTCGGCCGCTCGGGCAGCCGGTTCGTCGGGCTGTTGCTGTTGCTTTCCCTGGTCTGGTGGGCGGGCCCCCATGTCGGACTGGACGGCGAGCGGCTGCGCCTCATGGTGATGGGGGGCATTCTGCTGTTTGCCCTGGGCTGGTGGCTGGTCAAGCTGCTGCTGGTGCGCCGCCGGGCCGACCGTTTCAAGAAGGAGCTGCAGTCCCACGATGAAAAGGGGATGGGGCGCCAGCTGGAGATCGAGGAGCTGCGCACCAAGATGGACGAGGCGATCGCCTCGCTGAAATCCTCCGAACTGGGAGTGGGCTACCGCGGCAATGCTGCACTTTACGCCCTTCCCTGGTTCATGATCATCGGCCCTTCGGCTGCCGGCAAGACGACCCTGCTGCGCAACTCGGGGCTGCATTTTCCCTACGCCCAGGGGAATGATATCGACATCAAGGGGTTCGGGGGGACGCGCAACTGCGATTGGTGGTTTTCCAACGAGGCGGTGCTGCTCGATACCGCCGGCCGCTACACCACCGAGGAGGACGATCAGGAGGAGTGGAGTGCCTTTCTTGCCATGCTCAAGAAGCACCGCTCGCGCATCCCGCTCAACGGGGTGCTGGTTGCGGTCAGCCTGGCCGACCTGCTGACGGCCGACGAGGGGGGGCTGGAGTGGCACGTGAAGATCATCCGCGATCGCATCGACGAGCTGACGACCCGGCTCGGCTGCGTCTTCCCCATCTATCTGGTGCTCACCAAGTGCGATCTGCTGCATGGTTTCGAGTCGTTTTTCGCCGATCTCGGCGACAATGACCGCAACCAGGTCTGGGGGGCCTGGCTGGCCGGCCGCTCCGCCGACCAGGAGTTGGCCGAAGCCTTCGAGGAGAAGATGCGGCTGCTCTATCAGCGGCTGTGCGAGCTGCGCCTGCGCAAGCTCTCCATGCAGCGCCGCTTCGAGGCCAAGAGCGAGATTTTCGATTTTGCCGCCCAGTTCCGGGCGGCCTCCGACAAGCTCATCGAATTCGTCAACCTGCTGGTGCAGCGCAACCCCTACCAGGAAACCCCAAGGTTCTGCGGCGTCTACTTCACCAGCGCCACCCAGGAGGGGACCCCGATCCAGCGCATTCTCGGCAACCTGCGCCAGGCTTTCGGGTTCGTCGAGGACGAGGTTCCCCGCGATGCAGGCACGCCGAAAAGCTATTTCATCAAGAAGCTGTTCCAGGAGGTCATATTCCCCAATGCCCTGGGGGTTTCCCGCAACCGGCGCAGCGAGGTGGTGCATCGCTGGCTGAAAAGCGCCTGGGTCAGCGCCTGCCTGGCGGTTATCGGCGCCAGCGTGCTGCTGCTGAGCACCTCGCTGACCAGCAACACCCTGCTGATCAACCAGGGCTCCGGCCGGGTGGCCGATCTGCGCACGGCGGTGGTCGCCGAGGACCCTTCGGCGCTGCAGGTTTTCGAAGGCCTGAGCGGGGTTTACGATCACCACCAGAAGCTGCTCGACTACGAACGCCGGCTGCCCTGGCACCTGATGCTCGGCGTTTACCACGGGGACAAGCAGATCGCCCCCGCCCTGACCACCCTGCTGAGTTCCATGGAACAGGCCTGCTTCCGCCCGATGCGGACCGCCCTGGAATACCGTCTGGAAAATTACGCCCGCCAGTGGGAAGCCTCCGATGACCAGGGACAGGAAAACATCCGCGATCCCTACTACCAGGCGCTCAAGGTCTATCTGATGCTGGCCGACCCGCGGCGGCTCGAGGAACCCTTCGCCCTGCCGGTGCTGGTCGGGCTCTGGAAGGAGCAGATCCAGCGCGGCGAACCCGAGAAGGGCTTTGGGGCGGAGCAGGAGGCGCATTTCGAGGCGCTGGTGCGCCTGTACCTGAACCACCTGCGGCTGGAGCCGTCCGAGCCGTTGGCCATGGCCGCCTGGCAGACCCGCCAGGCGATTGTCGAGAAGGCCCGCAAGCAGCTGCGTACCCCACCCAACGCCGAACGTCTTTATGCCCAGCTGCTGAGCAAGGCGAAGCTTTCCCTGAAAGACCAGAAACTGGAGGAGCTGATCAAGGGGTACTCCTTTGGGGTGTTGACCAGCGATTACCTGCTGCCGGGGGCCTATACCGAGAAGGGGTGGCGCGAGTTCATCCAGCCGGAGCTGGAAAAGGCGGTCGCCTCGGCCAGCCGCGGCGATTGGGTGATCGGCTCCTACCGGGGCGAGCTGGCCGGAGCGGACCCGGCTCGGAAAGGCGAAGCGGAGGCCGCGGCGGAGAGCTCCGGCGAAGCCGAGGCGGAAGCCGAGGAAGGGACCATCGACGGCGAACTGGCCCGGCGTCTTACCGGGGAGGTGCGCCGCCTCTATTTCGCCGATTATGCCGATGCCTGGTTCCGGCTGCTCGAGTCGGTGCGCATCAGCCGTTTCGATTCCCTGGAAGATGCCGCCAAGAAAATGTTGATCATCGCCCGCGGCGACGGGCCGTTTGGCGAACTGCTCCGCGTGGTCTCCAGGAACATCAACCTGAGCGATCCGCTCAAGGTTGCCTCACTCGAGGCGTCGACCCAGGGTATTGCGGGGGGAGAGAACCAACCGCAGGTCAGCCTGGTCAGGGAGCTTGACGCGCCCCTGCGCGACCTGCGCAAGTTCACCGACCCGGCGGACAAGATGACCGTCAGCCTGCTCATCAACCAGTACCTGCTGGCCGTCTCCACGATGCAGGGCGAACTGGAGCGGCTCTCCGCCGCGGTCGACGTCCAGCGCCAGGCCAAGCTTTATTCGGCCACCATCCTTACCGGTGGGGGGGCCAATTCGGAACTTTACAAGAGCTGGGTTTCCACCTCGAGCCTGCTCAACGGCATCGAGGCCCGTACCCGTCGGATCGCCTCGCGGATGCTGATCGCTCCGATCCAGAACGTCTGGCGGGTGATTCTGGCCGAGGCCCGCAAGGACCTGCAGCGCGAATGGAGAGCCTCGGTGCTGGCGAGCTTTGGCGGCAAACTGCAGGGCAAGTTCCCCTTCGACCCGCAGGGGCCCGACGCCGCCCTGGCCGACGTCTCGGATTTCTTCCGCCCCGGCGACGGGGTCTTCTGGTCCTTCGTGCACAACCAGCTAGCGCCCTTCATCACCGAGGGACGCCACAGCTGGAGCCAGAAAACCTGGCTGGATCTCGGTCCGGGTTTTGAGCCGGGCCTGCTGATGTCCCTCTCCCATGCCCGCAGCATCAGCGGCAGCCTGTTCCGCCGCGGCAACGACGAACCGGATATCCGCTTTTCGGTCTATCCACTGCCGACCCGGGGGCTGAGCGAGATGTATTTCGAGGCCAACGGCCAGATGTACCGCTACCGCAACGAGCCCCAGGAGTGGCGGGTGTTTCGCTGGCCGGGCAGTGCGGAGAAACTCGGCGCCCGGGTCTACGGCATCAACGGGCGCGGCGGCGCCAAGGCGGCGCTCGATTTCGAGGGAGTCTGGGGCCTTTTCCACATCCTCGACAAAGCCCGGGTCTCCGCCGAGGAGGGAGCCCAGTATCTCAGCGTCTGGGAGCTGCAGGACGCTGGCCAGGAGCCGATCCAGGTGCAGTTCAGGATCAAGGCGGACCGGGAAAACAACGTCTTCAGCCAGGGGCTGTTCAGCGATTTCCGGGTACCGGAGACCATCTTCTAGTCCGGGGTGCGAAGCGCCGCCCAAACGGAGAACCTTGCCATACCATGTTCGGTTTTTTTGCGAAAACTACCAGGGCCCAGGCTCCCAGGCTGCCCGACCAGTTCGGCTGTTTCGGCAAGCTGCCGATCCATTCCGATTTCATTCGTCACAACCTCAACGCGCGGGAGATGCTCGGCTTCGAAAAATGGGTCCAGGAAGGTGTCGGGCTGATCACCCGCAAACATTCCGGCGGGTGGCCTGAAAATTACCGGAACTTTTCGCGCTTCCATTTTGCCCAGGTCGGCGGCGACCATGAACGGACCCTGGTGGGGACGCTGGTGGCGAGCCGGGACCGCAGCGGCCGCCATTATCCATTTACCGTCTGTGCGGTAGCCGAAGACCCCCTTTTCCGCGAGATGCAGGCCGTTCTGCCGTTGGTGTTCGGGGATTTTTTCCGCAGCGCCGAGGGGCTGTGCGCTGAACACTGGACCAGCGAACCCCTGGGTGTGCTGACCAGCCGGGTCGACTGCCTCGGCCGCCGGGATACGGGCCTGACCCGCCGCCACCTGCTCGAGGGGCAGATCGGCTTGCTGGAGCAGGCCACCATGGGCCAGTTCTGGGCGGCGGCCCTCCCCGGGGCGGACGCCGCCGCTCGCCAGCAGTTGTTCAACACCCTGTTCAGTGCCTTGAAAACGGTGGTGCGCCGCGGCCCCACCCGCACCAACTGGGGGATCCGCCTGCCGATACCCGGCGAGGGGGATCAGCGGCCCGCGGTGGTGTTCTGGATGCAGGTCATCGAATCGATCCTGGAAGATCGCTCCTGGCGGGCCCACTATTTCTGGTGTCGGGGCGAGGCTGGCCGGCCGGCCGGCCTGACCGTGTTTTTCAAGTCCATGCCGGGCTCATTTCTGCTGCAGCTGCTCAATCCGCAACTCGACGACGGCTCGATTTTCGATACTTCCCGGGAGCTTGCCCGGGCCGCGGAAATCCGCTGCGGCGGCGAGCTGGAACGGCTGCTGGCCCGCGATGAGGTGCCGATGCTCGAAGTGCTCTACAAGGCCGGGCGCCGGGAGGTGCTCTCATGAGCCAGACGGCGGCGGCAACCCCGCTCCAGGCTCCCTTCCCGGTTTGGCTGGCAACCCTTGGCGCGCCCCTTCCGGGCGCCGACCCCTGCGGCGAGGATTCGCGCTACGGCGACGCCTTTGCCCTCATCAAGCAGGAGATCGACAAGCTGCAGGGGAACGATTACCCCCGGGTGGCCGCTCTGTGCCGGCAGGTGCTTGCCGAACAGAGCAAGGATCTGCGGGTGGCCGGGTACCTGCTGCTGGCTGCACTGTACACCGAGGGGGCCGCAGGGCTGCTCGAGGCCGCCCGCGCCTATCGCATCGTCTGGGAGGATTTCGGCGACGACTGCTTTCCGAAAAAACCGGGCGGCCGCATCGCCGCCCTGCAGTGGCTCAACAACCCCAGGCTGGAGAGCTTCGCCCGCCAGCATGCCGGGGAGGCCAGCCGTGCTCAGCTGCTGGAGTTGCGCCAGCTTATCGACACCATCAATCAGGCGTCGCAAGCGGCCCTGGGCGAGTCGGCGCCGCTCTGGAGCGGGCTCGACAAATGGCTCAAGACCCGACTCGGGGGCGCTCCTTCCGCTTCGCCCGAGCCCCCTGGGCAAACGGAGCCCCAGCGCGCATCCGGGCCGGCCCCGGCCCCGGTGTCCCCTGCCCGACCAGCCGAATCTGCACTCCCCGTTGCGGCGGTCGGCTCCGAGCGGGAGCTGACCCAGGCCACCCGGGCGATCCGCGACTACCTGCTGCAGCGCAAGGAATATCTGCAGGCGGCGGCCTACGCGCGAGCCCTGCGCTGGGGTGCGCTGGTGCTGCCCCCGCACCAGCAGGGGCACACCCGGGCTCCCGCACCGCGGCGCAGCGGCCTCAACGAACTGAGCCAGCTGCAGCAGGGCGGGGAGTACGATGCCGCCTTCCGCCTCTGCGAGAACCTGTTTCTCGAACCCGGGGGGCATCTCTGCCTGGATCTGCAGCGGCACGCCGCCGCGGCGGCTCGGGGCATGGGGCGCACCGAGCTGGCCGAATTCATCGTCGCCCAGGCCGCTGCCCTGGTGCAGCGCCTGCCGGAGCTGCCCGGGCTGTATTTCGAAACCGGCGAACCCTTCGCCGACGGCCAGACCCGCGGCCTGCTCGAGCCTGCTTCTGCCGCGTCCGCTCCACTGCCCCAGGCCCAGGGCCGGGAAGACTGGGAACTCGATCTCCTGGCGCTGCTCGAGGCTGCCAGGGACCTGGTTTCGCAAAAAAAGCTGCCGGCGGCCCTGGGCCTGCTCAAAACCTGCCCGGTCCCCGGCGAGAAGCAGCGCCTCTGTCTGCGCCTCGCCTCGGCCCGCCTCTGCTTCGAGGCCGGCCGCCCCGAGATCGCCCTGCCCCTGCTCGATGAACTGGAAGTCGCCGTTGCCTCCCAATCCCTCTACCACTGGGAGCCGGCCCTGGTCCAACAGATCTGGGGACTGCTCCTTGAAACTCTGCAGAGTTTGCTGCAGAAAGCCGCCGGCGGCGGCAAGGAGCAGCTGACCGAGCGCCTCGCCGCCCTCAGGGCCCGCATCTGCCGCACCGACCCCGAAGCGGCGGCCCGCCTGCTGCGGGACTGAATTCTTGCAAAGATTGCCCATCAACCCGATTCCGGCCGACAAAGGAGACGATCATGGCTGACAGTTTTCAAAAGGAAATCCCCAAGGCGCGCATCAACATCGCCCTCGATGTGGAGACCGGCGGGGCCAAGAAAAAGCTCGAGTTGCCCCTCAAGATGCTGGTGATGGGCGACTTCAGCAACGGCAAGACCACCGGCCGGGTCGCGGAGCGCGAGCGGATCGAGATCAACAAGAACAACTTCGAGTCGGTGCTCGGGGAGATGTCGCCCAAGGTGCGCTACCAGGTCCCCGACCTGCTCAAGGGCGACGGCAGCGAACTGGACGTGGAGCTGCAGTTCGACTCCATGAACTCCTTCCACCCCGAGCAGGTGGCGCAGAAGATCCCCGAGCTGCACAGCCTGATGGCCATGCGCAACCTGCTCAAGGACCTCAAGTCCAACCTGCTCGACAACGCCAAGTTCCGCAAGGAGCTGGAGAAGATCGTCAACAGCCAGCCGGAGCTCGAAGGGCTGCGCCAGGAGCTGGAAAGGGTCGTCGCCGCCAGTTCGGCGGATGAGAGTTGATCGGGAGAAGCCTAATAATCCAAGGAAAAGGCAATTGGCCACGGATCAAATCTGATCAAGTCTGATTTTTAAAACCTAGATAATTCAGGTCAAAATCCAGGCAGTCAGTCTCTGAAGAAGGCAAGTGACAGTGATTTATCAGATTTTATCCGATCTTATCCGTGGCCGATTGTAGTCTTTAGGGTTTTTTCATTTGCAGTTGGGAGAAAAAACGATGGCAATTCAAGAGAGTGTAAAAACGGCGCCGGTCACCGTGGAAGAAGCCGAAGCGAGCATCTACGAGCGGCTCTGCGCGCTGGTCGATATCCAGCCGCTGGCCGAGAATGTGGAACTCAACAGCTTCGCCGACTCGGGGCGGATGGCCGAGATTTCCCCCGAGAAGCGCCTGACCGCCGGCATCCGGGTGTTCATCGACCTGGCGACCCGCAACCGCTCGCAGATCGAGCGCATTGACAAGGCTCTGCTCGACAGCTACATCGCCCAGATCGACGGCATGATCAGCGCCCAGCTCGACGCGGTGCTGCACCACGAGAAATTCCAGCAGGTCGAATCGGCCTGGCGGGGGCTCAAGTTTCTGGTCGACCGCTGCGACTTCCGCTCCAACACCAAGGTGGAGCTGCTCGACTGCAGCAAGGACGACCTCCAGGACGACTTTGAAGAAGCCCCGGAAACGGTGCAGACCGGCCTTTACAAGCACGTCTACGTCAACGAATACGATACCCCCGGCGGCCAGCCGATCTCGGCGATCGTCGCCAACTACGAGTTCGACGCCTCCGCTCCCGACATCGCCCTGCTCTCCGAGCTGTCGCGGGTTTCGGCCAGCGCCCACTGCCCGTTTCTCGCCTCGGCCGGAGCGCGCTTTTTCGGCAAGGAGAATATCGACGAACTGCCCAAGATCAACGACCTGGCCAACTACATGGAGAAGGCCGAGTACGCCCGCTGGCGCAGTTTCCGCGAGTCCGAGGACGCCCGCTACGTCGGCCTGCTCACCCCGCGCTTTCTGATGCGCCTTCCCTACGGCCGCGAGAGCAGCCCGGTGCGCACCTTCAACTACGAGGAGTCGGTCAGCGCCGAGGGGCACGAGAACTACTTGTTCGGCAACCCGGTGTTCGCCTTCGCCGCCAACATCGCCCGCAGCTTCGCCAAGCACGGCTGGGCGGTGAACATCCGCGGGCCCGAGGCCGGTGGCAAGGTCGAGAACCTGCCGCTGCACCAGTACGACGCCGGCAAGGGGCTGCAGAACAAGATCCCCACCGAGATGCTGATCTCCGAAACCCGCGAACTGGAGATGGCCAACCTCGGCTTCATCCCCTTGAGCTACTACAAGAACAGCGACTTCGCCTGTTTCTTCTCGGCCAACTCGGTGCAGAGGCCGGCCGAGTACTCGACCCCCGAGGCGACCGCCAACAGCCGCATCAACTCGCGGCTTCCCTACATCTTCCTGGTTTCGCGCATCGCCCACTACCTCAAGGTGCTGCAGCGCGAGAGCATCGGCACCACCAAGAGCCGCCAGGTGCTGGAGAACGAGCTCAACGACTGGCTGCAGACCCTGGTGACCAAGATGAAGGATCCCGAGCCGGAGCTGATCGCCACCCACCCGCTCAAGGACGGTCAGGTCATCGTCCAGGAGATCCCCGAGAATCCCGGCTATTTCAGCGTTTCGCTCTACATCGTGCCGCATTTCCAGGTCGAGGGGGTCGACGTGCGCCTCAACCTGGTGGCGCAGATGCCCCGTGCTGAAGGCTGAATTGGTTTTCCCCTGCCCCCTGGGTGGGGAGGGCCGGGGTGGGGGGATTCAATTTCCGGCCCGTTGCAGTTGAAATGAGCTTCAAGGCGCACAGTGCGTCATCATCTTTAAATGAACAAAAGGAGGAAAAAATGGCAATTCCTGCGTACATGTGGATCAAGGACGATCAGGGGAGCAAGATCGAAGGCCCGGTGACCATCTCGGACCGGGAGGGGAGCGTCGAGGTGCTCGGCTTCAAGCACGAGCTGCGCATCCCCACCGACGGCGACACCGGCGCCCTGACCGGCACCCGCAAACACGAGCCGCTGGTGTTCCTCAAGGCCTTCGATTCGGCCTCCCCCTACTTCTACAAGGCCTGCGCCAACGGCCAGACCCTCAAGGAACTGACCCTGAGCTGGTACAAGATCGACGACACCGGCACCGAGAAGGAATATTTCCGCCACAAGCTCGAAGGGGTCAAGATCACCTCCATCAAGCCGACCATGCACAACGTCAAGGACATCGACAAGGAGCGCTACCCGCACCTCGAAGAGGTCTCGGTCCGTTACGCCAAGATCACCTGGAGCTACGTTGACGGCAACATCGAGTTCTCCGACTCCTGGACCGAGGGGCGCTGAGCTTCCTGACTGTTCAGCAGCAATTGATGAGCTATTCTCCTCCCCCTTCAAGGGGGAGGTCGGGAGGGGGATGGGGTGCGTTTGGTTGGGCCCATCCCCTCCCCAGCCCTTCCCTTGAAGGGGAGGGTGTTTATCCGAATAGCTCCTTAACGCAAGTGGTTGTCTAGATATTTCAGGATCTTCCATGTCCCCTGCTCTCTTTGACATCCTCACCGGCCGCGCTGACGCCGCCGATCCCCGGGGAGCGCTTTCCCTCAGCCTGCAGGACCACCTGCAGCGGCTGCTCAACGCGCGGCGTGGCTCCCTGGCCCACCTGCCCGGCTACGGTATGCCCGATGTGGCCAAGCTCTACGAGGCCCTCCCCTATTCCCTGGAGCCGCTGAAGGCGGCGCTGCGCCAGTGCATCGAGGTGTACGAGCCGCGCCTGGGGCAGCTCCAGGTCCGCCAGGCCGTAGCGCCGGGCCCCGGCGTCGGCCGCCTGCAGTTCGAGGTCAGCGGGCGCACCGCCTGCGGGCAGCTGCTGCGCTACCTGGTCTGTTTCTTCAGCGGCGGCAACGCCCAGGTCGCGCTGCTCTCCGGCGAGGCGGCTTATGCCTGAGTATTTCGACGCCGAGATGCGCCTGCTGCAGGAAGCGGCCCAGGAGTTCGCCCGGGCCTATCCGGAAAAGGCCGGGATGCTCAACCTGCAGGAGGTCCGCGACCGCGACCCCTACGTGGAGCGTCTGCTCGAGGGGATGGCTTTTCTCACCGCCCGGGTTCGGCAGCGCATCGACGACGATGTCCCCGAGATCGCCGAGGCGCTGCTCTCCCATCTCTGGCCGCATTTTCTGCGCCCCTTCCCTTCGGCGGCGATCATCCAGTTCGAACCCCGCCCCGGGCAGCTGCAGAAGAGCCAGACCCTGAGGCGCGGCACGGTCCTGCTCAGCCCGCCGGTGGGCGAGGAGCGGGTGCTCTGCCGCTTCCGCACCACCAGCCCGGTAACCCTGCAGCCGCTGCGGCTGGCCGCGGTGACTGCGCAGGAGGCCGGCCACGGCGGCACCCTGCTGCGGCTGCGCTTTCAGTTCGATGCCGGGGTCGAGGCCAGGAGCCTCGAGCTGGAGCGCCTCAAGCTGCACCTGCACGCCGACCCCGCGGTGGCGTTGAGCCTCTACCATGCCCTGGTTGGCCAGGTTCGCGAGGTGCGCCTGCGTTTTCCGGCCCAGCCGACCCAGGCGCCCCGGCGGCTCGGCGGCCAGGCGGCGATTACTCCCTGCCACCTCTTCCCGGAGGAGCTGCTGGTGCCGGCCTCGGGGCGCAGCTTCCACGGTTTTCACCTGCTGCAGGAGTATTTCTGCTTCCGCGAAAAATACCTCTTTGTCGAACTGCAGAACCTGCAGCGGATCGCCTGGCCCGAGACCTGCGCCGAGTTCGAACTCGAGGTGCAGCTGGGCTGCCTGCTCGACAAGGAATTCAACCTGAGCCGCGACAATTTCCGCCTCCACTGCGCCCCGGCGGTCAACCTGTTCAGCACCACCAGCGAGCCCATCGACCTGACCCACAAGCGCAGCGAATACCCGGTGCTGGCCGATGCCGCCGCCCGCGAGGGGGTGCGGGTCTACAGCGTCGATAAGGTCACCGGCACCAGTTCGGCCAGCGGTAAGCGCTTCAGCTACTCGTCCCTGCCCTCCTTCAAGCATGGCGGGCCCGGCGGCCGCTTCTTCCAGGTGCGGCGCCAGCACGCCGAGGGGATGCGGCCGACCACGGCCCTGGTGGTCGGCGGCAAGATCGACTACGCCCGCGAGGCGCTCTCCTGCGAAATCACCGCGACCAACGGCGACTACCCGCGCCGCCACCTGCAGATTGGCAGCCTCCACGTGGCCGCGCCCGAGGTGCCGCTGACGGTGAAGTTCAGCAACATCACCCGGCCGAGCCGCACCCTGCAGCCGCCGCGCCGCCGCGACTACCGGCTGGCCCTGGTTTCGCACCTGGCGGTCAACTACCACAGCCTGGCCTCGGCCGAGGCCTTCAGGCAACTGCTGGCCCTCTATGATTGGACCGAGCAGGGGCAGAACCAGCGGCGCATCGACGGCATCCGCGAGATCGCCGTGGCCCCGGTCAACCGCATCCGCAAGGGCGCCCTGCTGCGCGGCCTGGAGGTCACCCTGACCCTGGCCGAGGACCATTACCTGTCGACGGCCGACTGCCACCTTTTCGGGACGGTGCTGCACCGCTTCCTGAGCATGTACGCCTCGGTCAACGCCGTGGTGCAGACCCGAATTCTGCTGCACCCCTCCAACCGGGAACTGAAATGGGAACCGCTGCCTGGGGAAAATTTCCCGCTCTGATCCGCGACCTGCTGGAGCATCCCGCCGCTTACGACTTTTACCAGGCAGTGCGCCTGGTCGAGGTCTGCAGCGGTGGTGAACGCCGCGGCCCCCGCGGTCTGCAGGGGCCGATCCGGATGCGCCCGGCGCCGGAGACGTGTTTTCCGGCCGCCGACATCCGCCGCAGCTTCGTCGACGAGCAGGGGCGGATCAATTTCGAGCTCAATTTCATGGGGCTCTACGGGGTGGATGCCCCCCTGCCCCATTATTTCATCGAGGCGGTAGCCGCCGAGGACGAGGCGGGCCAGGTGCTGCGGGCGTTTCTCGACGTGTTCAACCGCCGGCTCTACGAACTGCTCTACCTGGCCTGGAAAAAGTTCCACCTGCCGGTCAGCGGCGACGGCCAGAGCACCCTGTACCAGAGCTACCTGGCGGCGCTCAGTGGTCAGGCGAACCTGTCCGACGCAGGTGAAGAGCCGGCCTACGCCGGGCTGCTGGGGAGCCGGGTGAAGAATGCCGCCGGCCTGGCCGGGCTGCTCGGCGAGTTTCTGCAGTGTCCGGTGCAGGTGCGGCAGCACGTTCCCTGCTGGGTCGAGTTGGACAGCACCGCCTCATTGGGAGGCGGGGAGCCGCTGGTGCTCGGCGAGAACAGCCTTCTGGGCGAGCGGGTTCTCGACCTCAGCCGCAAAATCGCCGTGGTGGTCGGGCCGGTGTCGTTGGAAAAGGCCGCGGAGCTGCTGCCGGGGCAACAGCGGGCCGCCGAGCTCGGCGAGCTGATCCGCCAGTATCTCGACCCGACCCTGCTGTTCGATGTCGAGCTGCTGATTCAGGCCGGCGCCGGAAACGGCCTGCGCCTGGGCGGCCAGGAGGCGATCCTCGGCTGGACCGCCTGCCTCGGCGTCCCTGGGGCGGCGGTGAACAAGATCCACCTGCCCGGCAGCAGCTTCAAGCCGAGCACCTCACTCCGCAGGCCCGAAACGAACCGGGCTGGGCTGTCGCGGGTGGCCTGAGGGGTGTTAATCCCAGGCAACGAGTTTCAAAGGCGCGGCCCATGGCAAGCGTCCCCTCTCCCCCCCCGGGGAGAGGGGGCTTAATTATGTAAAACAATAAAAGAGCAATGATTATGGACCAACGACACATCCGCACCCTGCTCGACCGCCTTAACGGACACTGCGTCATGGCCCTGGAGGCCGGCGCCGCCTTTGCCGCCGCCCGCGGCCATTACGAGGTGACCGTCGAGCACGTGGCGCTCAAGCTGCTGGAGAGCGGCGGCGGCGACTTCGACCGGCTGCTGCACCAGTTGGGCATCGACCTCGACGCCCTCTGGCAGGGGCTGCTCGACAACCTGACCCGGCAGCGCGCCGGCAACGGCGGCAAGCCGGCCTTCTCCCTGCTGCTGTTTCAATGGCTGGAGCGGGCCTGGATGGCTTCGTCGCTGCATCGCGGCGAGGGACAGATCCGCTCCGGTGCCCTGCTCGAGGCGCTGGTGGAGATGGCGCCGATGCTGCCGGGGACCGGCTTCGCGGTGCTGGATGGCCTCCCGGTGGAAAAACTGCGGCGCGAGTTCGCCGCGCTGACCGCCGGTTCCAGCGAGAACCCTGCGGTATCCGCGCCCGCCAAACCCGCAGCGCCGGTCGGCGGCGCCGCTCCCTCCGGTGCTGGCGGCTCGAGCCTGGCGAGCTTCACCATCGACATCACCGAGCGCGCCGCCCGCGGCGGGGTCGACCCGGTGCTGGGGCGCAACGACGAGATCCGCCAGGTGGTCGACATCCTCACCCGGCGGCGCAAGAACAACCCGATCATCGTCGGCGAACCGGGGGTCGGCAAAACGGCGCTGGTCGAGGGGCTGGCCCTGCGCATCGCCGAGGGGAGCGTCCCCGAGGCGCTCAAAGGTGTGCGGCTGTTGACCCTTGATCTGGGCCTGCTGCAGGCGGGCGCCGGGGTCAAGGGCGAATTCGAAAAACGCCTCAAGAACGTCATCGACGAGGTCAAGGCCTCCGCGACCCCGATCATCCTGTTCATCGACGAGGCCCACACCCTGATCGGCGCCGGCGGCGAGGCGGGGATGGGCGACGCCGCCAACCTGCTCAAGCCGGCCCTGGCCCGCGGCGAGCTGCGCACGGTGGCCGCCACCACCTGGAGCGAGTACAAGAAATACTTCGAGCGCGACGCGGCGCTCGAGCGGCGTTTCCAGCTGGTCAAGGTCGATGAGCCTTCGGAGCAGGGGGCCATGGTCATGCTCGGCGGCCTCAAGGGCCTCTACCAGAAGCACCATGGCATCCTTATCACCGATGGCGCCATCGAGGCGGCGGTGAAGTTATCGAGCCGCTACATCAACGGCCGCTACCTGCCCGACAAGGCCATCGACCTGCTCGACACCGCCGCCGCCCGCGTCCGCATGGGCCAGGCCGCGGTGCCGGCGGGGATCGAGGCCGATCGCGAACACATCGCCTACCTGGAGCGGCGCCTGGCCCATCTGGGCGAAGAGGCTGGCGAGGGGCTGCCCGTCGATGGCAGGCTGCAGGCGGTCCTCGAGCAGGAGTTGGCCGCCACCCGCGAACGGCTTGCGGATGCCGAGCAGCGCTGGCAGGCGGAAACCGCTCTGGTGGCCCGCATCCGCAGCAAGGGCTCGAAAACACCCGACCCAGATGCGGCCGGCAATACCAAGAAAGTGGTCGCCCTGAAAAAGGGGAGCGATCCGCTGCGCCAGCAGCTCAGGGAAATGCAGGGAGAGCAGCCGCTGGTCCAGGCCGAGGTCAACGCCGCCGCCATCGCCGAGGTGGTCTCCGACTGGACCGGGGTGCCGGTAGGCAAAATGGTCAAGGACACCGCCGCGGCCCTGCTCGAATTCGAGGACCTGGTCGGCTGCCGGGTTGTCGGTCAGCAGGCGGCCATCGCCGCCATCGGCCGGGCGATCCGCAGCGCCAAGGCCGGCCTGCGCAACCCCGACGCGCCGCTGGGGGTGTTTCTGCTGGCCGGGCCCAGCGGGGTGGGCAAGACCGAGACCGCCCTGGCCATCGCCGACCAGCTTTTCGGCGGCGAGCGCTTTCTGGTCACCATCAACATGAGCGAATACCAGGAGGCCCACACCGTCTCCCAGCTCAAGGGATCGCCCCCCGGCTACGTGGGCTACGGCGAAGGGGGCGTACTCACGGAGGCGGTGCGCCAGCGTCCCTATTCGGTGATCCTGCTCGACGAGGTGGAAAAAGCTCACCCCGACGTCATGAACCTCTTCTACCAGGTCTTTGACCGCGGCTTCATGCGCGACGGCGAGGGGCGCGAGATCGATTTCAAGAACACGGTCATTCTCATGACCAGCAACCTGGGCGCCGAGGCAATCGCCGAGCTGGCCACCCCGCCGGCCGAGCCGGAGGGCCCGCAGGAAGGGGAGGGCAGCTGGCAGCCCCCGACCCTCGCCGCCCTGCGCGAGGCGATCCAGCCGGCGCTGCTGCGCCACTTCGCCCCGGCCCTGCTCGGGCGGATGCAGGTCGTCCCCTACCTGCCCCTTGACGGCGAAGCCCTGCAGGCGATTGCCGCCCTCAAGCTCGACCAGGTCGCTCAGCGCCTGCACGCCGCCCACGGCATGGAGCTGCGCTGCGCGCCGCAGGTGATCGCCCAGCTGGCCGACGCCTCGCGCCAGCCGGAGACCGGGGCCCGCTTCATCAACGCCCTGATCGAGCAGCAACTGCTGCCCGGCGTGGCCCGCAGCCTGCTGGGCTTCATGATCGAAGACGACATGCCGGACATTCTCTCCCTGGAGGTCGACGAACAGGGCGAACTTACCTGCCTGTTCGCCGACCGTGCCGCCGAGCCCGAGGAGAAAGCGGCGGTCGAAAGTTCCGAAAGCCGCTGAAACGCTTCACGCAAGCCGCTGGTAATCTATGACCGACCTTTCTGCCAACCCGAGCGGAGCCTTCGGCCTCGCCGCCCACCTTAGCCAGTTTGCCCTGCGGGTCCAGGGGCTGGCCGAAGACGCCTTTGCCCTGCAAGGCTTCACCGGGAACAGCCATGGCCTCTCGGAGGACTACCTGTTCTCGGTGGTGGTCGAGGCCGAGACGCTGGTGCCGCCGGGAGAGGTCGTCGGTGCCGGGGCGGTGCTTGAGATCCAGCGCGGCGGGGAGGCGGTTCTCATCCACGGGCTGCTCAGCGAGTTCAGCCTGACCGGGGCCACAACCGCCGGCGGCTACGAGTACGTCGCCGGTCTCTCCTCGCCCCTTTATCCTCTGAAGCTATCGCGGCGCAACCGGGTCTTTCTCGGGCGCAGCGTCCCCGAGATCGTCCAGGGGGTGCTCACCGGCGCCGGCCTGGCCGCCGCCGACTTCAGCCTGAGCCTTGAAAATGATTATCCCCTGCGCGAGTTCACGGTGCAGTACGGGGAGAGCGATTTCGACTTCCTGCGCCGGCTGATCGATGCCGAGGGGATTTTCCTCCGCTTCGAATCAACCCGGGAACGCGCCAAGGTCATTTTTCACGACGGCGTAGAGCAGCTGCCGGAGCTGTCCGGCGGACCCCTGCTCTACCAGGTGCAGACCGGCAGCGTGCGCGGCCGCGAGACCGTCTTCGCCCTGCATCCCCGGGCCAAACTGCTCACCGGCGAGGTGCAGCTGCGCGACTACAACTACCGCACCCCCGAGGTGGGCCTCGAGGCCCACGCCAGCGGCAGCACGAGCGGCCACGGCCGCGGCTACCGCTTCGGGGAGAACTTCAAGAGCCTGCAAGAAGGGCAGGGAGCGGCCCGCATCCGCCAGCAGGCCTGCGACTGGCAGCGCGAGGTCCTGACCGCCGAGTCGGACTGCCGGGGCGTCGCGCCGGGGCATAAGCTCGCCATCACCGGCCATCCCGACCCCACCTGCAACGGCGAGTTCACGGTCATCGAGGTCGAGCACCAAGGGGACCAGAAGGCCGGCTTCGCCTACGGCCGGCGCGCCCAGGGGATGAGCTACCGCAACAAGATGCTGCTGATTCCTGCCGGCGTCCCCTTCCGCAAGCCGCCGGCCGAAAAGCGCCCCATGCACGGGGTTTTCACCGCCCGCATTGAATCGCCGGGGGGCGACTACGCCTACCTGGACGAGCAGGGGCGCTACCGCGTGCGCCTCGGGTTCGACCGCGCCGCCACCCCCGCCGGCGAGGCCAGCCATCCCCTGCGCCTGCTGCAGCCATACAGCGGGGAAAATTACGGCCAGCACTGCCCGCTGCACGCCGGCACCGAGGTGGCCGTGGCCTGCGTCAACGGCGACCTCGACCGGCCGGTGATCCTTGGCGCGCTCCCCAACCCCGACACCCCCACCCCGGTCACCAGCGCCAACCCCAGCCAGAACATCCTGCGCACCTGGGGCGGAAACGAACTGCTAATGGACGACCGCAAGGGGGCGGAGAAGATCGAGCTGTTCACCCGCGAGCGCCAAAACATCCTCTCCCTGGACGCCGACCGGGCCGGCCACCGCCTGCGCCTGGCCAGCGAGGAGGGCGAGATGGAGGTGCAGGCGGCCAAGACCCTGCTGCTCGAATCCGGCGACAGCCACCGGCTGCAAAGCGGTGGCGACCACCAGATCAGCGTGGAGAACAGCCAGCGGCTGGCGACCAAGAACCAGCAGATCGAACTGCAGTCCGCCACCGACATCCGCCACAAGGCCAAAGAGAATATCCGGCTCCAGGCCGAGGCCGAGAACATCGAGCTGACCGCCGGCAGAAACCTGGTGATGGAAGTCGCCGAGGGGATGTCCGTCGAGGTGCGCAACCAAAACCTCTCTCTGCAGGTGCAAAGTGGCAACCTGAGCATCCAGGCCTCCGGCGCCATCAGCGTCAACGGCCAGGGCGGCGGCGCCATCCTGATCGGCCAGTCCGGCGGCGAACTCGAAATCGCCCCCGACGGCGCCATCACCATCGATTCGCATACCGTGGAGATCAACGGGCAGAGCGTGAATATTCAGGGTTCGCAGAATGCGCAGGGTGGGGGCGGTGGGTTTGCCGGTGTTCAAACCACTGGTGCTTTGACCGCGGTAAGTTCTAACGTCAACCCGAGTGAAGGGCAGATTTTCCAAAACGCAAATCCAGGGCCAGATGGAAGTAATAGCCCAGGCCAGGGGGCAAAAAACGATTTCGGCAGAATGGCCGTCGGAGAGCCGAGTGGTATTTCTGGCCCTGCATCATTTTCATCTCGGGCGCAGGAACTGGAGGCCAAAAAGCAACGTTTGGCGGAGCGACAAGCGTTGATACAAAAAGGCCGGGAAAAAACCAAAAACCTATCCGGGAAGGACAAAGAAAAACTTCAGGCTGCAACTGACAGGCTGGACCTTAACAACCGCGCCGTGGAGCGTGCCAGACTCGCCGATGACGTGTACAACGCGCCAGGCGAGAAGGAGCCACCAATTGGATGGAAACGCTCTAGCAACAACCCCGATGATTTGCCGGAGTCGTTAAAAGATGCGGTTTGGGAGGATCCCGATTCGGGGTTCCGGGCCGCCTTTTACGAATCCGATATTGACGGGAGTAAGGTTCTTGCTTTTCGGGGTACCGCCGACAAGGCTGGGTGGAAAAACAACCTCGCGCAGGGCCTTGGTTTTGAGTCAGTGCAATATGAGCGGTCTATAATGCTTGCATCAGACATTGAAAATGCTTATCCGAACGGTTTTGAAATCTCTGGGCATTCCTTGGGCGGTGGCCTGACCTCTGCCGCCAGTATTGTCACAGGGGCAAAGGGATTCAGTTTCAACGCCGCCGGCCTGCATCCAAATACTATAAAAGATTATGGGCTGACACGTTCAGCAGGAGAAAAATTAATCGATACCTACCAAGTCAGAGGCGAGGTCCTTACCTCTGCCCAAAGCCCGCTAGTCAATGCTTTCGCAACTCCTCTGGGAACAGGTGTTCGTTATCTCCGCCAAGCCAATCCCGTGAGTCTCTACAAGGCCGCCACAGGAGCGAAGTCTCTTAACTTGCAGCCTGTTTGGGTTTACGATGCCGTGGGAGAAACACATGAACTTCCGGCGGTTGATGAGAATGGACAGTCGCAGTCAATATTTAAGGCCGGCCCGGTCACTCGTCACGGCATGGAAAATGTCATTAATGGAATCGAAAAACAGAAAACGGATGATAAAAATGCGATTGAGATGGCCCTCAAATCAACTTAATTGTTTCAAGTGGTTTGCTCAATTATTAGCGATCATGATAATGGTGTTGTTCGGTTGTGACGACGGATATGGAGTAAATAAAATGCGTGTAGAAGATTTTTTCAACGACCCGCAAGTCCTGCTGATGATTAAAGTTGCCGAAAAAGGGGATGTTACCAAGCTTAAAAAACTCGTAGATGAGGGTGTTGATCCGAATACCTTTGGCAACGAGGGGATGACAGTGCTCATGTGGGAATTGGGGCAGCAAAACAAAAAAGCCATGAAGGCCCTTCTTGCTGTCGGAGCCGACCCGAATTTAACCGATTCAACAGGGGATTCGCCGATGTCTATGGTCGCTGCCGCCAAAGACACTGAGTTGATGAAAGTGTTATTGGAAGGCGGGGGAGATCCTGATGTAAAAAATCGTTTAGGAGAGCCAGCACTGTTTATTGCGGTTGGGCCGCGACGTCTTGCAAATGTCAAAACGCTGCTTGATTTCGGTGCGGATATCAATGCTACGGACAGAATGGGTGCTACCCCCATTCTGAAGGCAGCCACTCTAAACCAATTTGAAATTGTTGCCTACTTACTAGAGCGAGGGGCTGATTACAAAAAGGCGAATGCTACTGGTGCCACATTAGCCTGGCGGGTCCAGAAAAGCCGTGTTGACCCGAGTCTTCCCCATTATAAATGGCGCGAAAAAGTAATCAAAATGCTTGAAGAGCGAGGGGTAAAATTCCCTGTTCCGCATCCTGCGGAGTCAAAATAGCTGGTTGCGACATACAGAGAAATATAGGACATCGAAATTCAAGCATGGTTCATATATGAACTCCTTTTTGGGGAATTCAAATATTTTCTTCAATTCGGCCAACCGCAGCCAGTTCGCCTTCCGCGTGCAGGGGGTGCCGGACGAGACGTTCTCCGTCAAGAGTTTCACGGGACAGGAGCACGCCCTCTCCGAGGACTACCTGTTTCAGGTGGTTTTGCAGGCCGAGGTGCCGCTGGATCCCGGCCACTGCGTCGGTCGAAGCGCGGTGCTGGAGCTGGATTGGGGCGGGGAACCGGTATTCGTCCACGGCGTGGTCAGCGAGTTCAGCCTGGCCGGGGCGCTGCCCGGCGGCGGGTATGAGTACTTGGCGAACCTGGCCTCTCCCCTTTTTCCCCTGAAACCCTCGCGCAGCAATCGGGTGTTCCTCAACAAATCGACTCCGCAGATCATCGATGAGGTGCTGCTCGGTGTCGGCATGCCAGCCGCCGGGTTTGCACAATCCCTGAAAGGCACCTACCGGCAGCGCGAATACACCGTCCAATACGACGAAAGCGACTACGACTTTCTGCGCCGGTTGATCGATGCCGAGGGGATCTTCTTCCGCTTCGAATCCTCCCGGGAATGCGCCAAGGTCATTTTTCACGACAGCGTCGAGGCGCTGCCCAGCCTGAGGGGGGGCGGGGAGTTGCTCTATCAGGAGCAGACCGGTGCGGTGCGCAGCCTGGAGACGATCTTCGCATTCCGGCCGCGGGCCAGGCTGCTGGCCGGCGAAGTGAATCTGCGCGACTACAACTACCGTCGGCCCGCAGAGATTCTGGATGCCCACGGCGGCAGCGATGCCCGAGGCAAGGGCGCGGAGGATCGTCACGGCGAGAACGTCAAGAGCATGGAGGAGGGGGAGCGGATCGCCCGCATCCGCCAGCAGGCCAACGACTGGCAGCGCGAAACCTTCGTCGCCGAATCGGACTGCCGGGGCGTGGCGCCGGGGAAAAAAATTACCCTGTGCGGCTATCCCGAACCGGCCTGCAACGGCGAGTACCTGATCATCGAGGTCGAGCACCAGGGGGACCAGGGGACCGGTTTCGCCTTCGGCGGGCAGGCCAAGGGGATGAGCTACCGCAACAAGATGCTGCTGATCCGCGCGGGGATCCCCTTTCGCAGGCCGCTGCCCGCGCCGCGCCGGGTGCATGGCACCTTCACCGCCCGCATCGAGTCGAGCGGTGGCGAGTACGCCCACCTCGACGAGCAGGGTCGTTACCGGGTGCGGGTAGACTTTGACCGCGCCCATACCCCGGCGGCCGAGGCCAGCCATCCGGTCAGGCTGCTGCAGCCCTACGGCGGCAACAACTACGGCTGGCACCACCCGCTGCACGCCGGCACCGAGGTGGCCTTGAGCTGCATCAACGGCGACCTGGATCGCCCGGTCATCCTCGGGGTGCTCTCCAACCCGGACACCCCCGCGACCGTGAACAGCTCCAATCCCAGCCAGAACATCCTGCGCACCCGGGGAGGCAACGAACTGCTTCTGGACGACCGCAAGGGGGGGGAGAAAGTCGAGCTGTTCACCAAGGAGCGCAAGAACATCCTCTCCCTCGATGCCCACGGCGAGGGGCACCTGCTGCGCCTGGCCACCGAGGAAGGCGAGATGGAGGTGCTGGCAGGCAAGACCCTGCTGATCGAATCCGGCGACACCCAAACCCTGGAGGCCGGCAACGATCACCTGGTGACGGTGGAAAAGGCCCAGCGGCTGCTGACCCGAAAGGGGTCCATCGAGGCCAAGGCCGCAACCGACCTGCGTATGCGTGCCGGCGAACACATCCTGATGCAGGCCGAGACCGCCAACCTGGAGATGAGCGCCGGCGCCGACCTGCAGGCCGAGGTGGGAGATTCCCTGTCGGCGGCGGTGAACGGCGAGAACCTGGAGATTCTCGTCGGCCAGGGCGAAATCAGCATGCAGGCGGCGGGGGCCATCACCGTCGCCGGGCAGGGAGGCGGCACCCTGCACATCGGGCAGGGAAGCGGCGCGATCGAGATTAGCTCCGGCGGCGACCTGGCCCTGGAGGCACCGAAACTGCAGATCAACGCCACCACCATCACCATCAAGGGTGGCAGCATGGGGAACAATTAGGTTGTGGAAACCGTAAAGCATCTGGCCACGGATCAAATCTGATCAAATCGGATTTTAAGGCTAAAAAAATTCTGGTTGAATAGCCGGAAGGTTATGCCCTCAATAAGCTATGCCTTTGACCTATCAGAGTTTATCCGATCTTATCCGTGGCTAATTGAAGTCTTTGGTTCGATTGTCCGGGGAAGCTTATTCCCATAGGAAAACGGAAAAATCTATGAGCAACGTTACCAGCATCTATCGAGGAGCGCTCCCGGCGCCCGAACAGAACTGCATCGCCACTGTGGTCGAAGTGAAAGGGGGGGAAGCCGTCAGTGTCACCGGCCTGCCCGGCAGCATTGAACCTGTGGCTGTAAGCGGCCATTTCAGCGAGGTACCGCCCCTCAAGGCGGGCGACCGGGTGGCGGTGATGCTCACCGGCGCCGGGCCCATCGTCATGGCGCGCCTCAGGGCCAGGGGGGAGCAGCCCGGGCCGCGGATCGAGGACGAGGAAGGGCAGCTGGTGCTCGATGCGGAAAAAGGGATCCGCCTGCAGTGCGGCGAGAGCCGCATCGAGTTGACCCCCGACGGGCGTATCTGGGTGGACGGCAGGGAGATCTACAGCGTCGCCGCCGGCAGGATGCGCCTGCAGGGCGCCGTCATCGAGCTGAACTGATTATTCCATGCAGGTATTTTTCGCCCAGACCCACCGCGACGGCGCGGGCCTGCTGTTCCGCCAACGCAGCCAGTGGCTGGCCGCCGCAGAGGCCGACGCCGAGGCCCTCGGTCGGTTGGAGCAGCGGCTGCGTCTGCACCTGCACGTGCTGGCGCGTCTGCCCAACCATGAGACCGAACCGCGCCGGGCGCCTGAGGCCTTCGTCTCTCTGGCCGCGTGCCTCAGTTCCCCCGATTCCGAAGTGCGCGAGGCCGCCCGCCGCCAGGCCGGCGAGTGGCTGCTCGCTGGCGGACCTGCCGGCGAGGGGGCGTTTGCGGCGCTGGCCCTGTTTCCCCTCTCGGGCCAGGACGAAACCCTGCTTGGGCTATATCAGCGGTACGCCGCGCTGCGCCCGATCCTCTTCGAGCTCTGGCGTGCCCAGGGCGCGCAGGTGCCCCCTGCCCTATTCAACAATGCCGAGCTGCTGGGGCGCAGCCCCGAGCTGCAGCGGGCGGCGCTGGCCTATGCCGCGGACCAGCAGAAAATAGGCGTCGAGCTGTTTCGCGCCTATTACCGTCACCTGCTCGGCCGCACCCTGCCCAACCGGTTTCCCGCCGGGGTGATGGGCCTGGCCCTGTGGGGAGGGATGGTTCGCCGCGACCCGGAAGCACTGTCGGCCTTGCGTCGGGGTATCGAGCTGGCGACCGAACCTGCCGAGCGAGATACGCTGTTGCGACTCGCCGCCCTCAGCGGCGATTCCGAGCTTTTGCCCGTGCTGCGCAGCCACCTGCAGCAGAGCCCGGAGGGCGGCTGCCGACTCCTTGCTCTGCACGGCAGCCGGGAAGCGGCCCGCGAGCTGAGCGTCCTGCTGCAGCAGCCGCGTTTCATGGAGCCGGCGGCCCAGGCCTGGGAGCAGCTGACGGGACATCCCCTGCCGCTTCAGCCCAGGCTCAGGTTGATCGAGGGGAAAGGCGGCGGAGGCTCGACCCACAGCGTTTCGGCGACCGAGGCAGCCGGAAGGTGGCTGGAGGAAAACCAGAGCACATGGGCGCCGTCCGGGCGGATCTGCCGGGGAAGGCCCCTGCGCCAGGAATCCCTGGTCGAGTTGGCCCTGGAGCGGGTCGGCCGGCACCATCGGGACCGGTTCGACCTGCTTGCCCTGGAGCTGGGGCGCCCGCTGGGGATTCAACCGGAAAACTGGATGGCCGAGCGCCGCGAGCGACTGGGGAAATTGAAAATGTCCACGGGGCAAAGCGCCCCTGCCGCCACCCGGGAGGGACGCAGCCATGCTTGAGCTGGACAACCGATCCGGGTGGGCGGCTGGCCTTTATCCCGGCTGGAGCCGGGACGGCCGGCGGCAGATGACCGTGGTGGTCAAGGCGGCCTTCCGGTTTGAGGAGAACGGGCGCCTCGCCCCCTGCGAGGCGCCGCCCGCCATCGAAGAGGCGGATCGTTACTGGAGCGAGCCGGGGCGCTCGAGCCTGGCCGCCGCCTGCGAAACCGTCCCCTTCAAGGCCGGTGGCGAGCTGCTGGTCAGCGGCACCGCCCGTCCGGCCAGGGCCGGGGCGACGGTCATGGAGGTCGCGGTCGGTCTGCGCCGGGCTGACGACAGATTCTGGGAAAAAAAACTGCGGGTGTTCGGTCCGCGGCGCTGGGAAAAGGGCCTTCTCGGCATCTCGGCCAGCCATCCCGGGCCGCTGCAGCCGCTCCCCCTGCGCTACGAGAGCGCCTATGGCGGCATCGACCCGAACCACGAAGAGCAGCTCTACGAACTCAATCCGGCGGGCCAGGGTTACAGCCAGAAGGGGTGGCGGGTCAAGGGGATGGCGCTGCCGCAGATCGAGATCGGGCCCAGGTTCATCAGCGCGCCGACCAGTCGGCAGACGCCGGCGGGCTTCGGGCCCATCGCCCCGTTCTGGAAGCCGCGGCTGTCGCTCTTCGACAAGCTCGACCTCGAAGCCGTCGCCTGGGGCGGCTGCCCTTTCCCTCTCGAGGTGGCGCCCGAACTGTACAACGCGGCCCCGCCGGATCAGCGCTTCGACGGGCCGTTTTCCGGCGGCGAGGCCCTGCACCTCAAGGGATTGGTGGAGGGCGCCCCGCCCGAGGGGATCCTGGTTCAGGTGCCGCGGATCCTCCCCGATCTGCGGCTGGCGGTGGATGGGCGAACCGAGGCCCTGCGGGCGGCCTGCGACACCCTGCTGGTCGATACCGATGCCCGGCAGCTCTGCCTGCTCTGGCGCTCCGGCATCCCCTGGGAGCTAGGCGACAAGCGCAGCGGCTGGGTGATCCTGCGCGATCCCGAACGGCAGGAGGATGCGGCATGATCTGGCCGAAAAAGTCCAGCGTTGCGGCGCCCCAACCCGGGACTTCGACGGCCGCCGGTCCTTTTCCGGAAATCTGGGTGACCGGGATCGGCTTGATCTGCCTTGCCGGGGATCAGCCCTTCGCTCTGCTCGGCGCGGTGGGCAGCCCGCTCTCCGGCGCCCGCCCCGATCCGTTGATCAGCGTACCGGCAGTGGGGCAGGCGGGCGAACAGGCGGTTCTGACCGCTCCGATCGCTGCCCTGGAGGGGCTCGGCCACCCCGGCGAGCGGATGCAACTGCTGGCCGAAACCGCCCTTTCCCAGGTCCTCGCCGCCCTGCCGGCTGCAATTGACCGGGAGCAGACGCTGGTGGTGACCCTGGTGCCGGAGAAGACGGCTGCCCGCGGCTCGGCCTTGAACCCGGAGCAATTGGAGATTGCGGCAAAGGCGCTGGGGCTTGAAACCGCCCAGTTCCGCTTTGTCGAGGCCAACCAGGGGGGCGCGGCGTCGTTGGCCGAGGCCTGCCGAGGGCTGGCCGAGGGCACCTGGCAGACGGTGCTTTTCGGCGGCGTCGACTCGCTGGTCGATGCTGTGACCTGCACCGAGTTGGCCCTGGCCGGGCGGATCATGACGGTGGGCGGCGCGGAAGGGCTGGTCCCCGGCGAAGGGGCTGCCTACCTGGTGTTGCAGGCCCCCGGCAATACCCGGAAAGATCCCGCTCCGCCGGTTCGGGCCAGCATCAAAGGCGTCGCCCAGGCCCCCGAGCCCCATGCCGGAGATGCCGGCAGCCGCCGCATGACCGGGTTGGCGACCGCCGCCGAGCAGGTTCTGGATCAGGCCGGCCTGGGCAGGCATGCCCTGGGAGGCGTGGTTGTCCCTTTCGGCGGCGACACCGCCGGGGCGCTTGAGTGGCACCAGGCAACGCAGAAACTCTGGCCGCCTAACGGCAAGGCCGCCTCGCAAGACGGACCAGCGCTGCGGCAAGCCGAACCGCCAGCGCCGCCGGAAGAACTGCAGCCCCATCTCGCCCTGGGCAGCCTGGGGGCCGCGGCCCTGCCGATCAACATCGCCCTGGCCTGCGCCCGCTTCGAATTCAAGCACCCGAAGCTGGGCAGCATCCTGGTCTGCGAGGCTGGGGATGGGCCTTTTCGCGGGGCGGTTTTGCTTCAAACTTGGAAGGAAAAACGTTAAACCACGAAGGACACGAAGAGCACGAAGGAAAACCCAATTTCTAAGATTTTCTTCGTGTCCTTCGTGCTCTTCGTGGTGAAAGATTTTGGATTTAATAAAGGGCACGAAATGGAATTCGATCATCTTTCCAATAAGGTCATCGGCTGCGCTCTGGAGGTCCATAGAGCCTTAGGACCGGGACTGCTTGAGTCGACTTACGAGCAATGCCTTGCCCGGGAACTGATTCTGACCAAGGTGCCTTTCAGACTCCAGCACTCACTCCCCGTAGAATACAAAGGGGTGAAGCTCGATTGCGGGTACAGGGTGGATGTTCTGGTGGATGATAAGCTGATTGTTGAATTGAAGAGTGTTGAAAAGATTTCAGGAATCCACGAAGCACAACTTCTCACCTATATGAAACTTGCCCAGGTTGATGTTGGTCTGCTGATTAATTTCAACGAAGTCGTTCTAAAAAAAGGAATCAAGAGATTTGTCCTTTGATCTTTCTTCGTGCCCTTCGTGTACTTCGTGGTGAATCGCTTTTGGGGATTTCCACGCTTTGAGGAAATGAAATGAGCAATGTCCTGATCAACGGCCGCACCGCCGTCCACGCCGGCAGCGGCGGCACCCTGACCACCGTCGACGTCTGCTGGACCAAGGTCGGCAAGCCGGTCGTCCCCATCCCCTACACCAACATCGCCAGATCGGGCGACGCGGCCAAGACCGCCGGCAGCGTCCTGGTCAACGGCCAGCCCGTTTGCACCAAGTCCTCGATTTTCTCCAAAAGCACCGGCGATGAGCCCGGCGACCGCAAGGGGATCAGCTCGGGCACCATCCAGGGCAAGGCCGAGTTCATCACGGCCTCCTCCAACGTCTTCATCGAAGGGGTTCCCGCGGCCCGGCAGGGTGACCTGATGGTCTCCAACAACAAGAACACCGCCCCTGTCCCCCTGATGCAGGCTGGAGCGGGCAAACTGCCGGCGGGTGCGCTGGAGGGGGCTGATGAGACCGCCGGCGAAGATCTGCCCGACGCCGTAGAGTGGGAAGTCGCCGGCGACGAGATGCATTTCGTCAAAGGGCTGTTCGAGGGTGGAGAGTCCGATGGGGAGGGCGAGGCATGACCGGCAACCCGCAGCAGCTTGCCCCAAACCGCATTAACAAGCCCGTCGACAGCACCGAAAACCAGCAAGCCGGGCATAGAGAGGTTGTATTTTCGGTAGCGCCTGGCGAGAAAAAATTCTGGCTCAAGCTGCAGGACTCCCGCCATACTTGGAACAACATTCCCCTGGGCACGGTCAGCTCTTCCGCCAAAAGAAAGCATCCGAAAGGGGCCAACGTGCTGGTCCC
Organism: Desulfuromonas versatilis; assembly: GCF_019704135.1. Taxonomy (NCBI): domain Bacteria; kingdom Pseudomonadati; phylum Thermodesulfobacteriota; class Desulfuromonadia; order Desulfuromonadales; family Desulfuromonadaceae; genus Desulfuromonas; species Desulfuromonas versatilis. The sequence goes on from NZ_AP024355.1 coordinate 124,700, forward strand.
GGTCATCCCCCTGCGTTACACCACCCCTGATGGCGACTCCCAGCAGTCGGTCACCCTTCGACCAGGCTGGCTCTATGTGTTCCGCAACGGCACGCTGTGGCGCGAGCTCGAAGTCGCCGACGGTGGCCACATGCGCGACGTCAATCTGCAGTACTACAAAAGCAAGGATGAGCGCGAAGCTACAGGTTATTTCGACAGCCGGGTCCTGGTGCCCTACAAGGTGTTCGGCGAAATTCAGACCATCGAGATGGCCTTCTCCGAGGTCCAGTGGAGCCGGGCGCGCATCGAAAAGCTGCAGGAAGATGCAGAGATTCGCCGGCAGCGGATGCAGGAGATCGACCTTTCCGGCTACGACACCAGGTTCGAGCCGAAGCTGCCCGAGGGGAACAAGGCACGAGTCGAGAACGTCGTCCACGCGCCGCAGCTCTACCATCTGGCGCTGCAGCGGCAGAGCAATATTCCGGTGGTTTATCTGCATGATCCGTTGGGGGTGGCGACCGCCCTGGCCGAGGCCCATGAGGCGGATTGGGCGGATATGGAAATCCTGCTCGAGTCGCTGCGCTCGGGAGTACGCCCAGCCGAATTGGAAAAACGCGCCCAGCAGGGGAACAGGGCCGCTGAACTCACGCCGGAGGAGAACGAGGCCCGGCGGCAGGTTGCGGCCCAGTTCGAAGTGGCGCTCCTGATGCAGCAGATCGGTTTCGCCTCGCCGGATAACCGCAAAAGGTACGGCGCCCATCTCAATCAGGAGCACCTGGATGTATTGCTTGGTGCAAAGGAACGCGAGAAGCAGCGTGGCCTCATAGCACGAAGCAAGCAAACCCTTGCAGAGTTCCTGTCGCGCGATCCTTACCAGCAGGCGCTCGAGGACTATCTGGAGAACCTTCCCGCCCGGGTAATCTCGGGCAAAGGGGTGGCCCTCTACCATGGCCGTTTTCTCGACCGTCCCGCCACGGCTCTGGACGCCCGGCTCGACCGGCCTGATGCTCGGCAGCCAACCCATGCGGATGCCGGCACGGCTTATATCGACGCTCTGCAAAATGGGGAAATTACCGCGGCCCGACTTCTCGACCAAGATGCCGAGGTGTTGTGCAGCCAGCAGAAAAACCGGGGCGCCGCTGCAGCGGCAAGCGTGCAGCACCTGCAGGATCCGGCAGCGCCTCTGGGACTGCGGCTCAAGGCCGTCATCGAAGACCAGAACGTACCGATTGCCATCAAGGCCGGAACCATCGGTGCCGCTCTGGTCGAAACCTTCGCCACCCGCACCACCTCGGAAATCGCCACCCTGGAATGGTTGGCACAGCGCATCAACACCATCAAAGTGCCGGGTTTTCCCGAATTCGTGGTTGCCGAGCAGAGCTTCCCCGACCTGGAAATCCCCGAGGGGTACCGTCCGGTCGAAGGCGGCACAAGCTTCCGTTTGCAAGAGGCCGTCACGGCGGGGACCCTTGCCGCCAAGCACGCCAAGACCCTCGTTTATCCCGGCACCGGAGGCTACCGCGCGGTGGTCTCTGGGCGGAGCCTGCGGATACTGCCTGTCGAATACCGGAGGGTGGATGTCGTCGTCCGACAGATCATCGCTCGCGAAGTTAAAGCGCCCCTGGCCAAGGTGGCGGCCCGGTTTCAGAGTTCCCTGGCCCGGGCCGGGGCCGTCAAGCCACTGTTCCTGGCCCTGGAGCTGGTCAACCTGCAAAGTGCCTGGCGGCAGGTGCTCGATGAATCGAAAAGCCTCGGCAGCTTCGGCATCAAGGGGATCAACCTCGCGGGCGCTGCCGGCAGCGCGGCAGAGCAATTGGCCGAGCTGAGCAATTTGTGGCTGCGGGTTGTGGGGAAGGAGGAGAGCGGGCGGTTGTTGCGGCTGGCGAGGACCGGCAAGTTCGTTGGGAATGCGGCGGCGGGGGTTTTGAATTCCTGGGACAGCATTACGAATTTTTCCGAAAAAGACAATGACGCCGGTCTTGCCTACTTGATAGGTGCAGTTGCTGCGGTTGGTGCTCTGACTTTAACTGGTCTGGGGTGGGCTCTCCTGTTCGCCACTGCAGGCATAGGTTCTGTGGTTGCCGGTGGTCTCCTGGAGGACGATCCCCTGGAGCGGTTTGCAAAAAACGGCCCTTTGAGCCGGGTTGCACCTCAAGGAAAGGACCTCTGGGCACAGATTCGAACAGGCGCCGAAACTCTGGTTGTCACCGACCATTTTGCCAAAGAGTGGGTCGATTGGACGACTATCCGGAAGGCGCTGATCGACGACTATCTTTACGCATTCCAGGCCGAGTTGTGGGCACGACGCGAGAGGGTCAGGCTGCCGGCGAAAGATCTGAACGGCGATGGAGGCATCGATTGGAAAGAAAAAACACTGGCCTTCTCGGCCAATACGTTTACTGAATTCTCCCGCGGCACAGGCGTGCAAGTTAAAATCACCCTGCCACCGTTCATCCCCTATCTCAGCGACATGGATTTCCAGTGCCGCTACTATCCAAAAGGTTTCGGTGGCCCCATGATTCTTCTAACCCAACCAGCTCATGTCGGGCAAACGATGGCTGACGACGGAGGCAAAATTGAAACCGTTCTGCTGGATTACCAACTTGATGAAGAGTTGGTTCGGCAACAGGAAACGACCGGGGAATTTCTTTTTCTCAGTCGAATTTGCTCCAGCAGGTATACAGGGCGTTTTTACCCCGCCCCTGCCGAACACGGAGAATTCCGTTATTTGGGCGTGCGACGAGCGGCCATGCAACTAGACGGGCAGGATATCACCACGAAAATACGAAAAATCGGCACTATCGCTGAACTGGAACGAAAGGACTTCTGGGAGGACAAGGCATGAGCTTCCTTGAATTCATACATCGCTACATGAGGGTACTTGACCGAGTCCGTAGCACCAAGGAATGGCTGTCTCCCAGTTATTTCAGTGAGAAGCCTCATGTTATCACGCTGGGGTTCGCCAAGAGTTCAGAAGTAATTCAACTCGACAATAACCGTTTCGTCCACGATGTAACTGAACCTCTTTGGGGAGTGCTGTTGTGGGCAGGAATCGCCGTCTTCATTCTTGCTGTTGGAATCATTCCAGGGGTTTGGGTTCTGTTTTCGGATTTTTATGGATTTGGAAGTGACCTTCCCAATAATTATGAAATTTGGGTCATTGTTATATGCAGCCTGTTTATTCTTGGGATGTCTCTACTCGCCCTCCCACCCTGCATCCTCGCCTTCGTCTATCTCTTCAAGCGCCCCAAAGAGCGCCTGATGATCTTCGACCGGGAAAACGGTACGGTAACCCTGCCGCCACGCTTCTGGGGCGAGCACGAAGTCGTGCCCTTCCACGAACTCAAGGTCAAGCGCATCCGCAACCTTGGCTCGATCGTCAATTTTTATGTCCTTGCCGCCTTTCGTCCCAGCGACGGTCAGGCCATCGAATTCGGTCTGGTGCAGGACAATTGGAAGGACTGGGCTTTCTACTGCTGGTACATGGACAAGAGCCGCCCGTTGCCGCCGGGGAAGGTCTTCGACCCCTACCGGGAGCGCGACGAGGCGCGAAGGCTCAGTTCCCGGGAGAGGCAGGCGCTTGCGAGTTAAACGCGGTGAATTCGATGACTGCTGAGGGGTTAGAAACCCATCCGACTGATCCGTCAGATCGGACCGATCGGTCGGAGCATTTGAAAAACACCAGGGGCGTTCCCCCCCCCTACCAGCCCAAACCCATCTCAAAGACAAAACCAGCCGTTTTTCTTTTTATCGAAACAGATGGTATAGAGTTGGTTGTCGTCCCCCTTGATCTTGAAAAAGTGTTTTTTCCCGGAACCCTCTCCCTCCACCCAGTTTTCAACAGTCTCCATCACTTCGATGGTTTTCCCTTCAAGGTCGAATTCCCGCGGACAGGTATCGTCAGTGAATCCCGGAAACCTGTGGACGCATATTTTCTTTTCAGCCATGACTGCTCCTCTCTGACGATATTGAATCCCGAATTCGGTCCAGGCAGTAATTATGGACCGTTCTGAACGGCCCAGTGCATGTATTGATAATATCCTAAAAATTGGTCGTGCGAATTTTTTGCCCGGGGTGTTTAATAGCGGGATGAAGCAAATCGTCTCCGTCAGCCGGCGTTCCGACATCCCCGCATTTTACGCGGACTGGTTCATGAACCGGATTCGGGAAGGCTTCGCCTGGGTACCCAACCCCTTCAACCCAGCGCAGATCTCCGCGGTCAGCCTGCATCCTCAAAAGGTCGCCTGCCTGGTGTTCTGGACCAGAGATCCCCGGCCGCTGCTGGCGCACCTGGAAGAGCTCGACCGGCGGGGCCAGCGCTACTATTTTCAGGTCACGCTGACCGGACTTCCGGATTTTCTGGAGCCGGGAGTGCCGCGAAGCGCCGAACTCGTAGCCGCTATTCGCGCCCTCAGCCGCCGCCTGGGGAGCGAGCGGGTGATCTGGCGCTTTGACCCGATCGTGCTTTGGGAAGCCGCATCCGAAGAGCGAAGCATTCAAAGCTTCGCCCGCCTGGCCGGGGCGCTGAGGGGGTATGTGCAGCGGTGCGTCTTCAGCTTCGCCCACTACTACCGGCAGGTCAAAACCCGCCTCGAAAGGGCCCCGGACACAACGAATTTGCGTTTTCTTGATCCGGGGGAGCTGTCGCCGAAGCAGGCCGGACTGCTGAAAGGACGGGTCGGTGCGGCGCTGGCGGATGAGGCGGCCAAGAACGGGATGGAGCTGTTCGCCTGCGCGGAAAAGGTGGATCTGCGCCCCTTCGGCATCCGCTCGGCGCGGTGCATCGACGGGGAGCTGATCCGCCAGTTGTTTGGTCTGGAGCTAGTGCAGCGCAAAGATCCGGGACAGCGCCCGGAGTGCGGGTGTCTGCAGAGTGTCGACATCGGCATCTACGGCAGTTGCCGACACGGTTGTCTGTATTGCTACGCCGCTGTCGACCGGGCCCTGGCGGGCGGCAAGGCGCACGATCCCCGCAGCCCGTTGCTCTTGGGGGAGGCGGAAAGGCGCAGGGATGGCCAGATGAGCCTTTTCTGAAGCATCCCCCCCCCTCCAAGGCTTGCCCAACAGCAAGCCACCAGGAGGCCGGCTCCGCCTCGCGTTGCTCTCCGGATTGGCTGACGGGTACAATAGCAGCAGGAAGAACATCGGCAAAACACACATTTTCTCAAGGAGAGAGTCATGAAAGACGCCGAATTCGAAGTAATGTGCCTCTCCCTGCAAAAAGGCCAAGAGCACTTCGTGGAGAACCTGCAAAACCACCACGCCGGGAAGTTGATCGCCTGCCATGGCAACCAGGTGGAGGTGGATATTTTCGGCAAGCGGGAAACCTGGAGCAGAGGCGAATGCCGGGAGTTCCCAAGGCCCGATTTCGATTATCACGACTGACGTGAGTTTGCCGCCGCAGCCGGGTTCGGGAGCATGGCGCCGAGCGAGGGGCAGGTGGCGTTGCGGCGAGGTGAATCCGCAGTTGGGCGTGCTAAAATTATTTCAGGACGTGGACGGAAGATACCCTTCCCGCGCCCGAAAGGAAAGGGGGCTGATGATGAGAACCCAGGAATACCAAAACATGTGCCAGGCGATCGGCACTGGAAAAGAGAAATTCGTGAAGCACGTCGTCACCCACCAGATCGGCAAGGTCCTGGCCTGCCACGAAGGGGAGTTCGAGGTGGATGTTGCCGGCGAGCACAAGACCTGGATCAAGGAGAACTGCAAAGAGGAGTCCCACTGATCAGGGATACGGCCGAGGGCGCACTTGAGATGAAAGATCCCCGGAAGGGGGTGCTTTGTTGCCGCTGGCTCAAGCTGCGGATCCCGGGGGTTTCAACCGCGACACCAGCACCGGCACCGCGGTTTCGACGCGCAGGATGCGCTCGCCCAGAGAAACCGGGGTGAAGCCGCCGGCCTGCAGCAGTTCGACCTCGTAGGGGATAAAGCCCCCCTCGGGGCCGATGGCCAGGGTCACCGGGCCCGCAACGCCGGGCGGGCAGGGTTGTTCGGCAACCGGGTGAGCGACCAGCGGCAGGGTGTCGCGGATCAGCTGCGGCAGTTCGTCCTCGACAAAGGGCTTGAAGCGCGGCCGCAGATGAACCTGGGGCATGAGGGTGTCGCGGGCTTGCTCCAGGCCGAGCACCAGGTGCTCCCGCAGCTTTTCCGGCTGCAGCAGCGGGCTGCCCCAGAAGCTTTTTTCGACCCGGTAGCTGTTGACCAGGTAGATCTGCTTCACCCCCAGGGAGGTGACGGCCTGCAGCACCCGCTTGAGCATCTTCGGGCGTGGCAGCGCCAGCACCAGGCAAAGCAACAGCGGCCGCGGCGGCTCCTGGTCGAGGCGCACCTCGAGCAGCAGCTGTTCGTCGCTCAGTTCCACCACCCGCCCCTCGCCCATGCGGCCGCCGACCCTGCCCACCCGCAGCAGATCGCCGACCCCGGCGCGGTGCACGGCGCGCACATGCTGCAGCCGCCGGCCGGTCAGCCGCACCCGCTGCTCCGCAACAAAATCCTCGTCAAACAGCAGAATCAGGTTCATCAGCTCGGGCTATTCATGAATAATCCGGGTTAACGGCTCAAGGCCTCTTCGATCTGTTTCGGCAGCTTGGGCCGGCCCCGCTCGTTGAGCGCGGTGCCGATGACCTTGGCCTGCAGGACCAGTTCCTCGTCCGGGTGCCGGTAGATGTCCTGGAAAAAGGCGAAGCGCATTTTCGAGATCCGCTCCAGGCGGGTGGCGACCCGGAAGCGGTCGCCGCTGCGCAGGGGGCGCTTGTAGTCGAGCTCGGCGCGCACCACCACCAGGTTGACCTGCTGCCGGGTCAGTTCGGCGAAATCGAGCCCCAGCTGTTTGATGAACTCGTGGCGGGTGTGTTCGAGATAGTTCTGGTAGACCGCGTTGTTGACCACCCCCTGCATGTCGCATTCGTAGTCGCGGACCTGGAATTCCAGCGTGAAATCGTAGTCGGTCACGGGTTTTTGCCTCCTCGGGTGATGCGGGACGCCCCCAAAATAACGGAAAAGGCCGCGGGGCACAACCGGCATCGGGTTTTCCGGCCCACCGCTTGCATCTTCTTTCTTGGCCCGTAAGTGTCCTTGTGTTGAATCAATGGGAAAACCGCGGCTGGAGGAACCATGAACATCGACGAGTTCTGCCAGAAACTGGAAACGCAGCTGGCGGCCAAACCGGCCGGCGAGGAGCGGCTCAAGGCGGTCGCCCAGGCGCTCAGCCAGGCGTTTCGCGTCACGGTCGACGAGGTTGCGGTCTTTGTGCTCGATGCCGAGACGCAGGTGCTGCGTTTTCGGTGGCCGCTCAAGCTGAAGACCTCCGGGCTGGTCCCCCTCTCCTCCGCCGAGTCCCTGGTGGCGCGCACCGCCCGGGAGAACAAGGCGTTTCTCAACAACCGCTTCGCTTCGGCCGCGCATACCTCGATCTTCGAGCACTTCCGGCTCGGTTCGGAGGAGGGCGGCAGGCCCCTGCCGATCCAGAAGATCATCAGCGCGCCCCTGGCGGCGGACGGCGGGATCCGCGGCGTTGTCCAGGTCTGCCGCAAGGGGGCCGATGCGGCGGCCGCCGGCGGCGATTTCGGCAAGCCCGAGTTGTCCGCCCTGGTCAAGATCGCGCGGGTGGTTGCCCGGCATATCTGACTCTTATCGACAGCCCCGTTTTGCGACGGGGCTTTTTTGCGTGCTTGACATACGCAAAACTTACGCATATAAGTTCAGTGAGGAGTGAGGAGTGAGGAGTGAGGAGTGAGGAGTGAGGAGTGAGGAGTAGCCCGTGAGTCCGTTGACGCCGAAACAGAAGAAGATACTCGATTTCATCGAGGGGCACATCGAGCGGGAGGGGTATCCGCCGTCGCAGCAGGAGATTGCCGCCGCCTTCGGCTTCCGCTCCCTCGGCACGGTGCAGAACTACCTGGTGCGCCTCGAGCGGGAAGGGGCCCTGGCCCGGGACTGGAACGCCCGGCGCGGCATGCGGGTGATGCGCCCGGTGAGCCGGGGGCTTGAGCTGCCGCTGGTCGGCACGGTGGCGGCGGGCCGGCCCATCGAAGCCATCGAAACGCCCGACACCCTGGAAGTCCCCGCCTCCATGGTCGGCCGCGGCGAGAATTTCGTGCTGCGGGTCAAGGGCGACTCGATGATCGGCGACGGCATCCTCGACGGCGACTACGTGGTGGTGCGCAAAACCGCCGCCGCCGACAACGGCCAGACCGTGGTCGCTCTCATCGCCGGCGAGGCGACCGTCAAGCGGCTTTACCGCAAGGGTGAACGAATCGAACTCCACCCTGCCAATCCAACGATGCAGCCGATTGTCGTCGAAGATGAAGAGTCGTTTCGCATCGAGGGAGTTGTGGTGGGGGTCATTCGCCATTGCTTGTAAACCAGTGACGAGTAATGAGTGATAAGTGATGAGTAACATCGGAACTGGCTTTTACTAATTACTGATCACTGATTACTCATTACTTGCCTTATGAACCGCGACATACTTCACTTCACCATCCCCGACTTCCCCATAGCCGTCGCCCGCGTCATCGACGCCACACTGCGCGAGCGCCCGCTGGCGGTGGTGCCGGGCAACTCGGGCCGGGCCCTGCTGCAATCGGTCTCCGCCGAGGCCCGGGCCGAAGGAGTGCGCGAGGGGATGCCGGTCTACCGCGCGCAGCGCTGCTGCCCGGGGTTGCGGCTGCTCACCCCCGACCCGGCGCGAGTGGGCCGGGCGATGCAGGCCCTGGTGGAGCTGACCCGCGGCTACACGCCGCTCTGGGAGCCGGAGCAGGGCGGCCAGCTCTACCTCGATTTGACCGGCTGCGGGCGGCTGTTTGGTCCCGGGCGCGACGTGGCGGCGCGGCTCGAAAAGGAAGTGGCCGCCCGGCTGCGGCTGCACGGCGCGGTGGGGGTGGCCGGCAACAAGCTGGTCTCGCGCATCGCCTCCCATTACCTGCGCCGCCCCGGGGTCTGCGACGTGCTGCGCGGCAGCGAGCGCAGCTTCATCGGGCCGCTGGCGGTTTCGGTGCTGCCGGGCATCGGCGCCACCCGCGAAGAACTGCTGCTGCTCGAGCTAAATCTGCGCCGGGTGGAGGAGCTGGCTGCCCTCTCCCTGCCCCAGCTGCGGCTGGTCTTCGGCGCCTTCGCGCCGCTGGCGCGGCAGCGGGCGCAGGGGGTCGACCCTTCGCCGGTGCAGCCGCCGCGCCGCCGCCCCGAGGTGGCGGAGGAGACATTTCTCGCCGAGGAGGAGAACGACGACGCGGTGCTGCTTGCCGAGCTCTGCCGGCTGGTGGAGGGGTGCGGGCTGCGCCTGCGGCAACTCGGTCGGGGGGCGCGGCAATTGGTCTTCTCCCTGCACTATGCCGATGGGGTCAATGAGCGGCGAACTGCTGCGTTGGCTGCGCCGGAAAACCAGGATCTCGCCTTGCTGGCGGCGGCCGAGGGGCTGTTCTTTCAGGCTTGCCAGCGGCGGGTGCGGGTCAAGGGGATGAAGCTGGTCTGCCGGCAGCTCTCTGAGGCGAGTGCGCAGTTGGAGCTGTTCGGTTGCGGCGGGGCAGCGGCTTCGGCGCAAGATGAGGCCTTGCAGCGGGCGCTTGATGCGCTTCGGGAGCGGCATGGGATGGGGGTGGTGCGGAGGGGGCGGAGCCTTCCTGGGCTGCCGGAAATGGCTGAAAGGCAAAACCTTAGGAGACCGCAGGGGCACGGTCTCTGAAAACCTCAGGACCGCGGGGTCGCGGCCCCGCTCGCCGCCCAAACTTTTGTTCGCCCAAAAGTTTGGATCAAAAGGGCGCCCCCGTTGCCCCCGCCCGCCTGCGGCGGGTTCCCTCCGCTGCGCAGACGTTTCGCGGACGGGCAAAAGGGCAAACACATAGGTTTGCCCCTACAAAAAATTTGCCCGTCTTTTTCGCAAAACGTCCACTTCGCTCCGGCGGGGGCAAAGGGGGATACTTTTACTGACCACTGACCACTGACCACTGACCACTGACCACTGACCACTGACCACTGACCACTGACCACTGACCACTGACCACTGACCACTGACCACTGACCACTGACCACTGACCACTGACCACTGACCACTGACCACTGACCACTGACCACTGACCACTGACCACTGACCACTGACCACTGACCACTGACCACTGACCACTGACCACTGACCACTGACCACTGACCACCATGCCCTTCACCCATCTCCACACCCATTCCACTTTCTCCCCCGGCTGGGGAGTGCGTACGCCGGCGGAGCTGTGTGCGCGGGCGCGGGGGTTGGGGATGACGCACCTGGCGTTGACCGACCGCAACGGGCTTTACGGCATTCCGCTGTTTCTGGAGGCGGCGGCGGAGCACGGCATCCGGCCGCTGATCGGCGCCGAGGCGGTGACGGCGCGGCACCGGGCGGTGCTGCTGGCGCGGGATGCCGAGGGGTACGCCAATCTCTGCCGGTTGCTCTCCGAGTTGCACTGTCGCGAGGGCTTCGAGCTGCCTGCCGGCCTGCGCCGCTTCCGCGGCGGGCTGGTGGTGCTCAGCGACGATGCGGAGCTGCTCGGCGCGCTGTGCCGCGACGAGCGCGAGGGGCTCTACGCCGAGCTGTCGCCGGGGCATAATCTGCACCGCGCCCTGGCCTGCGCGCGGCAGCTGCGGCTGCCGCCGGTGGCGACCAGCCGGGCGACCCTGCTCGAGCCGGACGATCTGGAACTGCACCGGGTACTGCGGGCCATCCAGCTCAACACCAAGCTTTGCCGGCTGGAGGCCGAGGCGGTCGCCCGCCCCTGGGACCTGCTGCTTGCCGAGTCCGAACTGGCCGACCACTTTCCCCACTGCCCCGAGGCGCTGGAGAACACCGCGCACATCGCCGAGCTCTGCCAGAGCGACTGGGACTTTTCCGCCACCATCTTCCCCGCTTTCCGCGGCCTCGGCGAGGCCGAGGCCTTCGCCGCGTTGGAGCGGCGCGCCCGCGCCGGGGCGCTGCGGCGCTACGGGGGCATCGACGGGCGGGTCGAGGCGCGGCTGGGCAAGGAGCTCGGCATCATCCGCACCAAGGGCTTCGCCCACTACTTTCTGGTGGTGGAGGAGCTCGCCGCCCAGTCGCCGCGCACCTGCGGCCGGGGCAGCGCGGCGGCCTCGCTGGTCGCCTACTGCCTGGGGATCACCCACGTCGACCCGATCCGCCACAACCTCTTCTTCGAGCGTTTCCTCAACCCCGGGCGCATCGACCCGCCGGACATCGACATCGACTTCCCCTGGGACGAGCGCGACGCCGTGCTCGACTTCGCCTTCGCCCGCTACGGCAGTCGCCGCGCCGCCATGGTCGCCAACCAGATCGGCTTCAAGGGGCGCGCGGCGCTGCGCGAGGTGGCCAAGGTCTACGGCATGCCCGAAGGGGAGATCAAGACGATGACCTCGCGCATCTCCGGCTACTGGAAAGCCGAGCAGAGCGCCCGGGCGGTGGAGGAGCATCCGCTTTTCGAGGGGGAGGCGCTCAGCGAGGACTGGCGCAGCATCCTCGCCGTCGCCCGGCGCCTCTCCGGGCACCTCCGCCATCTCTCGCTGCACTGCGGCGGGCTGGTGGTGGTCCCCGACGAGATCCGCCGCTACGTCCCCGTCGAGGTCGCCGCCAAAGGGCTGCCGGTCATCCAGTGGGAGAAGGACCAGGCAGAAAGCGCCGGACTGGTGAAGATCGACATCCTCGGCAACCGCTCGCTGGCGGTGATCCGCGACGCTCTCGCCGCCATTCAGGCCAACACGGGGCGGGAGATCGACTACGCCAGCTGGGATCCCCTCGCCGACGAGGCGACCAAGGCGCTTTTGCGCTCGGGGCGGACCATGGGTTGCTTCTACATCGAGTCGCCGGCCACCCGGCAGCTGCTGCAGAAGATGTGGGGCGATCCGCCCGACCCGCGCACCCTGCATTGCGACGTCTTCGAGCACCTGGTGATGGCCTCGTCCATCATTCGGCCGGCGGCCAACAACTTCATCCGCGAGTTCGTCGCCCGCATGCGCGGCAAGCCCTGGCAGGCCCTGCACCCGCGGCTCGACGCGGTGCTCGCCGAGACCTACGGCATCGCCGTCTACCAGGAGCAGATCACCCAGATGGCCATGGCGCTGGCGGGATTTTCCGCCTTCGACGGCGACCAGCTGCGCAAGATCATCAGCAAGAAACACAAGGGGAAGAAGCTCGAGGACTACCGGCGGATGTTCTTCGCCGGCGCCGCCGAGAACGGCATCGGCGAAGAGATCGTCGCCAAGGCCTGGGCGCAGATCCTCTCCTTCGGCGGTTACTCCTTCTGCAAGCCCCACTCGGCCTCCTACGCCCTGGTCAGCTGCAAGTCGGCCTGGCTGCGCAGCCACTACCCCGCCGAATTCATCGCCGCGGTCATCTCCAACCAGGGGGGCTTCTACTCGCCGCTGGCCTACCTCTCCGAGGCGCGGCGCATGGGTCTGCAGGTGCTGGCGCCCGACATCAACGCCAGCGAGCGCGCCTACAGCGGCCGCGAGCGGGAGGTGCGGGTCGGGCTGATGCAGCTGCAGGGGCTCACCCGCAAGGGGCTCGACGAGCTGCTGCGCGAACGACAGCGAGGCGGCCCTTACCGGGATTTCCAGGAGTTTCTGCGCCGCACCCGCCTCGATCCGGCCGACATCCGCCTGCTGATCAAGGCCGGCTGCTTCGACGCCCTGGAGGGGAAGCAGAAACGCCCGCGGCTGCTTTGGGAGCTGCTCAGCCGCGAGGCTCCCGCCGCGCAGGCGACCGGTTCGCTGTTCGAGGCGGCGCGCCCGGCGCTCCCCTCCCCGCCCGGCTACGACGACGCCACCGTGCTGCGCCAGGAGCTGGAGACCCTCGGCATGCTGGTCTCCTGCCACCCGCTGGTCCCCTACCGGCGGCAGCTGGGCGCCTTGCGGCGCATCGAGGCGGCGCAACTCGGCAACTGGGTCGGGCGCTACGTCACCCTGGTCGGCTGGTGGGTGACGGGCAAGGTGGTGCAGACCCACCGCGGCGAGCCGATGGAGTTCATCAGCTTCGAGGACACCAGCGCCAGCTTCGACACCACCTTCTTCCCCCGCGCCTACACCCGCTTCTGCCGCAAGCTCTCGCGGGCCCGGCCCTATGTACTCAAGGGAAAGGTGGACGAGGAGTTCGGCGTGGCGACCCTCAACGTGGAGTGGGTGGGGTTTCTGGACGAGGAGTGAAAAAAGCCCCCTCGATGGCGAGGGGGCTTTTGAGTCTGTGACCTGAGCAGGCTAGTCAGCGACGAAGGAGCCGTCGGGCAAGTAGTCGACCACGCAGTCGAGGTACTGCAGGCGCTTTTTGTTGGGGTAGTCCGATTCGCCGAGGATGGCGTAGTAGGCGCTGGCGCTGCGGGCTCCGGTGGAGCAGACCAAGACCACCCGTTTGTCGGTGGCCAGTTGGGCCACGGCCTCCCTGGTTTTGAAGATGAAATCCTCGTCGTAGATATTGATCGACCCGGGGATGTGTCCTTCACCGAACTCCTTGGGGGCGCGCACGTCGATGACCTGGATCTTGCCCTTCTGCAGCAACTGCTTGAATTCGGCGGCGGCGATAGCCTCGGGCAGTGCCCCTTCTTCCTTGGGCGCCGCCTTGGTGACCGCACCGCTCGGCTCATCCCCCCACAGGGGCAAACCGGCTTCCTGCCAGGCCGGTTCGCCGGCGGCGAAGACCGAAACATTCTTATAGCCAAGCTCCAGGGCAAGTTTCGCCGATTCGTGGCTCAATTCGCACTTGTAGCCGCCGCAGTAGAAAATGACCGGAAGGTCTTTATCCGTGGGGAGCAGGCCTTTCTTCAAATCGAATTCGGCTTTGGGGATGGAGACGGCGCCGGGGATGAAGGCCTTGTTGTATTTGACCGCGGGGCGCGAATCGACCAGCAGGAAGGGCTTGTCGCTCCCCTGGGTGACCAGTTTCTCCACGTAAGGCAGTTCGGTGACGGCGTAGTTGCCGGCTTCGGTCCAGCCCGGCATCCCCTCGTACCAGACCTTGAGGTTGCTGAAACCGTTCTGCCTGGCGATTTCCGCCGATTCGGGGCTGAGCGCGCAGTGCAGGCCACCGCAGTAGAAGATGATGGTCTCGTCTTTGGGCAGTTTGTCGAGGTTCTGCGACAACAGCGGTTTGGGGATGCTGACGGCGTGGGGGACGTGGCCTTCCTGGTACTTGACCTCCGGACGGGCATCGACCAGAAAGAAGTGGCCCAATTCCGGCCCGAGGGCGACCAAATGCATTACCTCTGCCGTGGTGATGCGCAAGGCGGGGTCCTGCTCCACGGCCTTTTCGATTTTTCCCGGGGCCTGGGCCGTGGCCTGCCCGGCAGGATCTGCCGGTGGCTGGGGTTGAACGGCCGCGCTGCAGCCAGCGGCCAAAAGAGCCAAGAGAAACATGGCTTTCTGCAAAGCAAAACGTCCGATCATGTCGCGCGCCTCCTGGGTTCAGGGTTCAGGGCGTCCCTCCTCAAGCTTCCAAAAGCTAATCGGCAGGTACAGTACAAAACCACATAACAAACCGGGGAAAGACAAGTCGGATTCTACGTGAGAAGTGACTTAATGTAAATCGGTTTGGATTGCAGAAACCGAAAAAAATTCCGAAGGGCAGGCAAAAAACAGCCCGACATAAGCCGGGCTGTTTTTCGAAGCTTTTGACCGGGGATCGAAGCGGTCAATTCAACTCGTAGCCGATCAGGACCGAACGGCCCTTGGAGGAAATCCCTTCCCGAGAGAAGACCACACCGGTCAGGACCTCAAGTTTGCCGTCGTTGTCGTAGTCGGCGAGCCGGAAGTCGGCCATGTAGCCTTCCTGGGGCTGGGTGTGCCAGGCCTCGCGCAGGGTGTGGCCGTCCCAGGCCATGGCCACCAGGCGGCTTTTCTTGTATTGGCGGCTCTGGCCGAAGAGGCGCGATCCCTCGTTGGCCGGAACCAGGATCTCGCCTTGGGGGCCGGGTTCGATGCGCACCTGGGGGAACACGTTGCGGGTGTTGATCAGGGTTTCGGAGCGCAGCGTGGGATCAGGTCGCTCGATGAAGGCCTCGCTTCCGCCGAAGCGCTCTTCACCCTCCCAGAGAAGGTCCCCGACGGTGGTGAGAACCTGCAGCCGGTCGCGCTCGGTGAGATGAGCCAGGATCTTCTTGCCCCCTGCCGGTGGCATGGGGAGGAACCCGAACAGGTTGGCTTTGGAAGGCAGGTCGACGGCTGCGCCCTCGCCCGGTTCCCCGCCGGCGTTCACCACGCGGAAGACGGAGCCGTAAAAGTCGTTCTTCCCCGGGCCCATTCGCTGGCCGAGCAACACCCGCCCTTCGCCGGGAAGGGTGACGGCCCTGAAGTACATGGAAATGCCGCTCTTCGCCACCCGGTAGGCCCCACCCTGGTGGCCGACGACCAGAGAGGCCAGATTTCCCCCTCCGCTGGCGGTGACATACAGTTCGCTGCGGCCGTCCTGGTCCAGGTCGACTCCGTCAAGGGAGATGGCCTTCTGGGCGAAACCCAGATCCACCTGGGCAATGCTCTGATACTGGCCGCCGCTGTTTCGCCCGATTTCGATCCGGTGGGGGAAGGCGGTGGCGATTTCCAGTTGGCCGTCGCCATCGAGGTCGGCAGCTTCCACGCCGACGACCTGGTCCGTGAATTCGGGACCGTACCAGAGCCCCTCGGGAGCCTCGGCCTTCTGCCGGACGATGGCGCCTGCGGCTGGAGCGGCGGAGATGGCGGGTGCCGGGGCCGGACGGACGATGGCGCCGGGCTGGAGTGCGGAAACCGGGCCGGGGCCGGCCGCAGGCGCGGCGGATGGGGCCTGAACCGTCGGCTGCGGGGCAGTCTGGGGAGCCGCTGTTGCCACGAGCGAACTCGGTGCCGGATAGGCCTGCAGCACCTGGAATCCGGGCCCGCGAACGCTAAGCTCGTTGTATTGCAGGACGAAAATCAGCAGTGGGCCTCCCTGCGCTGGGGCGCTCGGGGTCTGCGGGCGGTTAAGCTGGGCGGAGCTGTAGTCCTGCCAGTCGAGGGTCGGCAGGGCGGCCTTCAGATCGGCAAAGAAGGCCTCTCCTTTCCCGGTGTAGTCCCAGAAGGTGGCGGAGATGTTTTCGAAGCGCCGGACGGCGTCGCCGCGTTCGATGCTGGTGGCCTCGGTGATTGCCCTGGCATAGGAGTATCCCGACTTGATGCGGGTGACCTGGAGGATCCCCTTGACCTCGTCGAGGGTGCCGAGCATCTCGCCGGTGATGGGGTGCACTACCTTGTCCCCGGGGCGAACCACCGCGATCAGGTCGCCGGTGCGCAGGCCCTTGGAGGCGTCCAGGTCGATGAGGTATCCCTCCTGCTGTACCGGCATGACTATCACGCCGGCTACGGGCTTAAAGTCCCGTGCCACGTCCTCGGCAACCCCGGCATGGGCGGCCAGGGGGAGGAAAACCATGCTCAGGGCAAGGACCAACCGTCTGCAAAAACCGAAAAACTTCACAGGCCAAACCTCCTGGCAAAAGGAGCGGATAAGGGTTGGGTTGCGGGAACAACCCCGTTAAGGAAAAAAAAGAGGCCGGGCACAGGGCCCGGCCATGAAATTAGCATAATCAGCTTGGTTCGGCAATCTTAGAACTTGTAGGTCAGAGCGGTACCGACCTTCCAAGCGTCGTCTTCCGAAGCAGCATCCGCAGCAGCGATAGCAGCGGCGAGGTTGCTGCCGTCGGCCAGCAGGGTGGCGTCGAAGGCTTTGGCCTGAGCGAACTCCTCGTCAACGAAGAGGTAGCCGCCGCCCAGGGTCAGGGACAGGCCCTTCATGAAGTTCCAGTTGTAGTAGGCGTCGACCTCGTGGCCGAAGGTGATGGTGTCAGGCACCCGGAAAGCACCGTCCTCGGCGGACTCGGCATAGATGTAGGCGAAATCCATGCTGTGCTTGTCGTTGAACTTGAGGCCGGCGGTGAGTTTGCCGTAGAGCCAGTTCATGGCGGTGTCGCTGACAGCCTGGGCGCCGATGGTGCCGCGGCCGTCGAACTTGCCGCCGGTCAGGACTTCGGCGAAGTTGTTGTAGTTGCTGACGTCGACGAACTGGCCGTCGGCGGAGTCGCTGTCGCCCATGTAGCCGATTTCGGCACCGAAGGTGGCCATCCCGGCCGCCAGGCTGGCGTTGGCGAAGCCGACGTAACCATTCCCATCAGTGTTGCCGTCTTTCCAGTCGTTGGCGATCAGGGTAACGCCCAGACCCACGGGGCCTGCTTTGCCGTCGACACTGAAGCCGACGTAGCCGACGCGGTCGGAGTCCTGGCGGTCCCAGTAGCCGATGAAGGGAACGACCGACCAGCCGCCAGCAGCGAAGTCCATCTGAACGCTGTAGTAGTCGCCGTCGGCGCTGTCGTCGAACTTGTCGCCTTCTTCGGTCTTCAGCCAGTACAGGGCCAGGTTGCCGTTGACGCCGGGGAGGGCCTTGATGACCTTGAGGCCGGCGCCGTCGTCGCCGATGATGTAGCCACGGCCCTGATCCCAGCCCTGGGTACCGGCGATGAACTTGGTGTCGAGTTCGGGAACATTGAAGTCGAGGTAGACATGCTTGATCTCGATGGCGCCGGTAGCGTCGGCCCCGACCGCACCGACGTCGCCGCCGGAGCGCTTACCGAAGGGGCTTCTACCCCAGACGTTGTCGACCTCGATGGCGAAAACGGCTTTCACGTTTTCGGTGAGGGCGGCGTTGGTCCAGAGGCGGAAACGCTGGTCGACGCCGCGGGCGTTGTCGTCCGTCACGTCAGTAGCATCCAGATTGTCGTAGGCAATGCCGCGGGCCTGGAAGAAGCCCTTGAAGTCGGCGTCGATGGCGAGCGCCGGGGTCGCCATTGCGGCGGTAGCCAGCAACGCAACCAGAATCTTGGTAAATTTACTCACTTTTGCCTCCTGAATGAAAAATAAAGATGTGTTTCTCTGCTGCGGCTTGGTCCCTGCCGCCGAGGGCGTCAACTTGCGTGATTAGTTGCCCGGAGTAGCGGGAACTTCGAACTCGTACCCGCAGGCGGGGCACTTCACGCGAGCTTTGTCACCACCTTTCGTGGTGGCGCAGGCCGACAGGGAAAGAGCCAGCATGGAAACCAGAACCAGAGTGATCAGCTTTTTCATCCTTTCACCTCCTTCCATTCAAAAAATGAGTCGGAACAAGTGGCCTTAGAGCAAGACCGATTACCTGACATCATGTAACAGACAGCCAACTGCGCTGTTTTTCTGTCTACAACAACAGTGCCGACTTTTAAAAATTCGGGCAAAAAAAAATCTCGAAGCTAACCTGTTGAAATCACATGGAATTGAAAAATGTATCGCAAATACCGAATATTTTAATGAATCCGTAAGCCTGTGGACTCTTTGCCACAGTGTAGCCTTTGCGCAACGCTAAAACAGCCACTCACTCTATGAACAACCGCCAATAAAATTGCAGTCCGTTTACCAATTGTCAACAAAAAAGCGGGTCCGTCAGTTGCTGCCTGCCGCAAGTTTCTCGATGCGCCGGGTAAGGTCGTAGGCGGTGATCAGGCTGCCGTCGCGTTGGATCTTGAAATCCTGGTCGATGAGCAGCACCCTGGGGATCAGGTACACGTTGTAGGCTTTGCGGGCAGGCCCGTTATCGATGAGTTTGACGATGGGCACCGTGGATTCCTGCCCCTTGAAGTACTCACGGATCATTTCCTCGGAGTCCTGGAGGAAAACTTCGACGACGGCGACATTGTTCTTTTCCAGGTCGTCCGCTGCCTGGCGGAACTCATTCGACTGCTGCTTGCAGGTCGGGCACCAGGTGGTGGCCAGTTTGAGCAGGATGATCTGGCCCTTGAAGTCAGAGAGCCTGACCTTCTTTCCTTCGAGCGAAGGCAGTTCGAAATCGGGAGCGGCGGTGCCTTTTTCCAGGGCGAGGGACAGCGGGGGCAGGGCGAGTATCGAGAGGAGGGTGAGGAGGGCGAGCGCGGTTTTTTTCATCTTGATTCCTCCGTGGTCAAGCAGAACTGGAAAGTCTATCGAATCCAGTCTAGCAATCCCCCCTGCCAAGTCAAGCCCGCCAGACATCACCCTGTTTTATTTTTGAGTGATCTCAGTATATTTTTTCCTGACAGGCTGTCAAGGCAAAAAAATAATGAAAGATTTAATTGTCTGAAAACAAATATGAAAGCTCCAAGCAGCAGACAAACAAACAGCGTTTTGCAGCTAGTGGTCTGCAGCTTGGCACAGCTCGGTAAGAACCCCGCCGGTTGCCTTGGGGTGGAGAAAGGCAATCAGGCTGTTGTGGGCGCCGCGCCGGGGTTTTTCATCGATCAGGCGCACGCCATCGGCTTTGAGCTGCTCCAGGGCCCGTTCGAGATCCTCGACCTGGTAGGCGAGGTGATGAATGCCCTCGCCATTTTTTTCCAGAAATTTGGCCACCGGAGAATCTGCTGAAGTGGGTTCGAGCAATTCGATGCGGGATTCGCCGATGGCGAGGAAGGCCACACGGACTTTCTGTTCGGCGACTTCTTCGGTTCCCTCGAAAGTCATGCCGAAAACGTCCCGGTAGAGGGGGAGAGCAGTCTCGAGACTTTTTACCGCGATACCGATGTGATTGATTTTTCTGGTCATGGTGTCCCCTTTTTGTAAGCAAACGGTTAGGTTGGGATTAAAATTTCCAGGCCCCATGATTTTCAATGCCCTCTTTTGAAGACCTCGATGAGGCGCCGGGAGGCGGCCCCCGGGGTTGTGATCCCCTGCGCCACTGCCTGCTGCATCTGGGTGAGCAGGGCGGCGACGTTCCGATCGTGCATAAACAGATCTTTCAGATCGTTCATGGTCAGGGTCCACATCCAGTCGGTGGCCTGCAGGCGGCGTTTCTGTTCGAATTCGCCGCTGGCCTTCATCGCCTGGGTGAAATCGTGCACGGTCTGCCAGGCTTCGGCGATCCCCTGCTTGTGCAGGGCACTGCAGAGCCGAACCGGTACCTGCCAATTGGTGCTCTTGGGTTTGAGCAGGTGCAGGGCGTTGAGGTACTGCTGTCGGGCCAGTTCGGCCTTGGGGCGATTGTCCCCTTCGGCCTTGTTGATGAAGATGGCGTCGGCGATCTCCATGACCCCTTTTTTGATCCCCTGCAGCTCGTCGCCGGCTCCCGGCAGCTGCAGCAGCATGAAGAAATCGACCATGGAGGCGACGGTGATCTCCGATTGGCCGACGCCGACGGTCTCGACGATGATCACATCGTAGCCGGCGGCCTCGCAGACGAGCATGGTTTCGCGGGTCTTGCGGGCGACCCCGCCGAGGGTGTCTCCGGAGGGGGAGGGGCGGATGAAGGCGTTGGGGTCGCGGGAAAGAGCCTCCATGCGGGTCTTGTCGCCGAGGATGCTGCCCCCCGAGAGCTGCGAAGTGGGGTCGACGGCGAGTACCGCCACCTTGTGGCCGAGGCCTGTCAGGTGCAGGCCGAGGGCCTCGATGATGGTGCTCTTGCCGGCGCCGGGGACGCCGGAGATGCCGAGGCGGATGGAGTTGCCCGAGGCGGGCAGCAGTTCGTCGAGCAGGGTGGTGGCGGCGACCGAGTGGTCGATATTGCGGCTCTCGACCAGGGTGATGGCCTTGGCCAGGGCGCGCAGCTGACCTTTTTTGACCCCCTCGGCGATGTCGTGGAGTTTGATCATAAAGTCAAGGTCTCTGAACCGGAAAGGGGCGGGTCTTAAACCCGCCCCTTCCTAACGAATGCATTGTAGGGGCGATCCTTGTGATCGCCCGTTGTCTCCCGTTGATTTCCCCCTGTCGGAAAGGGGGAGGGCACATGCCGCGGGCGAATAATGTATTCGCCCCTACGAGCGTTTTTCCTCGATCGCCTCGAGGGTCTCGCCGGCCGAGATGGTGATCGGGGTGCCCGGTCCGAAGATGCGGGAGGCGCCGGCGGCGTAGAGGGCCTCGTAGTCCTGGCGGGGGATGACCCCGCCGCAGACGATGACGATGTCCTCGGCGCCGAGTTTTTTCAGTTCGGCGGCGAGCTGCGGCACCAGGGTCTTGTGCCCGGCGGCGAGGCTGGATACGCCGACCACGTGGACGTCGTTCTCCACGGCCATCTTGGCGGCCTCTTCCGGCGTCTGGAAGAGCGGGCCCACATCGACGTCGAAGCCGACGTCGGCGTAGGCGGTGGCCACCACCTTGGCGCCGCGATCGTGGCCGTCCTGGCCCATCTTGGCGATGAGGATGCGCGGGCGGCGTCCCTCGCCGGCGGCGAAGGCGTCGATGCGCTTTTTCAGTTCGGCGAAGTCCTTGTCCGATTCCACCACGGATCCGTAAGCTCCCGAGACCAGCTTGATTTCCGCCCGGTGGCGGCCGAAGACCTTCTCCATGGCATCGGAGATCTCACCCACCGAGGCGCGCTGGCGTGCGGCTTCGACACAGAGGCCGAGCAGGTTCTCCTTGCCATTCTGGCATGCCGCGGTGATGGCGGCAAGCGCCTTTTGGCAGGCGGCTTCGTCGCGGCCGGCGCGCATCTTCTGGAGCCGGGCGATCTGCGACTCGCGCACCACGGTGTTGTCGATGTCGAGGGTCTCGATGGGATCTTCCTTGGCCAGCTTGTACTTGTTGACGCCGACGATGACGTCGCGCCCCGAATCGATGGCGGCCTGCTTCTTGGCGGCCGACTCCTCGATGCGCAGCTTGGGCATCCCCGACTCGATGGCCTTGGTCATGCCGCCGAGGGCATCGATCTCGTCCAGAATCTTCTGTGCCTCCTCGATCAGCGAAGCGGTCAGCGACTCGACGTAGTAGGAGCCGCCCAGAGGATCGACGACCTTGGTGATGCCGGTCTCCTCCTGGATGATCAGCTGGGTGTTGCGGGCGATGCGCGCCGACTGGTCGGTGGGCAGGGCGATCGCCTCGTCCAGAGCGTTGGTGTGCAGCGACTGGGTGCCGCCGAGCACCGCGGCCAGCGCCTCGAGGGTGGTGCGGATGACGTTGTTGTAGGGGTCCTGCTCGGTGAGGCTCCACCCCGAGGTCTGGCAGTGGGTGCGCAGCATCAGCGACTTGGGGTTCTTCGGGTTGAAGCGGCTGATCAGCTTCGCCCAGAGGAAGCGGGCGGCGCGCAGCTTGGCGGCTTCCATGAAGAAGTTCATGCCGATGCCGAAGAAGAAGGAGAGCCGCGGCGCGAAGGCGTCGATGTCGAGCCCGCGGGCCAGGGCGGCCTTGACGTACTCGAGGCCGTCGGCCAGGGTGAAGGCCAGCTCGAGCGCCGCATTGGCGCCGGCCTCCTGGATGTGGTAGCCGGAGATGGAGATCGAGTTGAAGCGCGGCATGTACTTGCTGGTGTAGTCGATGATGTCGGAGATGATCCGCATCGAAGGCTCGGGCGGGTAGATGTAGGTGTTGCGGACCATGAACTCCTTGAGGATGTCGTTCTGGATGGTCCCGGCGAGCTGCTCCTGTTTGACCCCTTGCTCCTCGGCGGCGACGATGTAGTTGGCCATGATCGGCAGCACCGCGCCGTTCATGGTCATCGACACCGAGACCTGGTCGAGGGGGATGCTGTCGAAGAGGATCTTCATGTCCTCCACCGAGTCGATGGCCACCCCGGCCTTGCCGACGTCGCCGACCACTCGCGGGTGGTCAGAATCGTAGCCGCGGTGGGTGGCCAGGTCGAAGGCGACTGAAAGCCCCTGCTGGCCGGCGGCGAGGTTGCGCTTGTAGAAGGCGTTGGACTCCTCGGCGGTGGAAAAGCCGGCGTACTGGCGCACCGTCCAGGGGCGGCCGGCGTACATGGACGCCATCGGCCCGCGCACGAAGGGGGCGATGCCCGGCAGGGTGTCGGCGGTCTCCAGGTTTTCGGTGTCGGCCCGGGTGTAGAGGGGCTTGACCTGGATCCCCTCGGGGGTGTCCCAGTTCAGCCGGGAGAGGTCGTCGGACTTGATTTCCTTCCGGACCAGCGACTCCCAGTCGGGCAGAGCTTTTTTCTTGAAATCACTCATAGTTTGACCCTCGTTTGCTGAGCTTCACGTTGTTGTCCCGGCCTGGCCTACGGCCCGCCGGAAGCCTCGAAAATCAAGGGAGGACCGACCCGTCCGGGCGATCCTCTTCGCTGCCTGTCCGGTGAATCACTGTCCGCTGCTGGCCAGCCCGCCCGCCGCGCTTCAGCGGGTGACCACCGCCAAGACCTGGACCTCCTCGCCGTCGTAGGAGAGCAGGCGGTGGCGCAGGGAGGAGTCGAAATAGACCGCATCCCCCTCCTCGAGAATCAGCCGTTCCTCGTCGAGCAGCACCTCGGCGCGGCCTTTGAGGATCAACAGGAACTCCTCGCCGTCATGATTGTAGAGGGTTTCCTCGCCGGCACGTTCGGAGACCGTCACCATGAACGGTTCCATCTTCTTGTTGCGCTTGCGGAAGGAGAGCGCCTCGTAGGTGTAGCCGTGGCCGGTGCCGGCCTTGGAGATGACCCGGCTGACCACCCGCCGTTCGCCGCGCTTGACGACCTCGAACTTGCGCTCCTCCTCCTCGTCCTCGAAAAAGTGCCCCATCTTCACGTCGAAAAAACGCGCGATCTTGGAGAGGGTGGCGATGGGAGGGGAGACGTTGTTGTTTTCGATCTGCGAAATCAGCGCCGGGGAAAAGCCGGTTTCGCGGGCCACGTCCTGCAGGGTGAGTTTGCGGGCCTTGCGCAATTTTTTGATTTTCGACCCGATGTTGAAATCCATATGCCAGCTCTGGTAAAAAATAAAAAATAGTTTTATTGAGAGTTGGATATATACAGAATCTCGTTGGTTTGTCAATAAGAATAATTTATTTTCGATAAAAAGAACACCCTAAATTTTAGGCTCACTGTCTGGGCTGGTTTTCCTCCTGCCGGGTGAAAATCAGGAGATGGGACAGGTTTTTTTCCAGAGTCAAATTTCGTTTTAAATCGGAAATTATCCGGCCGACTCCGAACAGCATCCCTGGGACTTTTTCCGGGGGGAGTGCGCTGCAGCTCTGATATGTCGTCATCGCCCTCCTGCGCCTGCCCCCCGTATTGACTTTTCCGGCCAAATCCACTAGGTTCTACCCTGTACGAAATTCTGCCGCACGGGCAGGGGCAGGGTACTTAGGACATGACCCGGCTCATCCGGCCACGCCCGTGAATCCCTTTTATTAGGAGCCTCTTGCAAAAGTCGAAATCTATTGCGATCGGCTGCCAACGCCCTGCGCGGCGTCTTGGTCGAAAAATCGTCCTCTATGTGGCTATTGCCACGCTTCCGGCGATTTTGCTCCTCATCCTTGCGCAGAACGTTTTCGCTTGATCTCATATCAAATGACAATTCCGACTTTTGCAAACGGCTCAAAGGATCGCTGCTTGTCCAGAAAAAACTTTGATTTTCCATTGGGGATTCGCCTCTGGCCAAACGAGGGCCAGGGACGCACCCGCCGCATTGCCGAAGGTTATAGCTTCTCTCCCCTGGAGAATTCCACCGACTCCTTCCGCTTCAGTGCCATGGTTGGCTCCCACAAGGTCGAGCCCCTGTTTCGCTCCATGGCGCAGAGCCTGCCCGAAGAGTCGTTCTTCATCCTCGAGTTCTATCAGGAGGAGATGCAGGCCCAGGCGGACGAACAGCCCTCGCCCGTCATCTATTACTCGCCCTACCTGGAGACCTCCGAGATCCTGGATACCATCGCTCCGTACCTGCCGCGCCTGATTCACGACGGCTTTGTCGGTTTCGGCCTGGCCAACAACCGGGCGGGGATGGAAATTTTTTATTCGGAAGAAAAGGTCTTCACCTGTTTCACCGGGAACCACATCCGAGCCATGGATCTTTTCTCCCGCAACGGTCTGCGGCACAACCCCGAGCAGCTGTTCCCCACCGATTTCGGCCATGACCACCTTTCGCTGCTCTGCCACGCTCGCGGCACCCTTCCCGAGCCTTTCCGCTCGATGGGCGAAGTCGAGCTCGATTATGATAATTTCTGTGCCGATTTGACGGATCTGCTCGACATGTATCCGGTGGAGGATAATCTGTCCTTCTTCCTGTCCAAGAAGGAGCAGGACCTGATCGAGGAGCGGCTTCTCTCCCACGAGGAGTTTTCCCTGTTCGCCGAGGAGGATTTCGGCAGTCTCCTGCTCGACTGGAACGACTTCGTCGGCGAATGCGAGACGGGCTTCACCGGGGACCTCTGGGAATACCGGGAGGGACTCAAGCTGCGGGACATGATCCAGTTCGTCATCGAGGGGATTTCCTCTGCGCTGCAGCACAAGATCCTCGACATCATCGCCGATGCGGACGCCAAGCTGCAGAAAAACCTGGTCGACCGGCGCAAGCGGCTCGATCCGCCCCTGGCCCTTCCGGCCAGCCAGGAGCGGTTCTGGTACGCCGGCATGGTCCGCAATCAGGGGGCCGACCTGCGCCGCGATCTCATCCGGGTCGGATGGTACAAGCCCTGAAAAACCTGTTCGACGTTCGCTGTTCCGCGTTCGCGGTTGAAAATTCTTGAACCCGGAACACCGAACCTCGAGCCTCCAACCCCGAACTTCTCCCCCCATGCTCGCTCTTATCGCCGCCGTACCGATGGAAACCGAACTGCTGCGTCAGCAGCTGTTTCCCTGCGAGGTGCGTGAATGCGGCCGCCGCGAACTGCTGCAGGGGCGGCTTTCCGGCCGGCCGGTAGCACTGCTGCACAGCGGGGTCGGCAAGGCCGGCGCCGCCGCGGCGACCCAAGCGCTTCTCGAAAAGCTGCGCCCCGCAGCGGTGATCAACTTCGGCTGCGGCGGGGCCTATCCCGGCAGCGGGCTGCGGGTGGGCGACCTGGCCCTGGCCAACGAAGAGGTGTTCGGCGATGAGGGGGTGATCGCTCCCGCGGGGTTTCTGGACATGGAGCAGCTAGGGTTTCCCCTGCTGGAAAAAGGCGGGCGTCGGCTGTTCAACCGTTTTCCCGTCGATGGCCAGCTGCTCGGGTCCGCCAGGCGCCTGCTGGCCGACTTCGCTCTGGCCCAGGGGTGCAAAATGGCGGTGGGGCCGCTGGTGACCGTATCGAGCTGCTCGGGACTAGAGCGGCTGGGCTGGGAGCTGGCCGAGCGCACCGGCGGGATCTGCGAAAACATGGAAGGCGCCGCCGTGGCCCAGCAGTGCGCGTTGTATGACACTCCGCTGGTCGCTCTGCGCGGCATTTCCAACCTGGTGGAAGATCGGGACATGAAGCGCTGGGATCTCAAGCTGGCGGCCCGCAATGCCCAGTTGGCCGTCCAGACCCTGCTCGCACACTGGCCCCTGGTCAAGGAGACGGCATGACGCGGACCCTGAGCCTGGGCTATTCCCCCTGCCCCAACGACACCTTTATCTTCTATGCCCTCGTCCACGGCCGGATTCCCCTGGAGGGTATTCAATTGCGGGAGCGCCTTGAGGATGTCGAGACTCTTAACCGCCTGGCCCTCGATGCGGTGCTCGACCTGACCAAGATCTCCTATCACGCCCTGGGGCATCTGCGCCGGGACTACGCCCTGCTGCGCAGCGGCGGTGCCCTCGGCCGGGGCTGCGGGCCGCTGGTCGTCACCCGCCAGGCCGCTTCCATGGAGGCGCTGCGCGGCTGCACAATTGCCATCCCGGGGGAGTTGACCACCGCCAACCTGCTGCTTCAGCTCTACGGCGCCGGCTACGAGAACACTTCGATCATGCCCTTCGACCGGATCATGGCAGCGGTGCAGCGCGGGGAGGTGGATGCCGGGGTGATCATCCACGAGTCGCGCTTTACCTTCCCCTCCTACGGGCTGGTTCAGGTGGCGGACCTGGGAGCCTGGTGGGAGCGGGAAACGGGTCATCCCATCCCCCTGGGCGGAATCCTGGCCCGGCGCTCCCTCGGCCCCGAGCTGATCTCCCGCATCGACGGCGCCATCCGGAGCAGCATCGAGTATGCCTTTGCCCACCCCGAAGAAACCAAAGGCTATATCAAGCGCCACTCCCAGGAGCTGTCCGATCCGGTGATCGAAAGCCATATCGGGC
Organism: Desulfuromonas versatilis; assembly: GCF_019704135.1. Classification (NCBI taxonomy): domain Bacteria; kingdom Pseudomonadati; phylum Thermodesulfobacteriota; class Desulfuromonadia; order Desulfuromonadales; family Desulfuromonadaceae; genus Desulfuromonas; species Desulfuromonas versatilis. The sequence continues at coordinate 151,570 of NZ_AP024355.1, forward strand.
TGTATGTCAACGAGTTTTCCCTCGATCTCGGTGTCGCTGGCCAGGCGGCGATCGAAGAGCTGTTTCAGCGTGCCGAGCGGCGCGGCATCATCCCCTCCTGCCAGTTGCCCCTGTTTGTCGATTGACCCCCCGAAACCGCCGTTCCGGCGTACACTCCCCCTGAAAACTTCTGTTTGGCAAGGCCTTGTTGCATTTTTTTGCAATTTTTTTTCCTGGCCTGCCCATCAACCCCGGCAGAATGGCTGGGTTGGACCTGATTCATTTAAAATATCGGTATATTCCTGGCCGTGGAATTAACTTGAATAATTTCAAGGCATTGTCGCTTGGAAAGCCGGGTTGAAAAAATATAATTTAGTGACATTTTAAACTTTCGGTATGCAGAGCAAAACAGGCCCGACGTGTAACATATTGTTTTATAATAGGAAATCAGAATTTTTTTGTTGCTGCCAAAATTTCAGACGGTATACTGACTACGCTTAGTGTTAGTTTTGACCATATCGGGGGAAAGGAGAATCGCCATGAGGTGCCCTGTCTGCAAAAGCCATAAAATTTCGGGAATGGATCTTTACACCGAGGGATTCGCAGAAAACCTTAACGAGTGTTCGATCTGCGGAACTCTCTGGTCGGTGAACCACGGCATGATGGAAGTGGTTCGGGACGCTCAGGACAAATCGTTTCTGGGAGCCATCACCGAATGTGTTGAAGGCGACGATTACTGCCTGGTAGCCTGATACCCGCCCCGGCTGAAACCGCCACAACCGTCGAAAAAAGCGCTGCAACGCAAAAGCCCTGCCGGGTTACGGCAGGGCTTTTGCGTTTTGCGGTAAAGCGGATTTTTTCCCCTGAATGCTTACAGAATCGCCTCAAGGTACTTGCCGGTGGTCTCGCGCTTCATCTTTTCCAGCTCCTTGGGATCGACCTCGACGAACTTCTCGTCCGGGGTGACCTTGAAGATCGGCTGGCCCTTCTGCACGATGATCCCCTCGGTGCCGTCGATGAGGATCTTGTCGACGGTCCCGGAGAATGGGGCGGGGACCTTGTTGAACATCTTCATGACTTCGAGGATGAACAGGGGCTGGCCCTTTTCGAAGTGCTCTCCTTCCTTGACGAAGGCGGGTAGCCCCGGGGCCTCCTGGGCGTAATACATGCCGCCGCCCGGGGTGACGATCTCGTCGGCCTTGGTGGCCGGCGGCGGCACCAGCACCTTCTTCATGGCCGCTTGCAGGTCGGGGTCGGTCAGGTAGCCGGGGATGGTGACCTCGAGGTCGTCCTCGACGCGGAAATCAAAGAACTCGGTGCGGTCGGCGATCAGGAACAGGATGCCGAACAGTTCGTTGCCGATCTCGTAGCCCTGGTGGGCCGCCTGGATCTTTTCCCAGGTCTCCTTGTCGAAGCCCCCCTGGGGCTTGTCCTTGCCGAGCATGTCGTTGAGCTTGGCGTAGTCTTCCTTGGCCAGGCCGAACTTCTCGCGCAGGTCGGCGTAGAACTGCAGGGCGTTCTGCAGCAGTTCGTTGTCGTGCGACCAGATCACCTCGGCGGAAGGGCGCGCCGGGTCGAAGCTCATGTTCAGGTACTCGTAGGTCTCCTCGAGCACCACCAGCGGGTTGCGCAGCCAGACCAGTTTGCCTTTTTCGAGCTTGAAGTTCTTCTTGTTGATGCTCAGCCAGCCGGCAAGCAGGTGGGGATCCTTGAGCAGAACCTCCATCGGCCGGGTCAGCAGGGTCCCTTTGCGGTCGAGAATCTCCGAGACGCTCTTGGCGACCTCGGGATCGCCGGCGTAGAGCTTGGCGAAGTGCTTTTTCATCGCCAGGAAGGCGAAGACTACGTCGAGCTTGTTGGCCTCTTCCTTGAGCTTGCCGACCAGGGTCAGGTAGGGGACGACGAAGCGGGTGGTCGGCTTGGCCATGACGTTCTGGCCGAGGAACCAGTTGACCAGCCCGTAATGGAACTCGAGGTTGGTGGCCAGGTTGGTGCCGCGCAGCACGGTGGAGCGCAGGACCTTGGCCAAGTGGTTGTAGCTATCGAGGCGGTCCTCACCCTTGGTGAGCAGCAGGGCGATGTTGGAGTCGTAGGCCCCGGCCAGGGTGTAGCGCATGAACAGCCCGGTGTCGGGGTTGGGGATGCAGATCCCCTGGTCGTCGCGGATCTCGCCCTCGATGGGGGTGGACCAGTAGCGGATCACCCCGCCGGCGCTCGGCGAAAGGGAGCAGTCGGTGGCGTTGAGACGGGCCTCGGCGCCGGCGCCGAAACGGGCAATCCGCTCGGGGCGGGGCAGGCGCTCTTTGTGCAGAGCGAGCAGGGCCATGGCCTCGACCAGCGACTCGACGACGAAGAAGTCGTTCTTGTCCTTGGGGTTGGTGAACTTGAGGCTGTAGACCAACTCGGTGACCCGGTGCTCGACCTGGATGCGAGTGTTGACCTCCATGAAGTAGTGGCGGTCGCGGTCGACGATGCACTCGAAGGTCGAGGCCGAGTCGAGGCCGACGGCCTTGCCGAAGCGCTCGGACTCCTCCTCCATGCGCTTGAGGACCTTGAGGTCGGACTCCAGCGCCTTGACCTGGGCCTTGAGCCCGGCCTTCTTGGCTTGGTCGATCTCGTGGGCGAGCCCTTCCTGGGTGACGGAGATCTCGAGCAGCTTCTGCTCGTGCATCTGCAGCGAGCAGTCGCGGCCGCCCAGGGCGATGCACCAGTCGCCGTTGCCGAGCAGCTGGATCTCGTTGTGGCGGGTCTGCTCGATGTTGAGCTCGATCAGCACGTTCTTGTTGTCGCCGACGCCGGTGGCCTTGACCTCGCCAAGCACCTCGCGCACCAGGCCCGGGGCGTTGGCGGCGGCTTTCTCGATATCGGCGGCGCTGGGGTTTTTCTTGGTCAGCAGCGAGGCGCCGAGGATGCGCTGGCCTTTGCCGCCGCCGCCACCGATGGCCTTGAGGCGGATGCGGCTGCCCGGGTAGTTTTTGAACATCTCGGCGCATTCGGTCTTGACCTGCTGGCAGAGCTCCTCGATGGAGAACAGGTCGAGGCCCTTTTCGTAGGAGGCCATGAGGATCTTGTCGGCCAGCTCCTCGAGGGAGAGCTTCTTGTTGTCGAGGACCTTTTTGTCGACCTTCAGCCCCTCGGCCTTGACCACCGCCACCAGCGCCTCGCGGCTGGGGTGCTTCTTGATCAGGGTGCGGGCGGTGACGTTGTCGATGCCCGGGGTGACCGAAACGTTGACCGTGAGCGCGGTGCGCTTGGCCTCGTCCTTTTTACCGGCGCCGCGCTGGGTGGCCGAGCAGGGACCGATGAACTTGAGACCGGCCTTTTCGATGGCGGCGACGAACTCGTCATCCTCGGCCATGAAGCCGTAGCCGGCGAAGATCGAGTCGTAGCCGTTGTCCTTGGCGATCTGGATGATCTGGCCGATGCGCTCGACGCGCTCTTCCTTGCTGGCCCCGGTGTAGTCGGGCACCCGGTGCACGCGGTTGTTGTCGGTGAGCTTGCGCAGCTCGGGCGACAGGGCGTTGGGATAGACGATGGAGTCCTTTTCCGAGAGCAGGATCCCGTAGTGGCTGATCCCCATCTCTTCGTAGACGGTCATCGCCTCCATGCGGATCGGCCCGCGGCAGACGATCAGCGGCTTGAGCTCCACGCAGGAGAAGGAGCGGACCCACTCGGAGGAGGACAGGCCCAAGCGGCGATCGCGGTGGATCAGCGGATTGTTGCTGTACAGGTCGGTGGTCTGTGCCATGGGTTTTATCTCCAGATCGAAATCTTTATTCGCCTTCATTCAATTAACTCCTCCAGCCGATTAATGGAATTCGCGCTGCACCGCCTGCCAGGCGCAGGGCTTGTAGTGGCGCAGCAGGAAGTTCATGTTTTTGCCGAGCACCTCGCGCAGGTCGGTCGGCATGACGATGGAGGAGATGGAGCCCAGCGCGAGACCTTCCTTGGGATTCATCAGTTCCTTCTCGTAGCGCAGGTTGAGAGCGCCCTCCTCGGCCTTGAGCCACTCGGCGGCCTCCTTCTCGGCGTCCTTTTTGGCGTCCACCCCGTCCATGCCGGCGGCGATGCGCTCGGCGGCGCCTTTCTTGACCATGTCGGCCACGGTGCCGCGGATCTTGCGCAGCTCGTTCTTGTAGACGAACTCCTTGCCGGCCGGGCCCATGACCGCCAGGCGGGTGGTGGGCAGGGCCAGCACCAGGTCGGCGCCGGTGGGGTAGTTGTTGTAAGAGGCGTAGGCGCCGCCGAAGGCGTTGCGCAGGATCAGCAGGATGCGCGGGGTGCGCACGTCGACGATCGAGTCGAGCATCGAGCGGCCGGCCTGGACGATGCCGCGGGCTTCCTGCTCGCGACCGGGGAGGAAGCCGGTGGTGTCTTCCATGAAGATCAGCGGGATGTTGTAGATGTTGCAGAAACGCACGAAGCGGGCGATCTTCAGCGCCGAGTCGCAGTCGATCTGGCCCGAGGCGACCGCCGAGTTGTTGGCGACGAAACCGACCACGTTGCCGCCGAGGCGGCCGAAGGCGGTGATCGCCTCGCGGGCGCGGGTCGGCTGGATTTCGAAATAGTCGCCGTGGTCGCAGATCTGCTGGATGATGATCGAGACGTCGAAGGGGGTGTTGAACCCGGTCGGCGAGTTGAAGGCCTTTTTCAGCAGGGTGTTGATCTCCCAGGTCTTGCGGTCGAGCGGATCGCTGGTCTCCTGGAAGGGGGCCATGCTGAAGTTGTTGTCGGGGATGTAGCTGAGCAGGCGCACCGCGGTGCGCAGGGCGGCGGTTTCATCGGCCACGGCCAGGTCGGTGACGCCCGAGGCGCTGTGGACCTTGGGGCCGCCGAGCTCCTCGGGGGTGATGTCCTCGCCGAGCACCGACTTGACCACGCCGGGGCCGGTCAGGCCGAAGAAGGTGTCCTCGGGCTGGATGACGAAGCTGCCCTGGCGCGGCAGGTAGGAGCCGCCGCCGGCGTTGAAGCCGAACATGCACATGATCGAGGGGACCACGCCGCTGATCTTGCGCAAGGCGGTAAAGGCCTCGGCGTAGCCGTCGAGGCCGCCGACCCCGGCGGGGACGAAGGCGCCGGCCGAGTCGTTCATGCCGATCAGCGGGATCCCCTTCTCGCCGGCCATGTACATGAGACGGGCCAGCTTCTGGCCGTTGGTGGCGTCGATGGAACCGGCGCGCACGGTGAAGTCATGGCCGTAGAGGGCCACGTCGCGGCCGTTGACGTTGAGGATGCCGGTGACCAGCGAGGCGCCGTCGAGGTTCTTGCCCCAGTTCTGGAACAGGATGTTCGGCTCGCTCTCGGTGAGGACCTTGATCCGCTCCCAGACGGTCATGCGGTTCTTGAAGTGCTGCTTCTCGATCTGGCTGACCTGGACCGATTTGATCGGGCGCTCGATCAGGTCGTGGCCTTCCTTCATGACTTCTTCATACGGGCCGGTCTTGCCGGCGATCTCCCCGGGAATGGTGAATTCGACTTTTTCTGCTGTGGCCAAAGGGTTCTTCAGTGATGGTTTAATCGTTTTTTTGGACATCTCGCGTATCCCTCTGATGAGTGAGAATTGGTCTCCCGGAAAGCGGCGTCAGGCACCGTCGACCGCTCTGCCTGATGACTGCAACAGCTTGCTGTGAAGGCGAAAAAGCTTAAAACGATGTTTCTCGAGCACCCCGCTACAAAACAAAAATCTCATCAAATTGTCAAGCAAATTTTTTATTTAGGATAAAAAACAACAGATGTCTCGAAAGACATTTTTGACTGCTACCGAAACCACTTAGCTATCTCGGCAAGTTCCCCGGGGTTTCCGGGAAGGCCTTGGAAGCGCCGCTGGATGAATCGCATATCCCGGTGAATTCAGAAATAAAATCGGGTTTTGTGAATCAAGCTGAGGCGGGCGGGGCGAAGGGGCGGGGGGCGCCGGCCGGGGCGCGGCCGCGCCCCGGCGCCGATGAACGGCGGCTTAGATAATTCTGGGTAAAATTTTTCCCGGGGCGGGGACAGGGCGAAAAAAACAGGGGCGCCGGAGGGCGCCCCTGGGGGGTGTGGCGGGAATCGGCTTGGCGAGCGGGAGGCTACCCTCGCATGTGGACCGCTTTGATGAAGTGGGCGTCCACCGCCTCGGCAAGGCGCCTGATGGTCGCCTCGTCCGCGGGGGTGTCGAGGGAGAGTACCACCATGGCCTCGCCGGCCTTGGCGCGACGCCCGAGGTTGAGCGAGCCGATGTTGATGCCCGCTTCGCCGAGGATGGTGCCGATTTTGCCGATCAGCCCCGGGCGGTCGGCGTAGGTGATCACCAGCATGTGCTCCTCGGGGGAGAAGTCGGTGAGGAAGTCGCGCATCTTGACGATCTTGGGGATCCCCTCGAACATGGTCCCGGCGATGGTGCGCTTGCCCTCGGGGGTCTCGAGCACCAGGGTGACCATGTTGGAGAAGGACTCGGATTCGGTGGTGCGCACCTCCTCGACGACCATCCCCTTGTTGCGGGCGACCAGGCGCGCATTGACCATGTTGACCTCCTGGTCGGTATGGCGGCCGAGCAGGGCGGCCAGGCCGCAGACGGTCAGGGGGGCACAGTCGAAGCGGGCCAGCTTGCCGTTGTAGGCGAAGGTGACCTTGCTGGGGTTGGAGGGGGCCAGCTGGGAGACGAATTCGCCGATCTTGCTGACCAGGCCCATGAAGGGGCGCATGTGCTCCATCAGGTCGGGGTCGAACTTGGGGATGTTGACCGCGCTCTCCATCGGCAACCCGTCGAGATAGTGGATGATCTCGCGGCCGACATCCACCGCCACGTTCTTCTGCGCTTCGAAGGTGTTGGCGCCCAGGTGCGGGGTGACCACCATGCGCGGGTGGGCGATGAGCTTTTTCAGGGTGTCGGTGGCCGGCGGTTCCTCGCTCCAGACGTCGAAGGCGGCCCCGGCGGCCTTGCCGCTTTCCAGGGCGGCGAGCATCGCCTCTTCGTTGATGATGCCGCCGCGGGCGCAGTTGATGAGGATCACTCCGTCCTTCATCCTGTCGAAGTGCGCGGCGTTGATCAGGTCGCGGGTCTCCTCGTTGAGCGGCGTGTGCACGGTGATGATGTCCGAGTAGCGCACGATGTCCTCCAGGGGAACCAGGCGCACCCCCAGGTCTTCGGCCCGCTTTTCGGCGATGTAGGGGTCGCAGGCGATCACCTCGGCTTCGAAGGCCTTGGCGCGCAGAGCGACCCGGCCGCCGACCTTGCCCAGGCCGATGACGCCGATGGTCTTGCCCTTGAGCTCGTAACCGGTGAAGGGGGCGCGTTTCCATTCGCCGCTCTTGAGGCTGGAATTGGCAATCGTCACCTTGCGGCACAGCGACAGCAGAATCGCCAGGGTGTGCTCGGCCGCCGAGTTGACGTTGCCGAAGGGGGCGTTGACCACGATGATCCCCTTGTTGCTGGCGGCCTCGACGTCGACATTGTCGATGCCGACCCCGGCGCGGGCGACGATCTTCAGCCCGTGGGCGTGGTCGAGCAGGGCCTGGTCGACGCGGGTGCCGCTGCGGGTGATGATCGCCTCGTAGCCGCCGACCAGCTTGTGCAGCTCATCGACCGGCAGGCCGAGCTTGATGTCGAGTTCGATGCGGGGATCGTTGAGCAGGGGCTGCAGCCCCTCCTGGGAAATTTCATCGGTGACGAGAACTTTCATCGGCATTCCTTCCCTTGCCTGGTTTTGCTGGGCCTGTTCGGACCCTGGGGGCGAAAAAACGTTAGAGTCTAAACCGTACGTAACGGACTGTCAACGCCGTATACCCGCTGGCCTCCGGGTTACTTGACCACCTTGAGACGCCCTGGCCGGGGTGGCTCGGCGGGGGCCTGGGGTTCGGGGTCGGGGGCGTCCTCCTCCATGCCGAGGCTGGGCAGGGTGCCGGCCTCGACCATCCTCGCCACCGAGTCGGCGATGGCCAGACACTGCTTCATGCAGACCTTGCGTGCCGGGCAGCCGGAGCAGTCGGCCTGCCCGCCGGCGACCCGCAGGGCATGGATGACCAGATCGACACTCATGGGATGGTTCAGGGGGATGAAGAACATCGGAAACTCCTGTTCGAGGTTCGACGTTCGCAGTTCGACGTTGCGAGGCGTTTTAACCTCGAACATCGAACTGCGAACCGCGAACGGCTTTTACAAGCTCTTGCCCGCCACCTTGGCGAACTCGGCGAGTTTTTTCATCATGGCGGCGAATTCCGCCGGGCGCAGGGACTGGGGCCCGTCGCTGGCGGCCTTTTCCGGGTGGGGGTGCACCTCGACGATCAGCCCGTCGCAGCCGGCAGCCACCGCAGCGTAGCTCATGGAGGGGACCAGGTGGGCGTGCCCGGTGGCGTGGGAGGGGTCGATGATCACCGGCAGGTGGGTCTGCCCCTTGAGCACCGGCACCGCCGAGATGTCCAGGGTGTTGCGGGTGGCGGTCTCGAAGGTGCGGATGCCGCGCTCGCAGAGCATCACCCGGCGGTTGCCCTCGGCCAGGATGTACTCGGCGCTCATCAGGAACTCCTGGATGGTGGTGGCCATGCCGCGCTTGAGCAGCACCGGCTTGTCGAGCTGGCCGAGCATCTTGAGCAGGGCGAAGTTCTGCACGTTGCGCGCCCCGACCTGCATGATGTCGGCATAGCGGGCCACCAGCTCCACGTCGCGGGGATTGACCACCTCGGTGATGATCGGCAGCCCGGTGGCCTCCCGGGCCAGGGCCAGCAGCTTGAGCCCCTCTTCTTCCATCCCCTGGAAGGAGTAGGGGCTGGTGCGGGGCTTGAAGGCGCCGCCGCGCAGCACCGTCGCCCCGGACTGCTTGACCGCGTGGGCGGTCTCCAGAATCTGCTCCTCGCTCTCCACCGAGCACGGCCCGGCCATGACCACCATCTTGTCGCCGCCGACCTGCAGCCCCGGGGCGATCTCCACCACGCTCGGCTCGGGTTTCACCTCGCGGCTGGCCAGCTTGTAGGGCTTGAGGATGGGGACCACGTTCTCCACCCCGGGCATCGATTCGAGCGACTGCAGCACCGACTTGCCCCGCTCGTCGCCCACCGCGCCGATGACGTTGCGGGTTTCGCCGTGGATCACGTGGGGCTTGTAGCCCAGCTCGCGGATACGTTTTTTGACTTCAGCCAGTTGCTCTTTGCTCGCGCCCTGCATCATAACGATGATCATGCCTTGTTCTCCCTTTTGATCGATAGAGGTTAACCGCGAAAAACGATGAAGGCCGCCCGGAGTTTCCCGACGGCCTTTTTATCGATCAAAAACGAAAGACCATGGGCGATCCGGAAACGGTCTGCCCATGGTCCCTGGTCTGTTTATCGGTGGCTTGCTACGCCAACAGACCTTCACCCCAGGCAGACGGCCTAAAATAAAAGCCGAACCAGAAGTAAAAGCTGCTGAAGATGGCAAAGCGTGCGAACATCGGAGGGTCTCCCAAAGAAACTTCCTCTCTATTAGCAAAGATAAAGATAAATAGCAAGAAAATAATTGAAATTCCCACCCTCAGGGAAGCTGCGTCCCGGTGCTCAGAGCGCCGAGGAAACTGCGCACCCAGTGGTGCACGTCGTAGCGGCGCACCTGGGTGCGCAGCATCCCCATGCGCCGTCGCCGCTCCTCGCCGGGCATGGTGAAGGCCCGGTGCATGGCGTCCGCGGTCCCCTCCACGTCGTAGGGGTTGACCAGCAGGGCGTGCTTGCCGAGCTGGTCGGCGGCCCCGGCGAACTCGCTGAGGATCAGCACCCCGTTGTTCTCCACCGAGGCGGCGCAGTATTCCTTGGCCACCAGGTTCATGCCGTCGCGCAGCGGAGTCACCAGGGCGATTTCCGAGGTGCGGTAATGGGCCAGCAGCTGGGTTCTCTCCAGGCTGCGGAAAACGTAATGGATGGGGATCCATCCGGGTTCGCCGAAGCGGGAATTGATCCGCCCCGAGAGCCGGTCGAGGGTTTGCTTGAGGTCCTGATAGTCGGGGACCTGGGTGCGGCTGGGCACCACCACCTGCAGCAGGCTGATGTTGCGGTGCAGGTCGGGGTACTTCTCCAGCGCCCGTTCGAAGGCCCGGAAACGCTCGGGGATCCCCTTGGTGTAGTCGAGCCGGTCGACGCCGAGCATCACCTGGCGTCCTTCGAGGTTCTCGTGCAGGTACCAGGCGGCATCGGCCACCTCCTGGGATCGGGCGGCATCGTTGAACTCGGCGAAATCGATACTGATGGGGAAATGCCCCACCCGCACGATCCGCCCCTGGTAGCGGATCAGGGTCTGCGCGCGCTGGCGGCGCTCGACCTGCAACTCGGGGATCAGGGCGATGGCGCTGTTGACGAAGTTGCGCCGGTCGCGCAGGGTCTGGAAACCGACCAGGTCGTAGGCCAGCAGGGCGGTGAGGATCTCGCGGTTCCAGGGCAGGCGGCGGAACAGGTCGTGGGTGGGGAAGGGGATGTGCAGGAAAAAGGCCAGCTTCTGGCGCAGTCCCAGCTCGCGCAGCTGGGCGCCGACCATGATCAGCTGGTAGTCCTGGACCCAGACCAGGTCGTCTTCGCCGGTGCGCGAGGCCACCACGTCGGCGAAGCGGCGGTTGACCTCCAGGTAGGTCTGCCAGTCATCGCCGCGGAAGCGGCAGTTGCCGAGCAGGTCGTGAAACAGCGGCCAGAGCGCCGAGTTGGAAAACCCCCGGTAGTAGCGCTCTTCCTCCTCCTCGCTCAAGGGGACCGCGGCCAGCCGGTAGCCCTGCTCGCGGCCGAAGTTGTCGAACAGCTCATCGAGGGGCGGCCCTTCGCCGCACCCCGGCCAGCCGATCCACAACCCCTGGCGCGCCTTGATCACCGGCGCCAGGGCCGTCACCAGCCCGCCGGATCCCGGCTTGATCCGCCACTGGCCGGCCTCTTCGCCGACCGCGATGGGCAGGCGGTTGGAGACCACCACCAGGCGCTTGTCGTCGCTTTGCGTTTTTTCCGTCATCTTGTCGCCTTCCGTCGGTTACATCCCCACCTCGATGCGCTCCTGGCTGCCGTGCAGCAGACCGACCATCAGGGTCAGGTACTCGCGCAGGTGGCGGGTGATCAGGTAGTTTTCCCAGATGAAGCGGCGGGCCCGCTCGCCCATCGCCTTGAGCAGCTCGCGGCGGTGCAGCAGGTAGCGGATGCGCAGCGCCGCCCCTTCGGGCGAGCGCACCAGGAAGCCGGTGTAGTGGTTGACCACCTGCAGGCGGATGCCGCCGGTGTCGCCGCCGATCACCGGCTTGCCCTTCCACATCCCCTCGGCCACGGTCAGGCCGAACCCCTCGCGCAGCGATTTCTGCAGCACGATGTCACTGGCCCGCTGCAGGGCGTTGATGGTGCGGTGGGCGTCGGCGGGCAGCTGCAGCACGTGGATGCGCGCATCACCCTCGGCGGCCTGGCGCACTTCGCCGAGCACCGCCTCGCCCTCCGGGTCGTCGCTGGCGCCGCCGCCGGCCAGCACCAACTGCAGCGGCACCAGCCGGCTTGCCAGCCGGTAGGACTCGATCACCCCCAGCGGGTCCTTGAAGCGATCGAAGCGCGAAACCTGCAGCACCATCGGCAGCTGCGGGTCGAGGCCGAAGCCGGTACAGGTCTGCTGCACCTCGCTGGCGGTCAGGTCGCGGTTCTTTTCGCTGAGCGGGTCGATGCTCGGGGCGATGATGTACTGGGGGTGGGGCAGGGGCTGGGCGAACTCGGGGAGCGAGAAGATGCTCGAGTCGTAGGGGGTGACCCATTTTTTCAGGTGCTTCCAGACCGGCCGGTGGGGGTGGCTGACGTCGATGTGGCAGCGCCAGATCCATTTGCCCTTGCGGTTGGGGCAAAACGCGAGCAGGGGGGCCGGCTGCGGGTCGTGGATGACGACGAAGTCGGCCTCCTCCAGGCTCTGGCGCAGCGCCTCAGCGTTGTCGCGGTTGGTCTGCTCGTAGGCCTGCAGCGCCTGTTCGGGGAGGTTTTGTGGCAGCCCCTGCAGGGCGTTGTGAAAGCCCTTGGTGCAGCGGTAGAAGGGGGCATCGCCGGAGATGGTTTCCCAGCGCGCCTCGATGCCGAAGGCCTGCTTGAGCGGGACCAGCTTGCGCAGAATCTCGGCCACCCCACCCCCCTCGCGGGTGGAGTTGACGTGCACCACCCGCGCTCCCTTGAGCGGAGCGGCCAACTGCTCCAGGTGATGGATGACGCCGCGCCCGGTGACCGCGGTGTAGGCGTCGATCAGCTCCCGGCCGCCCGTCTCTTCCCGCGTGGGGTTCATGCCCGAACCTCGAAATATTCCTGAAAGACCTCGCTGAGGATCTGGCGGATCTCCTTCAGCGAGGAGAAGTAGGGATCGACGCTGCGCAGCTGCCCGACCAGCGGCTGGTAGGCGGCGCCGAAACCCTCCAGCCAGGCGCTGAAATCGTCGCAGCGCTGCGCGGTGCGTTTGCGGGCGTCGATGAAGTGATAGTAGATGCTGCCGGTGGACAGTGACGGCAGGTAGGGGACCAGCCCCTCGGGGGTGCGAAAGTGCAGCCCGGAATCGAAGACCACGATCTGCGAGTGCAGAAAATGAAACTGCTGATCCGCCCTGGCCCAGGGGACCAGCTCGCTCTCCTCCAGGCGCTGTTCGACGATCTCGATCAGCTCCTGGCGCAGCGCCTCGAGGTCGTCGAAATCGGTGGGGCTGATCACGCTGAGCTGCTCGGCCAGGCGTTTTTCGTGCAGGCCGTGGTAGGTCCAGGAGGCGAAGTCGCTGTTGTACTCCGGTTCGTCGAACTGGGGCCGCAGCAGCCGACCCCAGAAATGGTGGTAGATGCTACCGGCCGGAACCCGCTGCAGCCCGTCGCGAAACTCGCGCAGGTTCTGGGCCTTGATGCCGGTGGCGATGGTAATCAGGGCGCAATCCCTGACCGCGAAGGGGATGGCATCGTTATGCGGGGAGCCCGGCTGCTCCATCCGATCCTCTTTTCCGACAGCAATTTCACCTTAATCCACCGGGCGGGAGTCCATCGCTGCGCCCGAATCCATGGGTTTACTTATAACACAGCCTAATCCGACCCGCAAAAAACCGGGTGCCGTTCCCGGCTGCGGGCCCCATTTGGTAGGCCATTATTTTTTCTTGACATCACCTGGCGCTTCCGTTATAAACGGGGCTCTCTTCGCCCAGATAGCTCAGTCGGTAGAGCAGAGGACTGAAAATCCTCGTGTCGGCAGTTCGATTCTGTCTCTGGGCACCATAAGAAACAAGGGGTTACGTCACTGGCGTAGCCCCTTTTTCTTTTCTTGGCACACTCCTGGTACACTCACCAACAAACAACCCCCGCAAACCACAACAATCATGGGAGTTTCAACCGCAGGCTTTTAAAGGGCTTCGCGGTCTTTTTTTGTCCTCTCACTGTACCGCCAGTGTACCATTCTGCATGCATCCCAATGCAAGCAATCAACAATACACAACAATCTGCAATAGACACGGTGAATTATAGTCATCGTTGATATTTCAGAAGCATTTCTGTATGCTCACCCAATCGCACAGGAGGTGAATTATGGCTGTCATCCAGGAGCGCAAAACCAAGGACGGGAAAATCAAGTATCGCGTGCTTGTCCGCATGAAGGGGTGCCCTCCCCAGTCGGCAACCTTTACCCGCAAAACTGATGCTAAGAAATGGGCTCAGGACACCGAATCTGCTATCCGTGACGGGCGACACTTCAAAACAGCAGAAGCCAAAAAGCACACCCTCGGAGAGCTAATCGACCGCTACCTGAGGGATGTCCTGCCCCACAAATCGTCAATCATGTCGAAGCAGAAGGTTCAGTATGAATGGTGGAAAGAGCAGCTAGGGTACAGCTTGCTGTCTGACTTGACGCCTGCCCTGGTTACTGAGTACCGGGATAAGCTTCTCAGGACACCGACTCCTACTGGAGACCAGCGTAGCCCTGCAACCGTGAACCGGTACATGGCTGCGCTATCTCATGCGCTAAATGTTGCCGTTAAGGAGTGGGGCTGGATTGAAGATTCGCCTATGCGGAAGATCAGCAAGCTGCGGGAGTCAAAAGGTGTGGTTCGCTATCTGGACGATGATGAGCGTGAAAGGCTGCTCAAGGCTTGCCAGAAGAGCGACAACAAGCAGCTCTATACTGTAGTGGTGCTTGCTCTTTCTACGGGGGCTCGAAAGATGGAGATCCTTGGGCTTACGTGGAAGGATGTGGATCTCAACGCGGGGGTGATCCGGTTGACCAAGACCAAAAACGGCGAGTGCAGAGTTCTGCCGTTACGTGGCCACGCAAAGGAGCTTGTCGTTGAGCTATCCAAGGTGCGCAGACTTGACACTGCACTTTTGTTCCCTGGAAACAATCCGAAATCACCGATGGAGATCCGGAAGCCCTGGGTTGCTGCTTTAGAGCAGGCGAGTATTGAAGATTTTCGCTTCCATGACCTGCGACACACAGCGGCCTCGTACCTTGCCATGAACGGTGCGACTTTGGCAGAGATTGCAGAGGTCTTAGGGCATAAGACCTTGGCCATGGTAAAGCGCTACTCGCATCTGTCAGAGGCACATACTGCAGGTGTTGTTGAGAGAATGAACGAGAAGATTTTTGGGGAGGGGTAAGCCTGTGAACAAGCAATACGCTGCCCCCTTGGAGGGCGCAATGAATCAACAATTTTGGTCATTTGACGAGATTGTTGAAGTTGCAACGAGCAATTGCCCTGAGGGGTCGGCAGGAAACACTGAGTACGATATTTCAAAATTCAAGGCAACTGTCGCCGATACTGTTCTCAAGGCAGCAAGGGACGGAAGGATAGCTCGCATAAAAGCGAACAAGCGCGGGGTCCTTTTTGACCCGGACAACCCAAATCACGAGATGCTGGCCAATTTGGGCCGCGGGGCTTTTCCCTTGGCGATGCTGGCATTTTTTTACCTGCTTGCCGAAATGGCCCCCGACGGTTTTCTGAAAGAGGGAATCTCGCCAGTTAAAGCGGCATTTGTTACCGTTACGTTGCCTTTGGGCTTCTTTTTCCTAGTGCCACCTTTCATCAGCATTTGGTTTACCCTTCAAAGCAGGCGGGCCAAGACACCTGGTGCAAAGCTGAAGCACACCATGAATTTGGCAGATTTCCATGGTGCAAGAGAAGACCTGTATGACTCGGACAACGCCATTTGCTTCCTTAACCAGCAGTTTAAGTTGAATATTCCGAGAGACCCCTTCCGGGCCTGGTCCGATCCATTCTTTAGGCGCAACGGGGATATCTGGATTGTCGGCTTTGAGGGCAAACAAGTTCTCCTGAGATCCGACAAGAAGACCCAAGACAGAAATGAGCGAATAGCCCATCTTCTGCGGGCTCCGTTCAAGGACTTCCCATGTGAGCAACTGGTTTCAAAGGGCTTGCCAGAAACGGACATGCCCCTGCATGAAAAAGACGTTGATGATGGATTTTCTCAACTCAAAAGCAACATAGGGGAAAGGGGGTTGACCCTCTCGCAAGTAGAAGCTGCCGCCAAAGAGTTGCAGGCTAGGGTTGAGAGGGCTCAGTCCGAGGGGAACATCGAACTCCTGGACGAACTGAAGGGACAACACCAACACCTTACGCGCTACCTCGAGGAAAGCAGAAAGGGAAAGCCCGACAGGAGCGCAGGCATTCGAGCACGGGATTCTCTTAAGAAGAACAAGGAGGCATTGGTAAAAGATGTCCTCGGGCGAAACCCTGAACTCGGAGAACATTTAAAAAATTACATCAATTTTTCTGGCACATCAGTAAGCTACAGGCCACCAGATGACGTGACCTGGGACATTGAATTTTAAAAACAGGGCTTGCCTTAGGGCGGGCCCTTTTTTTCTGAAAAAACAGCAAGATAAGGGTTAATTCCCCCCAAGGGACAGGTTCCTTCCCCCCTTTAGGGAGTGAACGCGGACAGGTCGAATCGGTTGATCGACCCACCCCGCAAAACCACTTTCCTAAAGGAGTTCACAATGTCAGAAACAATGCAGATTGAAGAAAGTCATGCCCCTCAGTCCCGTTTGATTCCTGTTGCAAAATGGAATGACTACCACCCCTGGCCACCCCAGGGCGGTCTCCGTTACCTCATCTTCCACGAAAAGACCAACGGCTTTGACTCCGTGGTTATTCGCATTGGCCGCGCTGTCCTGATCGACGAGGAAGCCTTCTTTGTCTGGGCACGCTCTCATCGGAAAGGGGGCAAGTAGCCATGAGCAATCATGACGAAAAAGCGTTGATGGTTTCGTGTGGTGCTATTCCTGAGCAAGCAGAGCTTGTGAATCAAATCGATTCGGAGGAATACGAATACATGGAAGAAGAAATTATCAGCGAAGATCCGTGGGAGGCGACTCGCACGTTCACCTCCCCCCTGACAGGACACAGCTTTGAGTTGAACCCTCAGGGCGTTTACTGGGTGCACAACAAAAAAGTGGTCAGCGAGTGGGAGGATGTCACGGAACCCCTCTGCGGTCCCTTGCGGGTTCTCGGAGTTGCACGCGACAGCGAGAACCGTGGCTGGAGCATCCTTCTGTTGGTCAAAGACCCTGAAGGCTTCGAGCACCCGCTTACCATTCGGAAAGACCAACTTGATGGCGAAACCATCACTCAGGCGCTGCGCTCCGCTGGCCTTACTGTTGTCGCCAGCTACAAGGCAAAAGAAATGCTGGTGACCTTTCTTCAGGAGTGTCCGCCCGAAGAGGAAAACCCGTTCAGGCTTACTGACAAAACAGGCTGGCATGACAAGGCATTTATTCTGCCTGACGGCAGAACTCTCGGACACGCTGAAGAAAACTACATCCTGACGAAAGGCAAACCGAAAGACCGGATGACCTTCACGCCATCGGGAAGGCATCAGGACTGGATCGATAATGTCAGCTATCTTTGCAACGGCAACGGTCGCCTTCTCTTTGCGGTGTCGGTTGCGTTTGTCGCGCCACTCTTGAGGTTGACGGGGAGTGAAGGCGGTGGATTCAACTTCGTTGGCGACAGCAGTACCGGCAAGTCGACGGCAATCACGGTCGGGGCTTCCGCCTACGGCCATCCCAAGCATTATGTTCAAAGCTGGCGAGCCACAAGTAACGGCCTGGAGTTTCTAGCCCAGCGGCACAACGACATGCTCATGGCGATCGATGAGATGGGACAAATGGCACCAAAAGAGATCGGTGAAGCTGCATATATGCTGGCTAACGGGCAAGGCAAGCAACGGATGAGTTCGTCAGTCGATATGCGCGACCGGCTGGAATGGACGACAATGATTCTCTCCTCGGGGGAGATTACCTTGGCAGAACACATGAGCGAGGGCGGCAAGAAAACCAAGGCGGGCCAGGAAGTCCGCCTGGCAGACATCCCTGCCGATGCGGGCAAGGGTCACGGACTCTTTGAAGAGCTGCACCACTGCACCAACGGTGCTGACTTTTCAAATACGTTGAAAGAAAACGCGCTCAAATATCACGGAACGGCCGTCCCCCTCTTTCTGCGTGGCATTACAACCAACATGGAGGGTTTTCACGAAGGCTATCGGCAAATCAAGGAAAGGTTCCTTGAAGAAAGCATGCCGACCGGATCGAGCAGTCAGGTGCGACGCCTGGCGGAAAAAATGGCCCTGATTGCTGCAGCTGGCGAGTTCGCTACCCATCTCGGCATTACCGGCTGGACTGAGACTGATGCTACCTGGGCGGCGGTAAAGTGCTTTGGAGACTGGATCAAGCTTCGCGGCGGAACGGATCGTCAGGAGGTTAATCAGATCATCAACCAAGCACGCAGCTTTATCGAGCGGCACGGCGATGCGCGGTTTGTCGAGATGAACTGGAACGGGAACCGGTATCTGGTAGATGAGGCGCGGACGGTTCACAATCGCGCTGGGTACAAACGCACCAAAGATGGCGAGACCGACTACCTGATCATGCCTTCGGCGTTCAATGAAGAAATCTGTGAAGGAATCAGTCGGGTGTCAGCCGTAAAGGTTCTGATCGATGCCGGCATTCTCATCCCGGGCAAAGGGGGGAACGCGACCACGACTCACCGGGTGCCAGATGTCGGGGTCATGAAGCTCTACCACTTCTCCGGGACTGTTCTTGCCGAGGAGTAGTGCTATTTTTGAGGTAACGAAGGTAACAGGGTAACGGTTGAAGCGAAGGCCGATTTAATGGGCTTTCGTAATCGCCACAAAGGTAACATCGATAGACGGAAAGGGTAACGGGGTTACGGCAAAAACGTAACCTTGTTGCCCTTTTGTCGTTTGGGGGAGCTGATGTGGGGTAACAAAAAATAGATCAGTTTTTCGGCGGGTTGCCGCTGCTGTTACCGCGCAACCGATGTTACCCAGAAAATAGGGGCAAGGTGTCAGGCGCGAGCAGAGACGCAAAAAATACAAAGTGTGAAAAGTGCAAACACTCTGAAAAACGGGGTTAAAAACCCCTTCTCATATAGCTCCAAAACCAAGCGAAAACAGCCATAAAGCAACGTGAAAACGTGATGTTACAGCCGCCTGGGCGTATGCAAAACACTCTGAAGTCGTGGTGCTATTTTCGGGCCCCAAAGATACCCACCCTGGCTTGTGTAAATGGCCAGAACTAAAGTCAAAATCACTTGGAGAGGGGAAAACAGAATAGGTAATCGGAGAATCGGTTCTGTGCCTATTTCCAACCCCAGGGGTCAAATCTGAAGAAAGGAGGATAACAGTCATG
Organism: Desulfuromonas versatilis; assembly: GCF_019704135.1. Classification (NCBI taxonomy): domain Bacteria; kingdom Pseudomonadati; phylum Thermodesulfobacteriota; class Desulfuromonadia; order Desulfuromonadales; family Desulfuromonadaceae; genus Desulfuromonas; species Desulfuromonas versatilis. The sequence continues at coordinate 170,173 of NZ_AP024355.1, forward strand.
AATATTGAACAGTTAACAGGTATCGACATGAACCTCGTTGAACAGGTCGTTCACGAAGGTCGTCGCTACTACAAAGCCAAGGACATTTGCGGATTCCTCGGGATGCGCAATCCGAGCTATGCCATGCGCTACCTGAAGCCTGAAGAAAAAATCAAGGCCCGAAGCAACAATGGTGTTCGGAATTTCAGCATGTGGTTTGTGTCCGAATCTGGTGTCTACAAGCTGGTCCTGAAAAGCCGCTCACGTCGGGCTGCAAGGATTCGTAATCTTATCTGCGAAAGTCTGCTGCCGCAGATGACGGCAATGCGCACAAGTTAGGGCAGCAAGCATTGCCCATGAACCAATGAGGCGGACATCCCAGGCGGGGTGTTCCGCCTTTTTTTCTTTCTGCGCTGGCCAGCGTGTAACCAACACCCTAACCGCAGAAAGGAAGAATCACCATGAGTGCCTACGTGCAAAAGAGGCTGGATGCGATCGTCGCAGGGTTTGTCGAACAGCTTGAAAACGGGACTGCGCCCTGGATTAAGCCCTATGCCGGTGACGGAGCACTGCAGCTCCCCAAAAACCGATTGACCCGCAGGCCCTACAAAGGATTGAACGTGCTAATCCTGTGGGACGCTATGCTCAAGAACGGCTGGAGTGAGCCCTATTTCCTGACCTACAAGCAGTGCCAGATGATGGAGGGCCATGTGAAGTCGGGCAGTAAGGGAGTCACTGTCATCTTCTGGGGGCCAAAGGAGCGTGACGAAGACCAGGTTGATGAGGAGACCGGGGAGATCAAGCAGACCTTTATCCGCAAGTGCTATACGGTTTTCAACATCGGGCAGTGTGAGGGCATTCAACCAATCCCTAAGGCCCATATTTCACAGGAGCTTGGTGCTGCGGACAGAAATCCATTTGTGAATGAGTTTGTCGAGAGAGCAGGGGCCACAGTCGTTACTCGCAAGGGGGCAACACCCGCCTATGTGCCCAGTGCTGATTACATCATCATGCCGCCAGAGAGCGAGTTTATCAGGTTGCCCGAGTACCATGCTGCGGTGAGCCATGAGCTTGTTCACTGGTCAGGAGCAAAGCATCGGTTGGATCGTATGCAGGTGTGCAAGTATGGAGATAGGCAATACGCTTACGAGGAATTGGTTGCGGAACTAGGGGCTGCGTTTCTGTGTGCCTATCTGCAGGTGCCATTGCATCAGGTGCAGCATGCCGAGTATCTCGGTGCGTGGGTGTCGGTGCTCAAGGAGCACCCATCGGTATTGTGGAGTGCAGCGAGTAAGGCGACTCAGGCGTTCGAGTATCTGAAGGAGCTTGCGAAGTATGAGCTTCCAGAGGACCAGGAGGCCATAAGCCAGTAAGAGCACCTGGAGATTTCAAACGAACCAGCGAAAAGGGGCTTTGCTAGTAACGGCAGGCCCCTTCTGCTTTTTACAGAGGAGAGTTCACTATGACTTTACATACGCTGTTCAATAAAAAATCCGCCCCTGCATCCCTCAGGCTAAAGGTCATTCGCCCTGTCTATCAGCGCCTAACCATCAGCGAGCCCCAGGCTGACTACCTGCAGAACAGACGAATAACCTGCTCCAACGATGTCTACCAGCTGTTCCGGTTTCTCGCCCAGGAGAGCAAGGAACACTTCCTCTGCCTGCATTTGGACTCCAAGAACAAAATTCTCTGCGTTGACCTGGTTTCGAGCGGCTCCCTGAGTGCCTGTGTCGTGCATCCACGCGAGGTGCTGAAATCGTGTCTCCTCTCAAGCTGCGCAGCGCTGCTGTTACTGCACAACCATCCGAGCGGCAATGCCGAGCCATCACGAGAGGATATGGAGATTACGACACGCATCAAGGAAGGTGCCGAGATCATCGGTCTCAAGCTGCTTGATCATCTGGTCATTGGAGAGGGCGAGTACGTATCGCTTGCGGATCGTGGGATGCTCTGAATTCATGAGGTTCAGGTAACGGCATTCTTCTGGACAGGTTGCTATGAATGCACTAAAATAATTGGCTGAAGTTTTCGTGATTTCAGCTAGTTGCGAGAATTGTGTGAGGCTATGACGGGAGGGGCATCGCACCCCTAGATGCTCACCAGCTGACGCTGGCTCGTGTAGATCATTCTTTCAGAATCTATTTCAAGACACCTGCATGGCTTATCGCCACACAGTAAGAACCAGATGTATTGTGAGGTCGCTCGGCTTTGCACGTTTCGCTCGCTGGCGCTCGCCGCATAAGGCCGCCTTATGCGACATGCTTTTTTCTGGCGTAAAAAGTCCCAAAGCCTCCCTGAATATAACAGGTTTGTTATGTTGCCCCTCACAAGCCGTGAGACATATTCTGTCGCAGACTGCGTAGAGCATGTAGATACGTGGTGTAAAATGCATCACTTTGGTGTAGGGTGAGGCAAAATATTTGAGGAGGCTTCAGTTTCATGTCACCGAAAAAAAAGGTTGCCAGGATAACCGTCAGCCTGACTCAGGAAGAATATCTTGAGCTTGAGGCCGTTGCCCGCAGCAATGATGTCTCATTGAGCTGGGTTACGAGGCGTGCAATCAACGAGTACCTTGAAAGAAATGGTAAGGGCAGCGAATTGAGTCTGCCTTTTGATCCGAGACAATCTTCCTGATTTCTGAAGTGTTGATTTAGATTCGCGAGTATGGGTGACATATATTCGAGGGAGAAGAGAAGTGAAATCATGTCACGGGTCCGCAGTACGGACTCAGTGGCGGAAAGAAAAGTGCGCTCCGCTCTTCACAGAGCAGGATATCGCTTTAGATTGCACCGGAAGGACTTGCCAGGCAAGCCGGACATTGTGCTTACAAAGCACAAGCTGATTGTTTTTGTCCATGGTTGTTTTTGGCATAGACATGAAGGTTGTTCAAGGGCAACCATACCAAAAACTAATAGAGACTTTTGGGTGGAAAAATTTTCTCAGAATGTCGCACGAGACATGCGAGTTCGTAAAGAGCTCGAAGCTGCCGGATGGAAGGTTAGAATCGTCTGGGAGTGCGAAACAACGACGGGAAAGTTGCCCAGTGTTTTGTCCAAAATATTTGATTGAGCAGTAGATGGATTTGGAAAAGGGCATGACTTCTTATATGAAACTGGACAACAAAACAGGACCAATGACCGAATTGCAAATAAAAATTCAGAGCTCAACAACTCAGAGCGATTCTCCCCAAGCGGCCCTCTCCTTGGCTCCCACAAGGTCCTCGCATGATGCTGTGCCTGTTCGGTATAAGCCGAATAACGATGGCAGCTTAATTCGCGAGGTTCTGTGCGGATCCGAGTCGGTAACGAGCAGTTGCCAAGCGGTGTCTTTCAACCATTCCCATTTCACTCCGGACGAGGCATTCGACAAGGCTTGGCTTATGAGCGCTAGTAGACCTCAATGGTCTGGGCGGAGGGGAGATGTCCGAATTGCCGACCTCTTTTGCGGATGCGGGGGGATCAGTCTTGGTCTGATGGAGACGTGCCGTGCCTTGGGGAAAAGGCCAGATTATGTTTTCGCCTGCGAAATGATGCCGGACTACCTTGACGTATACTCAAGAAATTTCGATCCAGATTACAGCATTTCTGAACCGATAGAGAAAATATTCAATCGGGATGTGGGCGCCAGAGCTTCGGACAAAGAAAAGGAGTGGGGCAAAAAAATCGGGAACCTGACGATTGCTGTCGGCGGGCCTCCTTGCCAGGGACATTCGGATCTCAATAACTATACTCGACGCAGCGATCCAAGGAATTCACTGTACATGAAGATGGCCAGGTTCGCTGAAATCGTTGAACCGGAACACGTAATCATTGAAAATGTCCTTGGAGTCCGGCATGACAAGAATGGTGTTTTCGACACAACCGTGGAAGCACTGCTGAAGCTAGGGTACAGCGTAGACACACCATTGGTTAAGGGGGAAATGATCGGAGTTCCTCAGAGAAGACACAGGGCATTCATCGTGGCTTCTAAAACCAAGCCGCTTCATCAGGGGTACTTCGATTCGGCTCTTAAGGCACAGTATGTTCGGGAGCGCTCCGTGAGATGGGCCTGTGAGGACCTGCTGGATCTTGAGCAGCATTCCCCGATGGACGTTGAGTCCAAGCTGTCCGGCGTGAGCAAGGAAAGAGTTGACTGGATGTTTGAGAATGGCGCTTACGACTTGCCAGACCGCTTTCGTCCATCCTGCCACCGCGACAAGGACCATACCTACAAGTCGGTATATGGCAGGCTGTACTGGGACAAACCCGCGTGGACAATTACCACCGGATTCCTCGTCATGGGACAGGGCAGGTTCCTCCACCCCTTGAGGCGACGCGTTATTACTCCCCATGAAGCCGCCAGGCTCCAGTTTTTTCCCGACTTCTTCGACTTCGGGGTCCAGAAAAGGGGGGGGTATGCCAAGATGATCGGCAATGCCGTCCCAGCGAAAATGGCCTACGCAGTGGCCCTTGAACTGCTTAGATAATAACGTGGAGAGCAGATGAAGTCAGTTGGTTTGTTCGCCGGCATCGGCGGTGTTGAGCTGGGATTCGAACGCGCGGGCATACAATGCGTTCATCTTTGCGAAATCAATGAGGGCGCAGCTGAAGTGTTGAAAAGGGGGTTTCCAGGGGTCCCTTTGTCCTACGACGTAAAAAAGCTTACAACCATTCCGGATGTCGATATCGTCGCCGGCGGGTTTCCATGCCAGAACCTCAGCCTGGTGGGTGACAACAAGGGAATTCACGGAGAGAAGTCGGGTCTTGTCAATGATTTCTTTCGGTTGATTGAATCCAAGCGCAAGAAGCCTACGTGGATAGTACTTGAAAACGTGCCATTCATGCTCTGGCAGCGCAAAGGAGAGGCTATGCGATATGTCATCGGCTTACTTGAAGGCCTTGGCTATCGCTGGGCTTATCGGGTTGTCGATGCGCGCGCCTTCGGTCGTCCCCAAAGAAGAAGGAGGGTCCTGTTTGCCGCATCGAGAACGGAGGATCCTCGAACCGTTCTTTTTTCCGATGAGGCTTTCGCGGATTACGACACCGATCACGGAAACTCGCCGTGCGGATTCTATTGGACCGAAGGGAGGGCCGGTCTTGGTTGGGCGCCAAACGCGACACCGACACTTAAGGGCGGATCGTCGGTGGGGATTCCATCTCTTCCGGCAATCTGGTTCAGAAGAACAGGCGAACTGGCCACACCTCATATCTGCGATGCCGAAAGGCTCCAGGGGTTTCGAGCCGGTTGGACCGATGTGGAAGTAAACGGAAAGCCCATCAGATTGGGATTCAGATGTGGGATGGTGGGCAATGCGGTGTCCGTTCCGATGGCAAAATGGCTGGGAGGGCGCCTGGTCAAACCCGGCACATACGAGTCCGATCGCACAATGCCGCAATACGACGGCGGTGTCTGGCCGAATGCCGCATGGGGAGAGAAGGGCAAGGTCTTTCCAGTAGAAATAACCGAGTACCCGAAGAAATACAAATATAAGGGCCTTGAGGAATTTTTAAAGTACCCGACCAAGCCTCTTTCCGAAAGGGCCGCTTCCGGTTTCCTGAAGCGCGCCCGGTCGGGAAAGTTGCGCTTCGCTGAGGGTTTTCTCGAAGCTGTTGAGGCGCACATATATGAGTCTCAAGAGGTATAAACAGGGGAGGGGACCATGGACAAGGATGAACTCGTAGAACTGTTTAAACCAACGCCGACCCAAAGGGAGGGGAGGGCTCAGGTCGATAACGCAAAAGTTTCGGCTGCCTATCGGGAGCTCTCAAGTCGCACAGGCATCCCCGAGCAGTGCTTTGACTATCGGGCGGTAAGCGAGCCAAATGCCGTAACTCGCGCTCCTTCAGAAAGCATTGGCAAGCGCTTCTACCAGACCGCAGGTGGTAACGACATAAACGAATGGGTCTTCTTTGCCCGTGTCGGCGTTGAGATAACAAGTCTTGAAGCAATTGCAAGTAGCCTCCGCCAGAAGTTGGTAGGAGCGTGCTCCTTGGCCATCCTCTTTGCCACCCAGCAGGACTGGCGGGTATATAAAATTTTTTATGCGCAAGGCCATCGCGGAAAGGCAGAAAAGATAGCCGAAATTTTTGAGGTAGAAGGTGATGCCCTAGTGGAGCTGGGCCCTTTCATCTCTTTCAGGACCGCGCCCCAAATACCCGGCGGCGCATCGGTGCCCGATCTTTCGGGCGCGATTCGAATTCCCAAGCCATTCATGCTGCTGGCTGGCATTTCCGGAACTGGCAAAACCCGATTTGTTAGAGAACAAGCCAAGTTGTCATCGGATGCGCATGGACTGAAGCTTGGCGATAATTACCGCTTGATCCCTGTTCGGCCGGATTGGCATGAGCCTTCTGACTTGCTCGGATACATATCCCGAATTGGCCAGAACGGCGCACGTTACATCGTCAGTGATCTGTTGAGGTTCATTGTGTCTGCGTGGAAGGCATCTGCTCAGTCGGCCAATGAGGCAGGCATTGTTTGTAAAGACCCCGGAGAAATGTGCCCTTTCTGGCTTTGTCTTGACGAGATGAATCTCGCACCTGTCGAACAATACTTTGCTGATTACCTTTCGATTCTGGAAACACGAAACTGGACAGATGGCAAATACGCATGTGAACCGCTGCTTAAATCATCGAAGATTTTGGAATTGTGTGCCGATGGCCAGAAAGATCTCTGGAAAGACTTGGGAATTGATGGTGACGATGGATTGTCCGTCGGATTTCGGGAATATTTCGTTTCAGAAAATGGAGGTATTTCGTTGCCGCCAAATTTGATAATTGCCGGCACAGTTAATATGGACGAAACTACCCATGGGTTCTCCCGTAAGGTCATCGACCGGGCGTTGACAATCGATTTCGGCGAATTTTATCCGAACGACTACGCAGAGTTTTATGAACCTAAGTTTCAACCCAAGCCCTTGTCTTTTCCAATACTTTCACAGGTTGAGAAAGCGTGTCTTTCCGGGGTTGAAGCCGATCCGGATGGCAGCAAAACAATTGCCTTCTTGTCGGCTTTAAACGACGTCCTTTCCGGTACCCCTTTCGAGTTGGCGTATCGTGCGCTCAATGAAGCCTTGCTTTCGGTTGTTTGCTTTGCCCCTTCCGGTGACGAACAGCTCCAGGCTGTCTGGGATGATTTTCTGATGATGAAGGTTCTGCCCAGAATTGAGGGCGATCGGGAAAAACTCCAAGACGACGGTGCGCAAAGCCTTTTGACGCGGCTTTCTGAAACCTTGGAAGCTCAGCTCCCCCTGGTATGGAATTCTGAGCGCACCGATCTTCTGCGGGAAACGATAGCAGGCGAGCAGTCAAAGTTGGAGTCGTGCCGCAGCAGAAAAAAGATTGAGTGGATGCGGGAAAAGCTCAATAACAACGGCGTTACGGCCTTCTGGCCCTGATCAATCAACGATTATTTTCAGATCGTATCAGACGGTATGCCTGAGATACTGAAACTCATAACCCATGATTGGACTCTAGCTGTTTGGACCAAAGATGTCGAAACGCCACGAAACAGGCTTTCCGACACTTTGGCTACGCGCGGCAAAATCTTGCCGGTCGGTGCGGTCAGGCTGACGCCGCCTGTGGCATCCCTTAAATACATCATCGAAGACCGCGGGACAGAAGAAACCGCTCCGGGAAACGCCGTACCCCTACCCTCACCCATATTTTTCGAGAATCGCACCTACGAGTTTGATTTTCAGTTTTCTTCTAGCGTCGATGGTTCGTTTCAGCCCGAAATCCTTCATCGGTTGAATTCAGTCGTCGCAGGCTTTCGTTTCACCGGTTCGAGCCTGAGGGGTACCATCAATTTCGGCAATGATGTCGGATGGGTTCGCCTCGGCTTGAAATACGCGACATGTTCAAAAGTAGTCGAACAATTTGTTACCTTTGAGGTCCTCCCGACCAAAATGGACCTGGAGGGAGATTTCAATCTCATCCATCGGGTCATAGATGAAACATATCCGCTCTGGCGTTTCTCCTTCGCACAGAAAACGGATCAGACCCTCTCCAGAATTAGAAAGCCTCACGAGCGATTCTTCCTTCTCTGGCTGGCCAACTTTAATAGCCTCCGTGCGGAATTGGAAGATGCCACCATGTTGATCTGTCGATCTCCTCACTCGAGGTTGCTCCCTGAGGAGCGTTTCCTGAGAGCGGATCGACTTAAGGGCAGGATATCCCCGAAACTTGAAGAGCGTGTAGCTCGACAGTTAAGAGAAGGAGAGTCACACCGTCGTCACAGGGTTGAAACGAAAAAACTATCCGTTGATACGCCAGAGAACAGATTCGTAAAAATGGTCCTGAACCGCTGTGCCAGAGACCTGTCCGTATTCATAGGCAAGTCAAGGCATATGAATAGCCAAACGGATAAGCCGCGACTCAGTGAGGCCTTTTTTGGGGAACTCGACGGGTGGTACAAAACGTTGCGGCAACGTTTGGCCGATCCTTTGTTTAGAGAAGTTGGCGACTTCAACGGGCTCTCAAGTGAATCGCTGGTTTTGCATCACCGGGCAGGTTATGCGAAAGCATATCGAATCTGGCAGGAGCTCAAACTTTATCTTGATCTCTTTGGCCGGCACGCCTCAATTTCTTTGAAATCCATTTCAGAGTTATATGAAGTCTGGTGTTTTCTGGAAATTCGCCGAATCCTACTTGAAAGGCTCGACTTCAAGGAAGTTAAATCGAAAAAAGCATTGCTGAAATTCAAGGATTTTGAAAAAAGTATGAGGGATGGTATCGGTGCCGCCTTCGAATTCGAACGTCCCGATGGCCTCCGAATAAGGCTGGCCCATGAACCGAGTTTCTCAACCGCTTCAAACCCGAAGGCGGGAAAGATCTATTCTTGGACAACCACGCAAGAACCGGACATCTTTCTTGAAGCCTCTTTTCCGTCCGGTGATCGTATTCACTGGGTATTTGATGCCAAGTATAGGATAGAGGACGCTGAAGAAAGCCTCGACTTGATACCTGAAGAAGCAATCAACCAAATGCATCGTTATAGGGATGCCCTGATTTATCTGTCCGAAGCAGACGATGGCACCTTGGAAAAGAGTCGCCCCGTTGTAGGGGCCTTCGTGCTCTACCCCGGGTGGTTTGATGACGGGGAAAAGGAGAATCCCTATACCGGAGCGATTGACGCTGTCGGTATTGGTGGTTTCCCCCTACTGCCGGGTGCGAATAATCTCTGGCTGGAGTCTTTCTTGCGCGAACGTTTGGGAGACCTGTCCGGGATGGAAAAACCTTATCCTGAGGCTTCGCCGGATATTCATTACTTGAGGGAACCGGTGCGTATCTATTCTACTGGTTTAGCCGGTGGCCACTACCAAGATCTAACACTTGTCGCACAACCTAAAAATCACAATAAAGAGTATATAAATAGGTTCAGGAGTGGTGGTCCACGGTGGTATCACGTCCCCGTCGACACAACTGTTAAAAAACAGATTTCGCGTGCAATGATGCGTGAAATCAGAAATTGTGCCTTTGCAGTTCACCATCCTGGCGAACCTAATCGTCGTATTGAGTATCTTTATGATGTCCTGTCGGTGAAAGTTGTAAAACGTAAAGAATTGACACATGAACAGGCGGGGCTGGTTAAACCAGGGGACGAGTCTGATTATTGGTTGCTGGAACTCGGCTCATCCCGGTGTTTGCAATCGCCCGTAATTGTTCCGGGTTTAAGGGGCTTCAGATTTCGACTAACCGGAGCGAAAGAGCTTCTAATGGCTGCAGACTGGGGAGAGTTGCCGGTCAGATATGCCTTGGATAGATTCTTTTAATAGTGAGGCAACTACCCAACTCCAAAACACATAAATAGGTCGCTACAATACTGCTTACTAGTGATCTTTAGCTTTTGGGGTGGAGACTTTATGGTACACTCCTGGTACACTTGAAATCAAAAGTTGGCAAAAAACACCAATGGTCCACAAAAAAGAAAGCCTCTAAGGCGCCGATTTCTTTAAGTTCTTTTATTGGTGGGAGTTTCCTTTTTTTGCATTTCCATGACTGAAAATCCTCGTGTCGGCAGTTCGATTCTGTCTCTGGGCACCATAAAGAAACAAGGGGTTGCGGCTTGCGCTGCAACCCCTTTTTCTTTTTTCTGGCAGGCCGGGTTTCACGAGGCCTGCGCCATCTCCTTCTCCTCCTGCCGGCCCTGCAGGCGGGCCGTTCCCCACTGGCACATCAGCTCGAGTATCGGCACCACTTCCCAGCCGGTTTTGGTCAGCGAATACTCCACCCGCGGCGGCACCTCGGGAAAAACCTCGCGGTGCACCATGCCGTCGCGCTCCAGTTCGCGCAGCTGCTGGGTGAGCATCTTCTGCGTCACCCCCGGCAGGCGCCGCCGCAGCTGGCTGAAGCGCAGGGTCTTGCGCTTCAGGTGCCAGAGGATCACCCCTTTCCATTTCCCGCCGATGACCTCGAGGGTCACCTCGACGCCGCACTTGTAGTCTGGTTCCGTAGCCTGCATATATTTTCCTTCCAAATGGCCGAAAATACTTAAAGGTATCTTTTTGGTATCTACATTACTAAAAAGTCAGTACTTGATAAAAGAAACTATACCTGTTTAATTATGCCCAGGCAAGAGACAATTCCAAACGCCGCCGCGGCGCGCTTGTTCTTCGGCGAACCCATGGTTAACTATGGGGGTTGATGACCAGCCGCATGGCGGACCACCCCAGAGGAGGAAGCGAATGACGCCCGAAACCTTTACCGCCCTGATTGTCGAGCAGCCCGAGCCGAAAAAATTCACCCGCCGCATAGGCAGGAAAAAAATCAGCGAGCTGCCCGAGGGCGAGCTGCTGGTCAAGGTCCATTATTCGTCGCTGAACTTCAAGGACGCCCTGTCGGCCACCGGCAACCCGGGGGTGACCCGCAACTTCCCCCACACCCCGGGCATCGACGCCGCCGGCGAGGTGGTGGAGTGCGCCGACGGCAGCTTCGCCCCGGGCGACAAGGTCATCGTCACCAGCTATGATCTGGGGATGGAGACCGACGGCGGCTACGGCCAGTACATCCGCGTCCCCGCCAAGTGGGCGGTGCGGCTGCCGGCGGGGCTGTCGCTGCGCGAGAGCATGATCCTCGGCACCGCCGGGTTCACCGCCGGGCTTTCGGTGCTGCGGTTGGCGGAGAAGGTCCAGCCCGGCGACGGCGACATCCTGGTCACCGGAGCTACCGGCGGGGTGGGGAGCCTGGCGGTGGACATCCTGGCCAAGGCCGGCTACCGCGTGGTGGCCGCCACCGGCAAGGCGAGCGAGGCGGATTTTCTCAAAAAGCTCGGCGCCGCCGAGGTGATCGGCCGCGAGGAGGTCACAGCTGGTTCTGAACGGCCGATGATGAAGACCCGCTGGGCCGGGGTGGTCGATGCCGTCGGCGGGGACATCCTGGCCGCCGCCATCAAGTCCACCAAGTACGGCGGGGTGGTGACCTGCTGCGGACTGGTCGCCTCGCCCGAGCTGAATATCAACGTTTTCCCCTTTATCCTGCGCGGGGTCAGCCTGCACGGCATCGACAGCGCCGAGTGCCCCATGGAACCGCGCCGCCAGGTCTGGGAAAAGCTGGCCGGCCCCTGGAAACTGGACAATCTCGAGGCAACCGCCACCGAGGTGACCCTGGCCGGTCTCGAAGAGAAGATCGCCGCCATCCTCAAGGGGCAGGTTCGCGGCCGCACCCTGGTCAACCTGCTGGGGAGTTGATGAATCGCTCATAAGTGGTAAAATTGCTCCAATGAAAACCGGAAGGACTTGTTGTTCTTCCGGTTTTCACCTGTCTGGGGAAGGTGGACCATGCCGCGGCGGAGGGCTGCTTCGACCGCGGGGCGAGGAGCGCTATGAACATTCACGAGTACCAGGCCAAGGAGATCCTCACCAGCTACGACATCCCGGTGCCGCGGGGGCGGGTGGCGATGACCGCCGACCAGGTGGAGCGGGCGGCCAAGATGCTGGGCGGCCGCTGCATGGTCAAGGCGCAGATCTACGCCGGCGGCCGCGGCAAGGCGGGCGGGGTGAAGCTGGTGCACCACCCGGAGCAGGCCCACGAGCTGGCCAAGGACCTCTTCGGCAGGCGCCTGGTGACCCCCCAGACCGGTCCGGAGGGGCTCAAGGTGCGGCGTATCCTGGTCGAGGAGACGGTGGAGGTGGCCCGCGAGTTCTACCTCTCCATCACCCTGGATCGCTCCAGCAGCCGCTACTGCATCATCGCTTCGGCCGAAGGCGGGGTGGACATCGAGGAGACCGCCGCCCGCCACCCGGAGAAGATCCACAAGCTCACCATCGACCCCTTCACCGGGCTGCGCCCCTTCCAGGCGCGCAAGATCGCCCTCGGCCTGGGGCTCACCGGGGCCCTGGCCGAGGACTGCGTCACCCTGGTCCTCAATCTCTACCGCTGCTGCCAGGAAAAAGACTGCTCACTGGTGGAGATCAACCCCCTGGTGGTGACCAAGGCCGAGTGGCTGCTGGCCATGGACGCCAAGATCAATTTCGACGACAACGCGCTGTTTCGCCACTGGGAGTACAACGACATGGTCGATTACTCGCAGATGGACCCGCTGGAGATCAGCGCCGGCAAGTTCGACCTGGCCTACATCAAGCTGGCCGGCGACATCGGCTGCATGGTCAACGGCGCGGGGCTGGCCATGGCCACCCTCGACGTGCTCCATGAATGCGGCGGCGAGCCGGCCAACTTCCTCGACGTCGGCGGCGGGGCGACCCGCGAGAAGGTGGCCGAGGCCTTCAAGATCATCCTCCAGGACCAGGCCGTGAGGGGGGTGTTCGTCAACATCTTCGGCGGCATCATGCGCTGCGACGTCATCGCCCAGGGGATCATCGAGGCCGCCGCCGAGGTGCACTGCACCCTGCCCATTGTGGTGCGCATGGACGGCTCGCAGGTCGAGGAGGGGAAACAGCTGCTGCTCGGCTCGGGGCTCAACGTGCAGTGCGTCGACACCCTGGGGGCGGGGGCAAGCCGCATCGTCGAGATGGTGCGAGGAGGGCAGGCGTAGGGGCAGGCCTGGTGCCTGCCCGGATTCGGAGGATCTCAGCAGTTTTCGGAGCCAGGAACGTTCCTCAGGAGAAAACACATGTCCATCCTCATCAACCGGGATTCGAAGATCGTCGTCCAGGGGATTACCGGCAAGGCCGGCCTGTTCCATACCCGCCAGTGCCGCCAGTATGGCAGCCGGATCGTCGCCGGGGTCACCCCGGGCAAGGGGGGGATGCATATCGAGGGGATCCCGGTGTTTGACACCATGAACGAGGCCGTGGAGTTCACCGGGGCCAACGTCTCGATGATCTTCGTTCCTCCCCCCGGGGCCGCCGACGCCATCCTCGAGGCCTGCGAGGCGCGCATCGACCTGGCGGTCTGCATCACCGAGGGGGTGCCGATCCGCGACATGGTCATGGCCAAGCGCTACCTCAACACCAGCCGCACCCGATTGATCGGCCCCAACTGCCCGGGGCTGATCACCCCCGGCGAGTGCAAGGTCGGCATCATGCCCGGCTACATCCACAAACCGGGCAAAATCGGCGTGGTTTCGCGCAGCGGCACCCTGACCTACGAGGCGGTCAAGCAACTCAGCGACGCGGGGCTCGGCCAGTCGACCTGCGTCGGTATCGGCGGCGACCCGATCATCGGCATGAAGTTCATCGACGTGCTGGAACTGTTCAACGAGGATCCGCAGACCGAGGGGGTGTTCATGATCGGCGAGATCGGCGGCAGCGCCGAGGAAGACGCCGCCCACTGGATCCGCGACAACATGAAAAAGCCGGTGGCGGCCTTCATCGCCGGGGTCACCGCCCCGCCCGGGCGGCGCATGGGGCACGCCGGGGCGATCATCTCCGGTGGCAAGGGGATGGCCGCCGACAAGATCGCCGCCCTGCGCGAGTGCGGGGTCACCGTGGCGGAAAGTCCGACGCGGATGGGGGAGGCGATGATTGCGGCGTTGAATTAATTGGAGACCTCCCCCTTTGCCTCCGCCGGAGCGGAGTGGAGTGGAGGTTTTGGGAAACAGCCGTGAGGTTGAGCGAAGCGAATGTGAACGGCCCCAAAACGTCTGCGCAGCGGAGGGCACCCGCCGCAGGCGGGCGGGGACAATGGGGGTGCCCTTTTGATCCAAACTTTTTGGGCAAGCAAAAGTTTGGTCGCCGTCAGAGGGCGAGTCCCCTGTTGCAGTTTGCTTCGCTCCGGCGGGGGGCGAGGGAGGGGCAGAGGCTGGAACGGCGGCACGCCAATTAGGGTTGGCCAACCCTGCGGGGATGAGGTAGACTCCTCATTCATGAACTCTTCCGCTCCCAACCTTTCCTTGCTCGGCGTCGACACCGGCGGCACCTTCACCGACCTGGTGCTGGTCGACGGCGAGACCGTCGCCACCTGGAAGCTCCCCTCCACCCCCGATGACCCCTCGCGGGCGGTGCTCGAGGGCGTGCGCCAGTTGCTCGGCGAGCGCCCCGGGCTGGTCTTTCACGGCTCCACCGTGGCCACCAACGCCCTGCTCGAGGGCAAGGGGGCGCGCCTCGCGCTGGTGGTTACCGAGGGCTTTCGCGACCTGCTGCTGATCGGCCGGCAGAACCGGCCCGCGCTCTACGCCCTGCACCCGGTGCGCCACCGGGCGCTGGTGAGCCGCGAGCTGGTGGTCGAGGCGGCCGAGCGGACCCTGGCCGACGGCACCGTCGAGACCCCGCTGGTCGCGGAAGAGATCGCGCGGGTGGTCGCGGCGGCCCAGGCGACCGGCTGCGAGTCGGTGGCGATTTGTCTTTTGCACTCCTACGCCAATCCCGGCCACGAGGCCGCCCTGGCCGCGGCCCTCGAAGCGGCCGGGCTGAAGGTCAGCGCCTCCCACCAGATCCTCCCCGAATACCGCGAATTCGAGCGCGCCTCGACCACCGCGGTCAACGCCGCGGTCTCGCCGGTCATGACCCGCTACCTGGGGCGCCTGCAGCAGGGTCTGGGGCAAAGCCTGCTGCGCATCATGCAGAGCAACGGCGGCTCGATCATGGCCGGAACCGCCGGCAGCGAGGCGGTGCGCACCATCCTCTCGGGCCCGGCCGGCGGCATGGTTGGCGCCTTCGAGACCGCCCGGGCGGCCGGCTTCGAGCGGATCATCACCTTCGACATGGGCGGCACCAGCACCGATGTGGGCCTCTGTCCCGGGCAGATCCCCTTTACCGCCGAGACGGTCATCGCCGATTGGCCGGTCAAGGTGCCGATGATCGATATCCACACCGTCGGCGCCGGCGGCGGCTCCATCGCCCGCCTCGACGCCGGCGGCGCGCTGCGGGTCGGACCCGAGAGCGCCGGGGCGGACCCGGGGCCGATCTGCTACGGCCGAGGCGAGCAGGTCACGGTCACCGACGCCAACCTCTACCTCGGGCGGTTGCTCCCGGAGCGCTTTCTCGGCGGGCGGATGCCTTTGCACCTGGAGCGCTGCCGCGAAGGAGTCGAGGCGCTGGCCCGCCTGGCCGGCATCGACCCGGTGCATCTCGCCGAAGGGGTGCTCGAGGTGGCCGAGGCGACCATGGCCGGGGCCCTGCGGGTGGTCTCGGTGCAGCGCGGCCACGACCCCCGCGACTTCGCCCTGCTCCCCTTCGGCGGCGCCGGCGGCCTGCACGCCTGCGCCTTGGCCGAGAAGCTCGCCATCCCGCGCATCCTCATCCCGGTCCACCCGGGGCTGCTCTCGGCGGTGGGCCTGGTGCTCTCCGACGTGATCCGCGACTATTCCCACTCGGTGCTCTGCTCCGCCGACACCCCCCAGGACGCCCTGATGGGCTTCTACCGGCCTCTCGAGGAGCAGGCCCGCGCCGACATGGCCGGCGAGGGGATCGAAGGCGCGGCGCTGCTCCTGGAGCACTCCCTCGATCTGCGCTATCGCGGCCAGTCCTTCGAGGTCAACGTCCCCTGGGAGGGGGATTTCGCCGCCGCCTTCCACGCCCGCCACCAGGAGCTCTACGGCTACCAGGATGAGGCCCGCGAGCTGGAGATCGTCACTTTGCGGCTGCGCGCCGTCGGCCGGGGTCCGCGCCCCGACCTGACCCTGGGGCACTGCAGCGGCGACGAGCTGCAGCCGGCGCAGGCGGTTGCGGTGATCCTTGACGGCAAGGCCAGCGAGATCCCCCTCTACCAGCGCGAGGAGCTCCCCTGCGGGGTGGCCTTCACCGGCCCGGCGCTGGTGGTGGAGGAGACCGCCACCCACCTGGTGCGCCCCGGGTGGTCGGTGCGGGTCGACCAGCGGGCGAATCTGGTACTGGAAAAGAAGGCGTAAAAGCAAAAAAAGGACTGCAATTGGACACGGATAAAATCTGATAAGGTCGGATTTAAGGGAAAAACTACAAAACCAAGGCCCTCTCCGAGCTCTTTGCGAGCGCACGCGCCGCCGGCCCCGGGTTTTCGCCCTTACCAGTCACGAGTCACGAATCACCAGTCACGGATTTATGCAAAAAGCCATCGATCCCATCCGCCTCGAAGTGCTCAAGAACCGCTTCACCTCGCTGACCGAGGAGATGGGGGCGGTGCTGATGCGCACCGCGTTTTCGCCCAACATCAAGGAGCGCCGGGACTTCTCCTGCGCCCTGTTCGATCGTAGCGGGCAGATGATCGCCCAGGCCGCCCACATCCCGGTGCACCTGGGCTCCATGCCGCTGTCGGTGGCCGCGGCCCTGGAGCGCAACGACCTGGCCCCCGGCGACATGATCCTGCTCAACGACCCCTACCGCGGCGGCACCCACCTTCCGGACGTGACCCTGGTGACGCCGGTGTTTCTCGGCGAGGACGCTCCCGAGTTCTTCCTCGCCAATCGCGCCCACCACGCCGATGTCGGCGGCATGAGCGCCGGGTCGCTGCCGCTGTCCACGGAGATCTTTCAGGAGGGGCTGCGCATACCGCCGGTGAAGATCGTGCGCGGCGGCCAGCTCGATCGCGAGCTGCTGGCCATGTTTCTGGCCAACGTGCGCACGCCGGTGGAGCGCGAGGGGGACCTGACCGCCCAGCTGGCCGCCAACCGGGTCGGTGAGCGGCGCCTGCGCGAGATCGTCGGCCAGTACGGCCTGGCCGAGGCCGAGTGCTATTGCGGCGCCCTGCTCGACTACGGGGCGAAGTTGATGGCCGAGGTGATCGCCGCCATCCCCGACGGCAGCTACCGCTTCGAGGATTTTCTCGACGACGACGGGGTGGGCGAGGCACCGGTGCCGATCCGCTGCACCCTGACCGTGGAAGGAGAGCGGGCAACGGTCGATTTTTCCGAGAGCTCAACCCAGGTCGCAGGCTGCGTCAACGCGGTGCGGGCCATTACCCTCTCGGCGGTGTTCTACGTCTTTCGCCTGCTGGCGCCGGAGGAGATCCCCAACAACGCCGGCTGCATGCGCCCGGTGGAGGTGATCACCAAACCGGGCACGGTGGTCGACTGCCGCTTCCCCGCGGCGGTGGCCGGCGGCAATGTCGAGACCAGTCAGCGCCTGGTCGACGTGCTGCTCGGCGCCCTGGCCCGGGCCTTGCCCGAGCGGATCCCGGCGGCCAGCGGCGGCTCGATGAACAACCTGACCATCGGCGGGGTGGACCCGCGTTCGGGGGAGCTGTTCGCCTACTACGAGACCATCGCCGGCGGGGCCGGAGCGGGGCCGGCAGGCATCGGGGCAAGCGGCATCCAGACCCACATGACCAACACCCTCAACACCCCGGTGGAGGCCCTCGAACATGCCTATCCCCTGCGGGCGCGCCGCTACCGGCTACGCGACGGCTCGGGAGGGAGCGGCCGGCACCGCGGCGGCGACGGGGTGGTCAAGGAGTGGGAGCTACTGGGGGATGCGCGCATCACGCTGATCAGCGAGCGGCGCCGCACGGCTCCCTACGGTCTGCAGGGGGGCGCCGCGGGCGCAAGGGGCCGCAACCGTCTGCTGCGCAACGGCAAGGTCACGGAACTGCCCGGAAAATGCTCCATCGAGGGGAAGGCCGGTGACCGGCTGATCGTCGAAACCCCCGGCGGCGGTGGGTGGGGGGGATTAAAATCCTGATACGGAAAAACCCCCGCCCGTTTCCTGCGGAGATCAACGCACGAAACCGGGCGGGAGTCTACCAGCCTCAGGCCGACTTAAAAGGAATCCCCTGCTTCGCTAGTTGCCCGGAGAGGTATGGGGGGTAAACTCATAACCGCAGGCCGGGCACTTCACTTTGGCCTTTTCGCCAGTGGCTGTGGAGGTCGCGCAGGCGGCGAGGGAAAGGACGAGCAGGGCGGTAGTGATGTAAGCAGCCAGTTTTCGCATTGTTTCCATCCTTTCACGGGGTTGGGGGCTTGTCCGAAGCAACTATCTTACACCTGAAGTATAACATGTCAACGGGTTATGCAATGTCCGGGGAAGAATTCAGAAAATTTGTGCGCAGCCTCGAGGCGCGGGGCGAATTGACCCGGGTGAGGGTTCCCGTCGACCCGCTGCTGGAAATCGCCGCGATCACCGACCGGGTCTGCAAATCCCCCGGCGGCGGCCCGGCGCTGCTCTTCGAGCAGGTTAAGGGGGTGCGCTTGCCGGTGCTGACCAACCTGTTTGGTTCTCCCGGACGCATGGCCGCCGCCCTGGGCGTCGAAGATCTCGAGGAGCCGGGGCGGCGTCTCGCCGCCGCCATCGCCCCGCTGGCCGGAAGCGGGGCCGAGCGGCTCCAGCGCCTGCTGGCCGAAAGCCACCTGCAGCCGGTCATGGTGGGGGAGGCGGCTTGCCGCGAGGTGCGCGACGAGTCCCCCGACCTGCGCTGCCTGCCGGCCCTCAAGGGCTGGCCCGGCGACGGCGGGCGCTTTTTCACGCAACCGCTGGTATTCACCCGCCACCCCGAAAGCGGCGCGGTCAACTGCGGCTTGTACCGGGTGCAGGTGTTCGATGCTCGCGGCGCCGCTCTGCATTGGTCCCCCGGCTCCGGCGGGGCCGCCCATTACGCGGCCTGGCAGGCCAGGGGGGAGCGGATGCCGGTGGCCATCGCCCTGGGTGCCGATCCCGCCCTGGTGCTGGCCGCGGCGGCCCCCCTGCCGGCGGGGATCGACGAGGCGGTGTTTGCCGGGTGGCTGCGCGGCAGGCCCCTGGAGATGACCTTTAGTCTTGCCGGGGAACTGGCGGTGCCGGCGGCGGCCGAAATCCTCATCGAGGGGTACCTGGAGCCCGGCGAAATGCGCCCCGAGGGGCCCTTTGGGAACCACACCGGGTACTACGCCCCGGCCGCCCCCTGCCCGCTGCTGCACGTTACCGCCGTCAGCCACCGGCGCGACCCCCTCTGCCCGGCCACCGTGGTCGGCCGCCCGCCCATGGAAAACTGTTGGCTGGGGCGGGCCATCGAGCGGCTGTTTCTGCCCCTGCTGCAGGTGGATGTCCCCGAATTGGCCGATTTTCGCTTCATCCTCGAGGGGATGTTTCACGGCTGCGCCCTGGCCTCGGTGGCCGCCGGCGACGATCCCGAGCGGGGCAAGAAACTGCTGCGCCGCCTCTGGTCGGGGGGGCTGCTGAAAAAGGCCCGCATGCTGGCGGCCTTCGACGCGGAGGTCGACCTGCGCGACGGCTCGCTCTGCCTGTGGCGGGCGTTCAACAACGTCGACCCGGGCCTTGACCTGCTGGTGGATAAAGGCCGGCTCGGCATCGACGCCACCCACCGCGACGGCCGCCCCGCCGTCGAGCCCGATCCGGCCACCGCGGCCCTGGTCGCGGCACGCTGGGCGGAGTACGGAATCAAACTGGACGATTGAATTTACCAAAGGAACCCGTTTTGCCCCCTTCCCCCATCGAAACCCTCCGCGAAGTCTTCGGCTTCAGTGAATTTCGTCCCCACCAGCAGCAGATCGTCGAATCCCTGGTCGCCGGGGAGGACGCCTTCGTGCTGATGCCCACCGGCGGCGGCAAGTCGCTCTGCTACCAGGTGCCGGCCCTGTGTCGGGAGGGGGTGGCGATCGTGGTGTCGCCGCTGATCTCGCTGATGAAGGACCAGGTCGACGCCCTCACCGCCAACGGCGTGGCGGCTGCCTTCTACAACTCCTCGCTGGCCAGCGCCGAGGCGCGCCGGGTGCTGGCGCGGCTCCACGCCGGCGAGCTCGACTTGCTCTACATCGCCCCCGAGCGGCTGATGAGCGAGGAGTTCCTAACCCGGCTGCGGGAGATCCCCCTGGCCCTGTTCGCCATCGACGAGGCCCACTGCGTCTCCCAGTGGGGGCACGATTTTCGCCCCGAGTACATCCAGCTGGGACAGCTGCGCCGGCATTTCCCCGGGGTGCCGCTGGTCGCTCTGACCGCCACCGCCGACCCCCAGACCCGCGCCGACATCCTCGAGCGCCTCGGGCTGCGCCAGGCGCAGGTGTTCGTCGCCGGCTTCGATCGGCCCAACATCCGCTACAGCGTCGCCGACAAGCTCAAGCCGGCCAGCCAGCTGGCCGCTTTTCTCAAAACCCGCCGCAGCGAGTCGGGGATCGTGTACGCCCTCTCCCGCAAGCGGGTCGAGGAGGTGGCGGCGCGCCTGGCGGCCGCCGGTTACCGGGCCGCCCCCTACCACGCGGGGCTGCCCGACGAGGAACGGCGCCGGGTGCAGGAGGCGTTTCTGCGCGACGACCTGCAGGTGGTGGTGGCCACCGTCGCCTTCGGCATGGGGATCGACAAGCCCAACGTGCGCTTCGTGGTGCACTACGATCTGCCCAAGAACATCGAGAGCTACTACCAGGAGACCGGCCGCGCCGGCCGCGACGGCCTGCCCGCCGAGGCGCTGCTGCTGTTCGGCTTCGGCGACGTGGCCATCGCCCGGGGGCTGATCGACAAGGGGGGCAACCCGGAGCAGAAGCGCATCGAACTGCACAAGCTGAATGCCATGGTCGGTTTCGCCGAGGCGCAGAACTGCCGGCGCCGGGTGCTGCTCGGCTATTTCGGCGAGCCGCTGGAGGAGGATTGCGGCAACTGCGACGTCTGCCTCAACCCGCCCGAGACCTACGACGCCACCGTCGATGCGCAAAAGGCCCTCTCCTGCGTTTACCGGGTCGGGCAGCGCTTCGGCGTCGGCCATGTCATCGAGGTGCTGCGCGGCGCCAACACCCAGCGACTGCGGGAGCTGGGGCACGACCGGCTCTCCACCTACGGCATCGGCGCCGACCACCCCGCCGAGATCTGGGGGAACCTGATCCGCCAGCTGATCCACCTCGGCTACCTGCGCCAGGACGTCGCCAACTACTCGGTGCTCAAGCTCACCGAGGCGGCCCGCCCCCTGCTGCGCGGCGAGAAGGCCCTGGTGCTGCCCAAGCCGCGGCTCAAGGCGGTGGCCGAGAAGAAGGCGCCGCGCAAAAAGGCCGGTGAGCTCGACTACGACCCGGAGCTGTTCGACGCCCTGCGCGCCCTGCGCAAGCGCCTGGCCGACGAGGCCGGGGTCCCTCCCTACGTGATTTTCGGCGACGCCACCCTGGCCGAGATGGCCGCCTACCTGCCCACCGGACGCGACGAGCTGCTGCGCATCAACGGGGTCGGCAAGCTCAAGCTGCAGAAGTACGGCGCCCAGTTTCTCGAGGAGATCGTCAGTTTTCTCCACCGCTGAGCTGGCGTCAAATTTGCTTGCAGGTAAGGCGGGGAGTTCGGCTCCCGAAAATCGAATCCAAGGAGACAGCGCATGGCCCTGCAGTGGAAAGCCGAATATTCAGTCGGGGTAGAGATCATCGACGCCCAGCATCAGGAGCTGTTTCGGCGCTTCGGCGCCCTGACCGAGGCCTGCAAGCAGGCCAGGGGGAAGGAACAGCTTGCGGAACTTCTGGACTTTCTCAGTGATTACATAGTCTTTCACTTCAACGACGAAGAGTCTCAAATGCTGCGCTACGGCTATCCCGGTTTTGCCGGGCACCGGGAGGAACACCGCAGCTTCATGGGCAGGATCGAGGCGCTGAGAAAACAGCTGGCCGAGGGGGGGAGTTCCTTTCCCCTGCTGGTAGAAACCAATGAAGCGGTGCTGCGCTGGCTGATCATGCATATCCGGAAAGTTGACACGGCTTTTGGCGAATACCTCCAGGGTCGGTCCTGATTCCCCCTCGGAGCTGCCGTTTCTTCGCCAAAAGGCGGCAGCCCCTTCGCCCTCCCCCGATCTTCTCCCTCGTGAAGATTCGGCCGGAAGATCGCTCCCTTTTCTGCGGCTGGGCAGAACATTGCCCATTTGACGAACCTGGCGGGGCGGCTAAACTGGACCCATGGGTTCGTTATTCGGCCGTGTCATTTTTCCCCGGGTGCAGCCTTGGCTCAAATCCGGCTGCCTGCTGGTGGGAGCCACGCTGCTGGCCGGCTGGCACCACGTCCTTTCCGAAGAGGCCTTTTTCTCGGTGGACCCTGGTGCCCGCTACAGCGAGGTGCGCGCCAACCCTCAGGCCTGGCTGGGGAGCACCCTGCTGCTGGCGGGGGTGATTTCCGACTACCGTGCGACGTCTGCCGGGACGACCCTGGAGATTCTCTGCTACAGCCGCGATGAACAGGACGCGCCGCAGGAATTCGACGCCAACTGCGGACGGTTTCTGGCCCGCACCTCGGGGGAGCTCGACCCCGAGGCCTATCGCAAGGGGCGCCGCGTCACCCTGACCGGCCTGGTGGCAGGCAAGCAAGTCTTTCCCGGCGGTGAATTCGGCGAAGAGGTGCTGGTGTTCGAGATCGGCGAAATCTACCTCTGGCCCCTCCCCGAAAAGCGCCGCTATTATCCCGCCTACCCCTGGTACGATCCCTGGTACGACCCCTTCTACCATCGGCCCTACTGGCATCGGTATCCCTACAGGCACTGGTAGCCTGTCGGCAAGGTGGTCCCATGCTGATTCGCATCGGTTACGATATCCGTTTCGATTTTCCCGGTCCGACCCCCCTGCTGCTCCTGCTCTTCGTCCACCCCTCGCGCTGCGCCGACCTGGAGCGGCCGGACCGGCTCCGCTCGGCCCCTGCCCTGCAGATCGAGGAGTTCCTGGACGGCTTCGGCAACCGCTGTGCCCGGACCCTGGCCCCGGCGGGTCCGCTGCGCCTGTCCGCCGACACCCTGGTTCGCGACGACGGCCTGCCAGAACCCGCCTTCCCGGAACTGCGCCAGCATCCGGTCAGCGAACTGCCCGTGGAAACGCTCCCCTTTCTGCTCGGCAGCCGCTACTGCGAAACCGATCTGCTCGCCCCCGTGGCCTGGCGCCTGTTCGGGGCCTGTCCTGAGGGTTGGCCGCGGGTTCAGGCGGTCTGTGACTGGGTCCATGAGCACATACGCTTCGGTTACGAGCACGCCCGCGCCGACAAGGGGGCCTGGGAGGTGTTTCGCGACCGGCGCGGGGTGTGCCGGGACATGGCCCACCTGGCGGTGGCCTTCTGCCGTTGTCTTCATATCCCCGCCCGCTACGCCAGCGGCTATCTGGGGGATATCGGCATCCCCCCCGATCCCCTGCCGATGGATTTCAACGCCTGGTTTGAGGCCTACCTCGGCGGAGCCTGGCACACCTTCGACCCCCGGCACAACACCCGGCGCATCGGGCGGGTGTTGATGAGCCTCGGACGCGACGCCACCGACACCGCGCTGACCACCGCCTTCGGGCGAAATAACCTGACAGGTTTCCGGGTGATCACCGAGGAGGTCGGCTAGGAGGGGGGCCCGGCCGCATGCGGCCCGGGGGATTCGGGGTCAGGGGCCGGGTGTCTTGGCGGGAAGCAGGACAAAGAAAGTCGTCTCCCGGTCGAGTTGCGACTCGCACCAGATGCGCCCACCCAGGCGCCTCACCAGGGCCCGCACGTAGGCCAGGCCCATGCCGTCCCCCTTGACGTCCTGTTTCCCTGAGCGGCGGAAGATGGCGAAAACCTTTTCCAGATCCTCTGCGGCGATGCCCCGGCCGTTGTCCCGGAAGGCAAAGCGGATAAAGGGCCCCTGGTTTTCGGCGTTCACTTCCAGGAGCCCTTTTCGCGAGGGATCAAGGTATTTGACGGCGTTGTCGAGCAGGTTGCCGAAAATCTGTTCCATGGCCAGGGGGTCTGCGGCAACCGGGGGCAGTTTTCCCAGGACCACCTCGACCTGGCGGGTTTCGAGCTGGTGGGCCAGGGTTTTGAGAATTTTTTCCACCAGGGCCCGGGTATCGACGGTTTCCATGGAGAGTTCCCGGTGGCCGACCCGGGAGAGTTTGAGAATCTCGTCGATCTGAAAACTCATCCGGGCCACCGAGGAGTTGATGAAGTCGAGGGCCTCGGGGACGTCCTGTCTGAGTATCAGCTCCAGCTCGTGGCGCCTGGATTCATCGAGCTGCGCCAGGTATTCCTGAAGCTGCTCGTCGAGATCGCCCAACGCGGCGGTCAGCTCTGCGGAGAACCCCTTGATGTTGACCAGCGGGGCGCGCAGGTCGTGGGAGACGATATAGGTAAAGCTCTTGAGCTCCTCGTTGATCTGCTGCAGCTCGCCGGCGAAGTGTTCGGCCTTTTCCTTGGCGGCGGCGATCTCGTTGCGGGCTTTCTCCAGGGTGAGGATTTCGTGCTGCTGGCGGTGCTGGGTTTCGAGCAGCCTGGCGTTGCCGATGCGGATGCCGATGATCGGTGCCAGTCCCATCAGCAGGCTGATGTCCCCCTGGGTCAATGGCCGGTTGCCCCGGTGGTTTTCCACCGCCAGCACGCCGATGGCCTCGTCGCCGCTGATGATGGGGCAGGCGATGAAGGATTTGACCCCCAGTTGGCGGAGCATTTCCAGCCCTTCGGCAGAGAGCCGATCGGCGATTTCCTCGATGCGGTTGACCATCTGCGGTGTCTTTTCCAGAAACGCCCTGGCCAGCGGTCCATGGCCGCCGGGCAGCCGGTACGGAACTGGAGATGCCTCCAGGCTCCGGCGATGTTCCTCAGCCCATCCGTAGCCTTCCCTGAACACGAGCTTTTCCTCTGCCTCATCGGCGAGCATGATGACCCCGCGGTCGAAGTCGAGGCGTTTTTCAAGGATCCGCAGGATGCCGTGGAGGATATCGCCGATCTGGGTCTTTTGGCTGATGGCCTGACCGACTTCGTTGGTGATCAGGGCGTTGTTGTAGTTGGTGTTGATCTGCTGGATGAGCTGGTCGGCCGGATCGCTCAGGCTGCTCAGGTGCCCGCGCAATCCCCGCTTTTCGAGGTTCTCGGCGAGCAGGGTCAGGCCCAGGACGCTCAGCAGGGAAAACGGCAGGGCCCACTGCAGGGCGAATTCAGGATCATGGAAATACACCGCCAGGGTGCCGCAGGCGAGCAGCGGGCCCGCCAGATTGCGGACCAGTTTGAGCTGGCTCCAGGCAGGTTTCTTCCAGGACAGCAGGTAGCGGCAGCAGCTGTCGCCCTGGAACAGGCACTCGGGGTGCTCGAGGGCGTCGAGCCGGCAGCCGAAGATCTGCAGGATGGCTTCAAAGGTGCCGAAGCGGTTCTGGCACTGATAGGGCTGCTCTTCCACTCCGGGGTGGGGGGTGACGAGCAGCTCGAAGCGGTTTTTCCCCAGGCGACGAGAGCTGTATTGCGCCGAGCGGGAAAAGCTGACCGCCGCCTTGCCGACCAATTCGAAGGCTCTGGCGGGACCGAGCAAGCCGAGTATGTACTGGCGGGCAAAGCCCATCGCCTCGGGCGAGGCGCAATAACGTCCCGCCTCCCGGGCCACCCCCGGGCTGCCGGTGAGCTCCTCGATTTTCTGGTAGAAGCGGTTGGTCTGCTCCTGGGTGAACCAGCAGCCCTGGTCAGCTACCTGGTGCGGGGTGACACCTGCATAGCGCAGCACCTCTTCCCGGTCGACCTCGGGGTAGTGGCGCTTGAGAAAGCGCAGGTAGGTGTCGAATATGCGGCTGTTGTACAGCGGGGTGTCGCGGTCGATCCTGGCTGCCATGGATACTCTCGATTTCGGGTGTATCGCCTGTTGCCCGGCAGCGCCGGCCGGGTTCGGTGACGGCACCCGGCCATTTCACCGGGGCAATCGATTTCCCCTTTGGATCATGCCGGGGCGAAGACCTGGTAGGTTCCCCTGCCGGCTTTTTTGGCCTGGTACATGGCCATGTCGGAATGGCGCAGCAGGTCCTCGGGGGATTCCCCGTGCAGCGGAAAAACCGCGATACCCACGCTGGCACTCAGGGAAAACTCCTGCCCCTTCAGGACGAACGGCTTTTCCAGTGATTCGATGATCTTTTCGGCCACCAGGCTTGCATTGGGCGGTTCGTGCATCCGCGAAAGGATGATGGTGAACTCGTCCCCGCCCATCCGGGCCACGGTATCGCTGGCGCGCACCAGTTCGTTGAGGCGACGGGCGGTTTCCTTGAGAACCAGGTCGCCGATTTCGTGACCCTGCGTGTCGTTGATCTGCTTGAAGCGATCCAGATCCAGAAACAGCAGGGCGAAATGGTGCCTGTAGCGCTTGGCCTGCAGGAATGCCTGGCCAAGGCGATCGAAGAACAGCACCCGGTTGGGCAGACCGGTCAGGGGGTCGAAATGGGCCATCTGTTCCAAGCGTGCCTGGGCCTGCTTGCGGTCGGTGATGTCGCGGAAGATGGTCAGCACCGCACGGTGCCCCTGGAACTGAAACGGAAGGCCGGAGATCTCCACTTCCACCTTGCTGCCGTCGGCCCTGGCCAGTTTCCCCTCCACCCAGGGGACGCTGTCCTTGGCCCGGGAGAGCTGGCGGAAATGTTCCTGCAGGGCGCTTTGCCCATCCTTGGTCACGAAGTCGATCAGGCACCTGCCGAGCAGCTCCCGGGCATTGGAACAGCCGAGCAGAAAGGTCCCCGCCGGGTTGACGAATTCGAGGCGGTCGTCGACGCTTACGGCGATGCCGTCGGGGGTCAGCTCCACCAGCTTGCGGTAGCGTTCTTCGCTTTCGCGGATGGTGCCCAGCATCTGCTCGCGCTCCCGCAGCAGGTGGGTGCGCTCCAGGACCTGGTCGATGACCAGGGGGAGCAGCTCCAGGTAACTGAGCTCCACGTCTTTGACCAGATAGTCGGTGGCCCCCTCCTTCATCGCTTCGACGGCGACTCCCTCGTTGCCGTTGCCGGTCACCATAATGGTCGGGATAGGGTTCTGGTCCGCTCGCAGCCGGCGGATCACCTCCAGGCCGCTGATCCCGGGCATATGGTAATCCACCAGGACAATGTCGAAGCCCTCCCGGGCCAGCATCGCCAGGCCATCTTCGCCGCTGGTGGCGACATCGACCTGGTAGCCTCGACGTTCCAGCCGTTTTTTCAGCAACCTGGCCAGGCCAGGCTCGTCTTCCATGTAGAGAATGCGGGTTGCCATTGTTCCAGTCATAGGGAAATCTACGCTCCAAATGCCACGATCAAGGAAAAACTGGTGCCCTGCCCGAAGTGCCCGGGTGAATCAAGCGGGTCCGCTTTTCGGCGGCAGATTAATCACCGATAGAAAAAGGCCGAGACTGCGGATTGCTTCGCAGAACCTGGCGTAATCCACGGGTTTGGTGACAAAAATGTTGCAGCCGAGTTCGTAACAGCGGGCGACCTCCTGCGGATTGTCCGTGGTGGTGAGGATGACGACCGGGATGGTGCGGGTGCGCTCGGTGGCTTTGATCCGCTGCAGCACCTGGAATCCGTCGAGGTCGGGCAGGTTCAGATCGAGCAGCACCAGCAAAGGCCGGGTCCAGGGTTGCCCGACCTCGCCCTGCTGCCCGAAGAGAGCATCGACAGCCTTCTGGCCGCTATCCAGGTGCCGGATGGAGTTGGAAACTCCGGCGCGGCGCAGGTTTTTTTCGATCAGCCGCGCATGGCCGGGATCGTCCTCGACCAGCAGGATAGTGGCCGGCGTGGTTTCCTTCATGGTGGTATCCCCGGAAAAATTGTTTCAGAGTGGGTTTTTTACCCGCATTGCGCGGGCCATCCGCCCTTGCAGCCAAATACCCGGGAGGTCCGGCCGATTGGCGAAATTCGCGGGGGGGGGCCACGCAGGGATGTCATTGAATGCCAAGAGTCGGATACTGCAGGGGAGATTGATGCAAGAAGTGTACTGAGTTTGCACCTGAATCCTTTGCTGGGAAACAATCCAGGAGGGGCGCCATGGGGGTGTGCGGAAAAATTGCCGGCTTTCGCAGGGTCAACCCGGAAAGCTGCCAGCATTTTTTACCAGCATTGCCAAAACGGCGTAGCGAGCCAGTTTTCCCGACCCGGCCAACAGGACGAAGCGCAGGGGGGCGACCCGCAGGATCCCTCCGGCCAGGCACAGCGGATCGCCGATCACCGGCAACCAGCTCAGCAGCAGCGACCAGCTGCCGAAGCGGGCGTAGAGGCGCTCGGCGCGTTGCCGGGAGCTGGCATCGATGCGCAGTACCCGCTCGATGAGAAAGGTTCCGCCCCACAGTCCCACCGCGTAGGTGGTCAGCGCCCCGAGGGTGTTGCCGGCGGTGGCCAGCGAGACCGCGAGCAGCGCATCGCCGCCGTTGAGCAGCAGGGTGGCGAGCAGCCATTCCGAACCGAGGGGAATCAGGGTCGCGGCAAGAAAGCTCAGCAGAAACAGGGCGAGATGGCCGTGTTGGGCGATGAATTCATCCATGGCGGGGGAACTCGAAGGAATTGGGCGGATCCGTGTGGCCTGAAATCGCTCAGAGCCCCATCTTGGCGGCCAGCCTGGTTTCGTACTCCTCGAAGGCGGCGCTGCGGCCCCGCTTCTCCATCAGCAGGTTGAAGCGCAGGGCTTTTTCGGTGAGCTGTTTCTTCAGCTCCGTCCGTTCCTCGACATTCTGGCAGCAATCGACGAGATTACGCAGGGTGACCAATTCGCGGCTGATGGCCACTTCTTCGGGGACCATCCCGGCGTTTTTCAGCACCTTGTAGGCCATGCGCAACTCCGCGGGGACCTCGCCGCACTCGTCCCGGGCGATCGGCTGGCCCTTGAGGGCCAGGTTGTCGAAGTCGCCGCGCTGCATGGCCTCGAGAATCCTGCGCTCAGCGATCAGGGCAAAGACATCCATCCACATCTCCCGGCCCGGAGGAAGGCTTGAGCTGGGGCGGTGACGGACCGGCCCCGTTTGCTGAGGAAACTATAGCAGAAACCGCTGTCGGCCCGCCAGCCCCCAGCGGTTGGCGGCAAAAGGGCTTGAACCCTTGCCATCCCGGGTGTAGACTGCGTGGTTCGAGGGAGAATCCCGCAACCCCCTGCATCCCGGACTGATTTCGATGACCAAGGCCGAATTTTTCGAAAAGACCAAAACCCTGCTGGAGATGATCAAGTTCTCCCACACCATCTTCGCCTTCCCCTTTGCGCTGATGGGGGTGGTGCTGGCCTCGCTCGCCAGCGGGGCGCCGCCCAGCTTCGGGCAGGTCTTCTGGATCTGCGTGGCGATGGTCGGGGCCCGCTCGGGGGCCATGGGCCTGAACCGCATCATCGACGCGCGCATCGACGCGCGCAACCCCCGTACCGCCGAGCGTCACATCCCGGCGGGCAAGGTCTCGCGGCTCGAGGCCTGGCTGTTCGTGCTCGGCTCCTTCGCGCTGCTGCTCTTCGCCGCCTGGATGCTCAACCCCCTCTGCTTCTACCTGGCCCCGGTGGCGCTGTTTTTCCTGGCGCTCTATTCCTTCTGCAAGCGCTTCACGGCCCTGGCCCACGTGGTGCTGGGCATCTGCCTGGCCGCCGCTCCCATCGGCGCCTGGATCGCCCTGCGCGGCGACGTCAGCTGGCAGATCATCGCCCTGGGGTTGGCGGTGCTGTTCTGGGTGGCCGGCTTCGATATCTTCTACGCGCTGCAGGATTTGGAGTTCGACCGCGAAATGGGGCTGCATTCCATCCCCGCCAAGCTCGGCGTGGAACGCTCGATCCTGCTGGTGCGCGCTTTTCATGGTATGATGCTGTTTCTGCTGCTGCTGCTTTTGATCGGCACCGGCCTGGGCTGGATCTATTTCTGCGGGGTGCTGGTGGTGGCCGGCCTGCTTGCCTACGAGCACCTGCTGGTCAAGCCCGACGACCTCTCCAAGCTCGACGCGGCCTTTTTCAACATGAACGGCTACATCAGCGTGACCATCTTCGCCTTTACGCTGGTCGATGCGTTGCTCTAGGCCTTAAGGTGAAAGACTGATTCACCACGAAGAGCACGAAGAGCACGAAGAGCACGAAGAAAAGCTGCTTGCAGGATCTCAAGGATTTTAAAACTTCGTGGTCTTCGTGTCCTTCGTGGTAAATGAAAGTATCGCTTTTTTTCCTGTACTCGGCGCCCTCGGGCAAGCAAAGCGAACAGGCGATAGGCTGCTTTTCGATTTTAAGGTTTTGACCAATCACGAGTCACCAGTCACGGCCCTTATGAAACAAATCGTCGTCGCCATAACCGGAGCCTCCGGGTCGATCTACGGCCTGCGCCTGGTCGAGGAGCTGCTCAAGTCCCAGTGCCGGGTGGCGCTGCTGCTGACCCGCTCGGGGCTCGAGGTGCTGCGCTACGAGACGGGGCTGGAGTGGGAAGGGTCCACCTCGGCGCGCAAGCAGCTGATGCGCGACTATTTCGGCGGCAGCCACAGGCTCGATCACTACGACGCCGATGACCTGTTCGCGCCGGTGGCCAGCGGCTCATCGGCTCCCGACGCCATGGTCGTCGTCCCCTGCTCCATGGGCACCGCCGGGCGCATCGCCGCCGGCATCGGCAGCAACCTGGTGGAGCGAGCGGCCGACGTGGCGCTCAAAGAGCGCCGCGAGCTGATCCTGGTGCCCCGCGAATCCCCCTTCAACCCGATTCATCTCGAGAACCTGCTGAAACTCTCCCGGGCCGGCGCCCATATTCTGCCGGCTATGCCGGGTTTCTACCATCGGCCGAAAACCATCGACGACCTGGTCGACTTCGTGGTCGGCAAGATCCTCGACAGCCTGCAGATCAAGCACTCCCTGTTCCAGCGTTGGGGCGAGGGGTAGGCAAAAACATTCCCATTCCGAAATGCCATGATCAAACTGTTTGAAAACATTCGCGCCAAGATCGAAAATGGCGCCCGTATCTCCGATGGCGAGGCCCTGGAGCTGTTCGAATCCAACGACCTGCTGGCCATCGGCGAACTGGCGGCCCGGGCCAATCGCAAGAAAAACGGCGAGCGGGTCTACTTCAACGTCAACCGGCACATCAACTACACCAACATCTGTGTCAACCGCTGCACCTTCTGCGCCTTTTCCAAGACCGCCGAGGACGAGGGGTGCTACACCCTGGCGCTCAACGACATCCTGGCCAAGGCCGCCGAGGCGGCGGCCGCCGGCGCCACCGAGATCCACATGGTGGGCGGACTGCACCCCGATCTGCCCTTCGACTTCTACCTGGAGATGATCGCCGCCATCCGCGCCGACAGCCCGCAGCTGCACATCAAGGCCTTCACCGCGGTGGAGATCGACTACTTCGCCCGGCTCACCGGGCAGAGCATCGAGCAGGTCATCGCCGAGCTCAAGGAGGCCGGTCTTGGCTCCATGCCCGGCGGCGGTGCGGAGATCTTCGCCGAGGAGGTGCGCGAGCAGATCTGCCCCGAGAAGATCTCCGGCGAGCGCTGGCTCGAGGTCACCGAGAAGGTGCACCGCGCCGGGCTGCGCACCAACGCCACCATGCTCTTCGGGCACCTGGAGAGCCACAAGGACCGCATCGACCATCTCGGCCGGCTGCGCCGGCTGCAGGATCGCACCGGGGGCTTCCAGACCTTCATCCCGCTGGCCTTTCAGCCCGACAATACCCGGGTCCCCGGCGCCCGGGGGGTGGGTGGGGTCGACGCCCTCAAGACCCTGGCGATCAGCCGCATCTACCTCGACAACTTCCGCCACGTCAAGGCCTACTGGGTGATGCTCGGGCTGAAGATCGCCCAGGTGGCCCTGGCCTTCGGCGTCAACGACCTCGACGGCACGGTGGTCGAGGAGAAGATCGGCCACGACGCCGGCGCCGATTCGCCCCAGGCGCTGGCCAAGGAGCAGATCGTCGAGCTGATCCGCAAATCGGGGCGGGTGCCGGTGGAGCGCGACACGCTGTACCGGGAACTGCGGGTTTATTGAGAAAACCTTTTTCACCACGAAGGACACGAAGGGCACGAAGAAGGGCAGATTTCTTCGGTTTTCTTCGTGTTCTTCGTGAGCTTCGTGGTTGATTGATGCTTGAACAGATTAAGAAGAAACTTGCCAAGGGCAATGCCATCAACCGGGAGCAGGCCCTTTACCTGCTGACCCGGGCCGACCTGCTCGAGGTGGGGAAGCTGGCCGACGGCCTTCGCCGGGCCAAGCACCCCCACAACCGGGTGACCTTCGTCGTCGACCGCAACGTCAACTACACCAACGTCTGCCAGTCCGAGTGCCGCTTCTGCGCCTTCTACCGCAGAGCCGACGCCGCCGACGCCTACCTGCTCGATTACCAGGCGATTTTCGCCAAGATCCAGGAGCTGGTCGATCACGGCGGCACCCAGCTGCTGATGCAGGGGGGGCTGCACCCCGAGCTGAAGATCGACTGGTTCGAGGAGCTGTTCCGGCAGCTCAAGCAGCGCTTTCCCGGCGTGCGGGTCCACTCCCTCTCGCCCGCCGAGGTGATCCACATTGCCAAGCTCTCAGGGCTCTCCATGGAAGAGTGCCTGGGGCGGCTGCAGAGCGCCGGGCTCGACTCGGTCCCCGGCGGCGGGGCCGAGGTGCTGGTGGACGAAGTGCGCCAGGAGATCTCGCCCAACAAGATCGGCTGGCGCGACTGGGCCGCGGTCATGGAGGCCGCCCACGGCCTGGGGATGCGCACCACCGCCACCATGATGTTCGGCTCGAAGGAAAAGCCGGCGGACATCGTCGAGCACCTGTTTCGCATCCGCGAGATCCAGGCCCGCACCGGCGGCTTCACCGCCTTCATCCCCTGGACCTTTCAGCCGGCCAACACCGAACTGGGCGGCGAAACCGCCAGCGGCGTCGAGTACCTGAAGGTGCTGGCCCTCTCGCGCATCGTGCTCGACAACGTCGAGAACATCCAGGCGAGCTGGGTCACCCAAGGGGCGCGCATGGCCCAGGTGGCGCTGTTTTTCGGCGCCAACGACCTGGGCGGCACCATGCTCGAGGAGAACGTGGTCGCCGCCGCCGGGGTCTCCTTCCGGCTGTCGCAGGAAGAGATCGTCGAGATGGCCCGCGAGGCCGGGTTCATCCCCGCCAAGCGCAGCACCACCTATGATATAATTACCACTTATTAGGCTCTTTTTCCGGCTGGAGGCGGGTATGGCTCGGTTTCGCTTGGCTGGTCTGGCATTGCTGGTACTGCTCTCGCTGTCAGCGCCCGCGGCGGCCCAGGTGAGCGTCTCCTTCGGCTGGGAACGGCCGGTCCAGTTCAAGGTGGTCGACGCCGAAACCGGCGAGGCGGTGGCCCGGCCGCTGCTGGTGGTGGCGACCAGCAAGGAGTATCCGGGAGCCCCGGCGCCGGTGAAGTCCTACGACGTGTACCGCGGCAACGCGGTCGGCGTGGTCGACTACAAGGCCTCGGAGAAGGTGCCTGGAGTCGAGTTGCGGGTGGTCGCCTCGGGATACTCCTTTCTGACCAAGCAGGTGCACTGGAAGGACCTTCCGCAGCGCAAGCGTGACAGCGACGGTCTGGATCTGGGTCCTCCCCCGGTGGTGACCATCGAACTGAAAAACCTCGAGCGCAGCGGCGAATGGGCGCGCAATTTCAAGCTCAACATCGGCCCCGCCCTCGAGGAGTTCCTGGAGATCGGCCCGCCGGCCATGTCCCGCGACGGCAAAAAGCTCATTGGCGATTTTCTCGACAAGGAGCGCGGCAAGCTGCTTGGGTTCTGAGGGGGATTCCCTCTGAAGATCACAGCTGATTTTTTCTCTGTGCTTTACCGTGGTGAGGCTTTGTCTTTAAACCCGGGAAAAGCCTTTAGCCACGGATCAAATCTGATCAAGTCTGATAATTCAGCACCTAAAGAGCTCAGATCCAAATCCAGCAACCCCTGAAGAAAGTCCAGACCCTTGATTTATCGGAATCTATCAGATTTTATCCGTGGCTGATTGAGATCTTTATATTTTATTCATTCATCGAGCGGAGGCTCCATGATCCCCCTGCGCAAGAACATCGCCCTGATGGCCGGCTATGTCCCGGGCTTTCAGCCCAAGGACGAAAAGGCCTGGATCAAGCTCAACACCAACGAAAATCCCTACCCGCCGTCGCCGAAGGTGATCGAGGCGATTCTGGCCGAGGTGGGCGAGGGGCTGCGCAAGTATCCCGACCCGGCCAGCCAGGCCGGCCGCGAGGAGGCGGCGCGGCTCTACGGCTTCGATCCCGAGTGGCTGATCATGGCCAACGGCTCGGACGAGCTGCTCAACAACCTGATCCGCGCCTTCGCCGGGGAAGGCGAAGAGATCGCCTACGTGCACCCGTCCTACTCCTACTATTCGACGTTGGCCGAAATCCAGGGGGCCAGGGTGCACACCTTCCGGCTGACCCAGGACTGGCGGCTGGCCGATTTTCCCGAGTGTTACCAAGGCAAGCTGTTCTTCCTCACCAACCCCAACGCGCCCCTCGGTTTCACCTACCCCCTGGACTTTATCGAGGAGCTGGCCGGGCGGGTCGAGGGGATGCTGGTGGTGGACGAGGCCTATGCTGATTTTGCCGATGAGAACGCCCTGGAACTGGTGCGCAAATACCAAAACGTCATCGTCACCCGCACCTTCTCCAAGAGCTATTCGCTGGCCGGCATGCGCCTGGGGCTGGCGGTGGCGCGCCCCGAGGTGATCGCCGCGCTGGACAAGATCCGCGACCACTACAACCTCGACCGGCTGGCCCAGGCCGCGGCGGTGGC
Organism: Desulfuromonas versatilis; assembly: GCF_019704135.1. Taxonomy (NCBI): domain Bacteria; kingdom Pseudomonadati; phylum Thermodesulfobacteriota; class Desulfuromonadia; order Desulfuromonadales; family Desulfuromonadaceae; genus Desulfuromonas; species Desulfuromonas versatilis. The sequence continues at coordinate 204,799 of NZ_AP024355.1, forward strand.
CGCCCTGCGCGACCAGGACTATTTCCGCGAGTGCGTGCGCAAGATCCGCGAAACCCGTGAATGGTTCAGCGGCGAGCTGCGGGTGCTCGACTACGGGGTGATCCCTTCGAGCGGCAACTACGTCTTCGCCTCGCCCCCCGACCGCGACGGCAAGCGGGTCTACGACGCTCTCTACCAGCGGCGCATCCTGGTGCGCTACTTCTCCGACCCGACCCTCGCCCACGGCCTGCGCATCACCATCGGCACCCGCGAGGAGATGGAGAAGCTGGTGGCGGCGCTGGCGGAAATCGGTTGAGCTGAAAATACGTAACCACCCACTCACTTCGTTCGCTGAAGGACACGAAGTCCACGAAGTATTTTCCTGGTGGTTCTTCGTGTCCTTCGCGTTGTTCGTGGTGAAATAATTCGCTTATATGTCCTCGCCTGTTTACCCGAAGCCCGCCGAGGTCTCCCGCCGCCTGCTGGCCTGGTACGGCCGCCACGGCCGCGACCTGCCCTGGCGCGGCACCCGCGATCCCTACCGCATCTGGCTCTCGGAGGTCATGCTGCAGCAGACCGGGGTGACCACGGTCATCCCCTACTACGAGAGATTCCTGGGGCGCTTCCCCACGGTGTCCGATCTGGCCGCGGCGCCTCTGGAGGAACTCATCGAGCTGTGGGCCGGGCTGGGTTACTATTCGCGGGCCCGCAACCTGCACGCGGCGGCCCGCCGGGTGGTCGAGGTCTTCGACGGATCATTTCCGGCCGAACTGGAGGCGCTGATCAGCCTGCCGGGGGTGGGGCGTTCGACCGCCGGGGCGATCCGCTCCATCGCCTTTGACCTCAAGGGGCCGATCCTCGACGGCAACGTGCGCCGGGTGCTCTGCCGGCTGTATGCCCTCGAGCAGGACCCGCGCGCCAGCGCCGCCGAGCGCTTTCTTTGGGCGCGGGCGGAGGAGCTGACCCCGGCCGAGCGCCCCCACGACTATGCCCAGGCGATCATGGACCTGGGCGCCACGGTCTGCACCCCGCGCAGTCCCGACTGCCCGGCCTGCCCCCTCGAAGGTCTCTGCCTGGCCCGGGCCCGGGGGCTGGAAAAGGCTCTGCCGCTGCGGGGGCGCAAAAAGGCCGTCCCCACCCGCACCCAGGTGGCGCTGCTGCTCGAGCGCCAAGGCCGCTGGCTGGTGCGCCGCCGCCCCTATGCGGGGATGCTCGGCGGACTCTGGGAATTTCCCGCTGCCGAAGTGCCCGAGGGGGACGAGCCGGGGCGGATCGCGGAAGCCCTGCTTGACGAGTTGGGTTTTTCCGCTTCGCTGCGCCATGCCGGCCGGGTGGCCCACGCCTACAGCCATTTCAAGCTCGACCTGCACCTGTTCGCCGCGAAGGTCTCCCGGCAGGGGAGAGCGGCCGAAAACCAGGATAGCTGTTGGGCCGATCTGCCCGACTTGGCGGCGATGCCCCTGCACGGGGCGCACAAAAAGGCCCTCGCCTGCTTGCCAGGCTCTGCCGGAACTGGCAAGATGGATTTTTAATCACTGCATTGAACCTGAGGAATCCAGCAGTCAGAATTCAGAAGAAATGCCGAGGTCTTGCCTTGGCTGTTCTGCTGGCTCCTGGATTCTGAATTCTGGCTTCTGCTGCCTGCGGCGGAACCAATTCATCTGAAAGATAACTGGAGTCTTCATGCCCAACACCCCGATCCTCACCGACAGCGCCGCCATCACCCGCCTCGCCGAAGAATTGCATCGCCAGCCGGCCATTGCCGTCGATCTCGAAGCCGATTCCATGCACTGCTACCGGGACAAGGTCTGCCTGCTGCAGTTCTCCACCGCCGGGCGCACGGTGCTCGTCGACCCGCTGGCGGTCGCCGACCTCGAGCCCCTCAAAGCGGTGCTGGCCGACCCGCAGGTGCGCAAGATCTTCCATGCCGCCGATTACGACATCCGCTGCCTGCACCGGGATTTCGGCATCGAGATCCGCGGCCTGTTCGACACCATGGTGAGCTGCCAGTTTCTCGGTGAGGAGAAGGTGGGGCTGGCCGATGTGCTCGGCAAGCATTTCGGGGTGGAGCTGGACAAGCGCTACCAGCGGGCCGACTGGTCGGTGCGGCCGTTGACCCCGGAGATGATCAGCTACGCGGCGGAGGACACCCGCCACCTGCATCGCCTGGTGGCGCTTCTGGAAGGCCGGCTCGAGGAGAAGGGGCGGCTGGCCTGGGTGGCGGAGGAGTTTGCCCTGCTCGAGCAGGTGCGCCACAGCGAAGCGGAGGGTCCGCTGTTTCTGCGGGCCAAGGGGGCCGGAACCCTGGACCGCCGCCAGCTGGCGGTGCTCGAGGAGCTGCTGCAGTGGCGCGACCGCGAAGCCCAGCGGCGGGATTGCCCCCTGTTTCGGGTGGTGGGGAACAAGTCGCTGCTCGATCTGGCCCGCAACACGCCCCGCTCTCATCAGGGCCTGGTCGCCATCGAAGGAATTTCACCGCGGCTCGCCGACCGCTATGGCAAGCAGATGCTCCAGGCCATCGAACGGGGTCTGAACCTCCCCCAGGATCAGTTGCCGGTCTATCCGCGCAGCCCCCGTCCCGAGCGCGACCCCGAAGCCGACCGGCGCCTGGCGCTGCTCAAGGAGATGCGCACCGCCAAGGCCGGCGCCCTGGGGATGGACCCCGGCATCCTCATCAACAACACCCTGCTCGAACTGATCTCCCGCAACCCGCCGCGCAAAACCGCCGACCTCGAGGGTTTCGACGGCATGAAGAACTGGCAGCGGGAGGTGCTGGGGGAGGAAATTGTGAAAACCCTGGGTAAGGAGTGAGGAGTGAGGAGTGAGAATATACCTCTCACCCCTCACGCTTCACGTTTCACTCCTCACCTGGTTTTCCCCGGCACCCCCGGTTCGGTCATCGGCCGGGGGTCGAGGATCCTCTGCAGTTCGTCCTCGGGCAGCACTTTCTGCTCCAGCGCCACCTCCCTGACGGTTTTCCCCAATGCATAGGCCTGTTTGGCGATCTGCGCGGCCCGGTCGTAGCCGATGACCGGGGCCAGCGCGGTGCACATGGCCAGGCTCTGCTCCACGGTCTGTTCGCAGCGTCGGCGGTCTGCCTCGAGCCCCCGCACACAGCGGTGAGTAAACTGGGTGCCGGCGGTTGCGAGCAGGGCGATGGATTCGAGCAGGTTGCGGGTGATGACCGGCATCATCACGTTGAGCTCGAAATTCCCGGCAAGCCCGCCCAGGGTGATGGCGGCATCGTTGCCGATGACCTGGGCGCAGACCTGCATCAGGCTCTCGGCCATCACCGGGTTGACCTTGCCGGGCATGATCGAGCTACCCGGCTGCACCGGCGGCAGGACCAGTTCACCCAGCCCGCAGCGCGGGCCGCTGCCCAGAAAACGGATGTCGTTGGCGATCTTGAACAGCGCCGTGGCGCAAACTTTCAGGGCTCCGCTGGCGGCCACCGCAGCGTCCCTGGCCCCCTGCGCCTCGAAATGATTGGCCGCCTCCTTGAAAGGCAGGCCGGTCACCTCGGCCAGACCGTCGATGACCTTGGCGGCGAAGCGCGGATGGGTGTTGATGCCGGTCCCGACCGCGGTCCCGCCGAGGGGCAGCTCGAGCAGCCCTTCCAGGCTGTTTTCCAGGCGGCGGATCGACAGGGCGACCTGGCGGGCGTAGCCGGAGAAGACCTGGCCGAGGCGCACCGGGGTGGCGTCCTGCAGGTGGGTGCGGCCGATCTTGACGATGTCGTCGAATTCGCCGGCCTTTTCGCCCAGGGCCTCCTGCAGGGCGAACAGGGCGGGGATGAGGCTGTGGCGGATCTCCACGGCGGCGGCCAGGTGCATGGCGGTGGGGATGACGTCGTTGCTCGACTGGCCCAGGTTGACGTGGTCATTGGGGTGGACGGTTCGCTTCTCCGGGGGCTCTTCAAGCAGCTGGGAGGCGCGGTGGGCGATGACCTCGTTGGCGTTCATGTTGGTGCTGGTCCCCGATCCGGTCTGAAAGATGTCCAGCACGAACTCGCCGTCCAGGGTTCCCTGGATGACCTCTTCGGCGGCTTCCATGATGGCCATGGCCCGGTCGCGGTCGAGCAGCTCCAGCTCCATGTTGACCCGCGCCGCCCGCTCCTTGATCATCCCCAGGGCACGAATAAAGGGGCGCGGAAAGCGCACCCCGCTGATGGGAAAGTTTTGCAGGGCCCGGGCGGTCTGGGCGCCGTAGAGGGCCGTCGCGGGGACCTGCATTTCGCCCATGGAATCGCGTTCGATCCGTTTGTCGTTCATCGATCCTCCCCTGGCTGCGGAGCCTCTCCGCTGCCGCAAGAAAAACAGTTTTTCCTCCTGATAATAGCAAGTTGCGCCATGCTGTCAATGTCGCCTCCGAATGAGTTTTAATCTCACTAATATTTTCCCCACATGTTTTATCGTCGCTAATTTCTCGGGGTTCGGCTAGAATGCGTCTCCATGAGCACCCTGGCCTTTTCACTGATCCTGTTCTCCGCCCTGATGCACGCCCTGTGGAACCTGCTGGTCAAGCGCAGCAGGGACAAGACCGTGTTCATCTGGTGGATGTTCGTCTGTTCGGGCGGGATGCTCAATCTGCTGCTCCCTTTCATGCCCGAGCCCTTTCCGCTGCCTTCGGGGCAGGTCCTGCTGCTGGGGGCCGGCGGCGCCGCCTGCTTCGTGTTCTATCACCTGTTCAACGGGCGCGCCTATCGGGCGGGCGATCTGTCATTGACTTATCCTCTTTCGCAGACGGCCATGGTCTATGTTCCGGTCTGGGGAGTGCTGCTGCTCGGCGAACAACTCTCGCCCCTGGGGGTGGGGGGGATCCTGCTGATTCTCTGCGGCGCCTATTGCGTTCAGCTGCGCCGGCTCAGCAGCTCGGAAATCCTGCGCCCGTTCCGCAATTTGAGCGACCCTTCGGTGCAGGCCGCGCTAATTGCTGGATTCATCTATTCCGTGGGGGCGGTGATCGACAAATCGGGCGTCACCATCTACCCGGCCTTCCATTTCACCTACCTGCTGGTCATGTTCATGCTGGCCTTTCTTACTCTGAATTTGCTGCGTCCATCCTACCGTGGCCGGGTACTGGAGGAGTTCCGGCACAGCCGGATGCTGGTGGCGGTTTCCGGGCCGGTGATGATGGGCTCGTTCCTGACCTTCCGATTCGGACTCAAGCTGGCGCCAATGAGCTATGCGGTTCCGGTGCGCCAGGTCAGCCTGCTGATCGGGGTGCTGATCGGCACCCTGTTTCTCGGCGAGTCCTGCGGCCGCATCCGCTTTATCGCCGCCATGCTGATCCTCGCCGGGGTCTGCCTGGTGCGGCTGGGGTGAAAGGCCGTAACGCGTGATGCGTAAGGCGTAAGGCGTAAGATCCCTTCTCTTTTCACCGATTACGTATTACGCTTTACCCATTACGATTCCTTCCACTGACCACGGACCACGGATTTTAAGATGAAAAATCTTGCCAATTTCTTTTTCGAAGTGGGGATGCTCAAGCGCACGCCGCGCACCGGGTTCCAGTTTCTCGGTTCGGGGGCGGAGTCGGTGGCCGAGCATATCTTCCGCACCGCGATCATCGGTTACACCCTGGCGCGCCTCGATGACGAGGCCGACGTCGGGCGGGTGCTGGAGCTGTGCCTGTTCCACGACGTCCCCGAGGCGCGCACCGGCGACCTCAACTACGTCAACAAAAAGTACGTCAAGGCCGACGAGGCCAAGGCGGTGGAGGACCTGGCCCGCACCCTGCCTTTCGGCGACCACTACCGCAGCGCTCTGCAGGAGTTCGCCGCGGCCGGCAGCCGCGAGGCCCTCATTGCCCACGACGCCGACCAGCTGGAGATGATCCTGGCGCTCAAGGAGTACAAGGACCTCGGCAATCGCTACGCTGACGAGTGGTATCCCTTCGCCGTGCGGCGGCTGAAAACCGAACCCGCCCAGCGCCTGGCGGAGACGATCTGGGCCACCGATTCGAGCCGCTGGTGGTTCGACGATGATGCCGAGTGGTGGGTCAAGGGGCGAAAAGACCAGCTCTAGTTTCGGGCATTTGGGCTTGACATTCTCTTCTCCATGGCGTTTATTTAAAGCCCTTAAATGGGGGAAATTAAATGTCATGCAGGGAGGGACACCTTGGAGCTCGCCGCCAGCCGGGCTCGGTTGTCTTTTTGCCTCGGGGATATCGCCTTGCCGGTACTGTCCCTCGATGGCGAGGAGACCCTGTCCGAGCCTTTTCACTTCCGTATCGAAACCCTTTGTCCTGAAGGTCACCCCATATCCGGCATGCCGGGCCAGCCGGGTCAGGTCGGCCTGACCGGCCGCGACGGGGCGCAGCGAAAGCTGGCCGGGGTGGTGACCGGCGCCGAGGAGCTCGGCCGGCACGGCGACGGTCGGCGTCGCGTCCTGGTCTGTTTCGAATCACGCCTGGCGCTGCTGCGCCTGCAGAGCGACACCCGCCTGGTCCTGTCCCGATCCACTCCCGAAATCGTTCGCGATACCCTGTTGCAGCACGGTTTTTCCCCCAATCAGCTCCGCTTTCACCTGACCCGTACCTGCCGCGTGCGCCCCTCGACTTTGCAGGCCGCGGAGACTGACCTTGCCTTCGTCCTGAGGCTGCTGGCCCGCGAGGGGATCTTCTTCTGGTCGGACCAGGAGCAGGGGCGCGAGGTGGTGCATTTTGCCGACCACAACTCCCATTGCCCCGCCCTCGAACGCCCCCCGGTCCGTTACCGTCCCGGTGGCGGGCTCGCCGCCGGCCAGCCGCAGACGGCCTTCGATCGGCTTCGGGTGGTTCAGCAGATGGTGCCGGCCAACTGCCTGATGCACAACACCTGCGAGCTGCAGCCCGGGGTCGCCCTGGAAGCGCTGCGCGCAGTGGGCGCTGCCCAGAGCTCCGGCCCCCTTGCCCGCGTGGATTTCGCCGGCGGCTTCCGCTCGGCCGAGGACGCCGAAAGGCACGCCCAGCAGCGGGCCGAGCGCGCCCGGGTCGATAGCTGGCGTCTCGCTGCCGGTGGCGAGGTGGCCGGACTTTCCGCGGGGGGAACCCTGACTCTGGATGCCTCGCGGCTGGCCGGCGACTACAGCGGCGACTACCTGGTGGTGAGCCTGCGCCACAGCGCCAGCCAGTACGCCGGGCAGGGGGTGGCCGGGGAAGATCGCCCCTATCGCTGCGAGGCGCAGCTGATCCGCCGCGAAACCCCCTTTCGTCCAACCCTGCCGCCGCGGCCCGAACTGCCGCTGACCTTCAGCGCCCGCATCGAGGCGGCCGGCGAGTATGCCCAACTCGACGAGCAGGGGCGCTACCGGATCAAGCTGCTGGCCGACCGCGAAGACAAGCCCCACAGCGAGGCGAGCCTGCCGATCCGGCGCCTGGCGCCCTGCGGCGGCCCGCCGGGAGAACTGCCTGTCGGTTTCCATGCGCCGCTGCACGACGGCGCCGAGGTGCTACTCTCCTGCCTCAACGGCGATCCCGACCGGCCGATGCTGGTCGGCACCCTGCCCAATCCCGACACCCCGTCGCCGGTGACCAGCGCCAATCCCCAACAGAATATTCTACGCAGCGCCTCGGGCAACGAGCTGTGCCTGGACGACAAGCGCCAGGCCGAGGCCATCACCCTGCAGACCTGGGGCGGGCAGAACATCCTGCGGATGGATGCCGAAGCGGTGGGGCACAGGCTGCGCCTGGCCACCGAGCAGGGCGCCATGCAGTGGCAGGCGAACAAAACTATGGACATCCGCAGCGGCGGCACCCTCACCGAGCGCAGCGGAAACGACCGCATCCAGACCGTGGAGAACCGCCACCGCACCGAGACCCGCAGCGGCGAAATCCACCACCAGGCCGCCACCGACGCCGGCCTGAGTGCTGCGAAAAACCTGCAGATGCGCGCCGGCAGAAACCTCGAGTTCACCGCCGGCAAGCATCTGCGTCTCGATGTCGAGCAGGGCCAGCAGGTCACGGTGAAGCGCGGCGACGCCAGCTTCACCGTCCGCGACGGCCAGGTGCACATCCAGGCCGCGCGAGAGATCCGCATCGAGGGGCGCGGCGGCGGCGATATCCACTTCGGCCAGAGCGGCGGCGGCTTCGTCATTGCTGCCGACGGCGCGGTGAAGCTGTTCGGCAAACAGGTCAGCCTCAAGGGGAGCGGCGGCGTGTCCCTGAACGGGACGGTGAATTACCGGGTGGGTTCGCCACAGGCGATGCCGGCCACTTCAGCGGAAAAAACACTTGTCCCGCGGGTCATCGGAGAGCTCACAGATGGGGGCGAACCCTGTATCTTCGACCTGAACTGGAGCCGTAATCCTGTCGGTGTCGGCCACGCCGTGAATGCGGAGTTTTCAGTGAAAAACTTCTCCAGCGGCGAAGCTGCGACGGTTACCGTGTTTGACATTTCCCACGAAGAGCAGTTCGAGGTGGTGGATACCCTGACCCTCGTCCTGAACGATGGGATGGGGCGTCATGCCCTTGTTTGGCAACGCCAGGAAGAGCAGGTCCAGGAGGATCTGCTTCGAGAAGAGCAAAACGGCCCTGTCGGGGTTCTTTCCTATGCATTCCAGGTTGAGGTCGCCGGAAGGCGGTCAGGCTTTTCGGACGCCCTGAATCTGACCACTTCGGTGACTCTCGCTCCCGAATATGTCGATGGTAATCCATTGGAAGGCGGAGAGCAGATTTTGCTCGAAGATGCCGCAGGCGGAAGATACGTTGCGAAGGTTGTCGAAGGGAAAGCGCATTTTGAAGGGGTTGTAATTGGCCCCTGGCGGTGGAATATCGTAGGAGAACCTTTTGCGTTCGCTGGGAAGAAAACTCATGAATAACACCCTTTACCATGCTCCCAGCAGCACCACCCCCTGGTTGCTTCCCGGAGCCATTAAGGCGCACTATCAGATCAAAATGCCGCTGCTCTTTCCCCCGGTGATCGTCAATCTGCGCGAAGACCGTACGACCGCAGACCCCGCGGCCCGTGATTTGCTAAGCATTCGCGAACTTGATTACTTTCGCAACAACGGAAACAATGCCACCATCTTTATCCACGGGTTCAATGTGCCCTATGGAGATTTTGGGCGCCAGGTTAACGCCGTTAACCAACCCAAGGTAATCAGTTGCACCTCCGGTGAGCGACCGGTCTTGGATATTGAATATGGCCAGGCCGCAACGATCTTCCGCGATCTCAGTAGTTTGGGAAAGCGATTTCCTTTGCTCCAGGATGCGCGTTTTGCCTGGCCATCCCATTTCACCGAGGAGGAGCTCAACGGCCAGGCGGCCCACTCCTGGGTCGTTAATCTCGAGGATGGCCTCAATCGCGCTGCCGGGTTCAACCGGCACGATTACAGCAAATTCACCCGACTCATTCATGTTGCCTGGTCCGGCGATGTCTTCCAACTCAACTACATCCATGCCGAACTGCACGCCAACCGCGCGGGAGCAAAACTGGCCCGCCTCATCCAGCAACTCGTCGATGCCGGCATTCGCATCAACATCATCGCCCACAGCCTTGGTAATCGGGTGTTGCTCGTTGCCATGAATCTTCTCGGCCAGATGCCCGGGCGCAAGGAGTGTATCGACAACGTTTTCATGTGGCAGCCGGCGGTTCCCGATACGGCGCTCTCCAACGATCCGTCCAAAGACACCAGCGTGATGCGCAACTGGAATTTCATCCACGCCAATCGCACCGCCAAAACCATCATGGTGCTCTATTCCCAGCAGGACAACATCCTCGGACCGCACCGCAATGACCAAGACCGGCAAAGGGATAGGGATAACCTGACCGAGGCGGCCGCCGGCAGGGTAGGCGGTCTTTACACCTTGGCCCAGGCGACAGGGGTGCCCCTCGCCACGGAGATCGACAAAGACATGCTCTTTGCACCTTGGGGTATCCAGGGTTTGTACTTGAGTTGGCAAAAGAACTTTGTTGGCGATTCACTGGATTCGTTCGAAAAAGCCTTGATGGAGGAAATTAACCAGGACAGGGATGGGCTGTTCACCGACCATCTCAGGATTCTCGATTATGAAAAAGCTCTGCCTCTGGCTTATGTCCTACGCGTTCGCCAACAGATGGTCGAGGATTACATGAAAACCCTCCGAGCGCTTGGCAAGATGGAGATCAGTGCTCGAATGCCGAGGCCTGCGATGGGGTATGGGGGGCCTATGAGATTCCAAAATGACAATTTTGTCGAAAGCTTGATTGGTCAAGGGAAGATTGTCCTTGTAGACCAAACCCAATGGTTGTTCAATCACTCCGGCATGAAGGTGCCAAGCAAAATTTTGTTCGAAGAAGTGTACCGAAAGCGTATTCTGCTCCAGATCCTGAGAACCTCTGGTTTCGGAAAATATTGATATGTCACAGAACTTATTTGGTTTTATCGCCAAACTCTTTTGTCTTTTTGCAATTTTTTCTTTCCTGGGCTGCCAGCGAAGTGATGCCGGCAAGAAAGCATCAGAGGGCTTTAGCCAGAGAGCGATTGTCGTCTCGGTCTCCAGCGATGGTCGTCATGCGCTAAGTTCTCACCAAGACCACAGGTTGGTCCTTTGGGATCTTGAAAGCCGGACCAAAGCGACTATCTCAGACCAGAGCAATATTTACAGTGCTTATTTTATAAAAGGGACAGATACGTTCATTTGGCAGGATTTAGATGACGTCGTTCATGTTCAGAGATCAACCGGTGAGACCGTCAAAACTTTCAGTCACTTTCCTACCTATGGCCATGTCATGGGAAAGGATTTGAAAACCTATTTCAGCTCGGATCAGGATTGGAATATTTTTTCCGGTTTTGGAAAAGAAATGAAAACCGTGAAGCAGGATGGAAATTCTCCCAATTTTTTTTCTGGAAAGTTGCTTAATTTGTCACTTTTAGAAGAAAATTCGATTCTTCTGAGTGCTGGAGATGGCCAAAAGGAATCAGATAACAACCCAATTAAAAAATCCTCGCCAATAAATCCCGAATCAAGGTTTTCCTATTATGCGGGGGTGGTTCTTTGGAGTACAACCACAATGAACCCAATTGCCAAGCTTGCTGGAAATACCTCTAAAACCCATGCATCAGTGAGCCCTGATGGGAAATATGTCGTCACTGGAAGCGAGAATGGGGTGGGGTTTGTTTGGCAATTGGCCAAACCCGAGAGTGAACCCCAAACTGCAGGCAATCCAGGGCTCGGAATTCGTACAGCAATAGGTTGGGACAATACCGGAGGGATTAGTCTGCCTCCGGATTTTGACGGTGGGCATCATGGATCCATTTTGGGACACTATTTTGTAGATTGTTTACACTATATTCGCATTTACACTTACGAACCTTATGCTTTTTTCTACGATGTAAATAACCCTCTCCCTCTGAAGTATTTTCCTTTGGGCCAAGATCCTTTTCCTTCGGTCAGTGACTATTCGCGCAACGCCGCCATCGATACCGCGCCCGAGGCCGGCATTCTGGTGACCGGTCAGCGCGATGGCGGGGGAATCATCGTTTACAAGTATGACTCTGCTGCCCAAACTCTAAAGAAAGTGTGGGTTGCGGATCGAGATTGAAATTTTTTTTCGGCGGAAAGGGAGATAGCAGCATCCCTTACGGAGTCAACATGGAACAACCTATGGACGTGCTTTCGTATCCAATCTTGTTCGTGAAAAAGATGGCCATCCTTTGTATTCTTCTGTTCCTGCTGGTGCCGGCAATGGCGGGAGCCCAGGAGTCGTTTGAACAACAATTGCAGGAAGACGCCTTAGCCATTTTCCATGCCCGTGCCGAACTGCAGCGGGTTATGTCTTTTGTCGGGTCCAGGCCGGATATTTTCGCTGTCGAAAAGGTCAAAGACGCCCGAATCCTCGATCGTCAGCAGCGAATGGCCGCCTGGAGCGCCTGGGCCAGCCTGCTGGATGCGGTGGCGACCCTCGATTCTCTGGGGAAAGAACATAAGGGTTTCTGGCGCCTGGGTGATGACCGGCAGAAGAGGGCTTCTTTCAGACTTTTCCAGGCGAGCTTTCTTACGGCATATCGTTACGGCCTCGAGTTTATCCACCTGGCCGACAAGGATCCGGGGTTCGACACCCTGCTCAACGAAGCGGTCCCGGAATTCGGCCTGCCTGACCGCACCTTCGCATCCTTCAAATTTCGCATTCTGAACCTGGGGCGCGGCACCGAGTTTGCCGCGTTGCAGGCGCTGTCGCTGACCTTTTCCGAGGGTGAATCCGCCGCCCTGAGCGAGGCGATTGCCGAAGATTCCGCTTACATCTGGAAAATGGGCGAGGGTCGCGGGGAGGCGCTGACGGTCCAGAACGCTCTCAAGGTGGTCGAGGATTTTGGTCGGATGGCCTGGTTCCCGGTGCAGAAGGGGGTTTCCAACTGGATGGGCGCGACGCGGGTGCGGCGCAAGGGCGACGCCCTGATTTCGCTCGAGCAGATCAAAGCACTGCAGCCCAAGCTGCAGCCTGGCGATATCCTGCTGCAGCGCCGCGAGTGGTACATGTCCAACCTCGGTCTGCCCGGGTTCTGGACCCACGTGGCGCTCTATGTGGGAACTCCCGAGGAGCGAAAAACCTTTTTCACTGGGGACCAGGTGCAGCAATGGGTTCGCAGCCTGGGTCAGGCCGACGGGGAATTTGAATCGCTGCTTCAGGCGCAGTACCCTACCGCCTATGCTCGCAGCCTGCAGACAGACAAGCTGGGGGATGCTCCGCGGGTGGTCGAGGCTATCGCCGAAGGGGTGAGTTTCACCACCCTCGAACACTCGGCCGCCGCCGATTCCCTGGCGGTTTTGCGGCCGCGACTTCCTCTGGTCGCCAAGGCCGCGGCGGTCAAGCGGGCCTTCCAGTACAGCGGCCGCCCCTACGATTTCGAGTTCGATTTCCGCACCGATTCCGCCTTGGTCTGTTCGGAGTTGGTCTTCAAGGCCTACGAAGGGGGTGGGGAGCTGCCGCGTTACCGGTTCCCGCTGGTGGAGATCCTGGGCAGACCCCTGACCCCGCCCAATGAGATGGCGCGGCAGTTCGACGCCGAATGGGGGACCGAGAGCGCCCAGGGTGAACTGGTGGTGTTTCTGGATGGCTATGAAAAGGCCGGGCTGGCCGTCGAGGCTCCGGTTGCTGAGTTCCGGCAGAGCTGGCGCCGGCCCAAATGGCACGTGCTGCTGCAGGATGCCCCTCTGCCGGGCGGTTAGGGGCTTGACGGTGCAGGAAAGAAGTGCTACAAGAAACCCCTTGATTTCAGGGGGCAGGCTCGCAAGTGGGCCGAATCTTCACTCCTTGCGCCTGCGGGCATAAAGGATTGCCACATGTTCGACATCAAGTACCTGCGGGAAAATCTGGATGCGGTCGAAAAGTTGCTCGCCAACCGAGGCGGGGCGATCGACCTGTCGGCCTTTCGCCAGCTCGATCTGCGCCGCCGGGAGCTGCTCGGCGAGTCCGAAGCGCTCAAGGCGGAGAAGAACCGGGTCTCGGCCGTCATCGGCAAGACCAAGGACAAGAGCCAGGTGCAGGGTGAAATCGCCCGGATGAAGGAAGTCTCCGCCCGCATCAAGGAACTCGACGACGAACTCAAGGCGGTGGAGGAGAAGCTGCAGGGTCTGCTGCTCACCATCCCCAACGTTCCCCATGAAAAGTGCCCGGTCGGCGCCTCCGAGGAGGACAACCGCGAGGTGCGTCGCTGGGGGACTCCGCCGCAGTTCGCTTTTGAACCCCAGGCACACTGGGATATCGGCGAAGGGCTGGGGATCCTCGATTTCGAGACTGCTGCCAAGCTGACCGGGGCCCGTTTTTCCCTCTGTCGCGGGGCGGGGGCGCGGCTGGAGCGAGCGCTGATCAACTTCATGCTCGACCTGCACACCGGCGCCCATAAATATGTTGAAATTCTTCCGCCCTTTATGGTAAACAGGGACTCCATGACGGGGACGGGACAGCTCCCCAAGTTTGAAAACGATCTTTTTCATCTGGACGAACCGGACTTTTTCCTGATCCCCACGGCCGAGGTTCCGGTAACCAATATTCACCGGGAAGAGATCCTGGCGCCCGGGAGTCTGCCGATCTGCTACACGGCTTACACCCCCTGTTTTCGCAAGGAGGCCGGGGCCCACGGCAAGGACACCCGCGGGCTGATCCGCCAGCACCAGTTCAACAAGGTCGAACTGGTCAAGTTCACCCTCCCCGAGGAGTCGGACGCGGAACTCGAGAAGCTGCTGGACAACGCCGAAGAGGTACTGCGTCAGCTCAAGCTGCCTTACCGCGTGGTGGATCTCTGCACGGGTGATCTGGGCTTCAGTGCCGCCCGCACCTTCGATATCGAAGTCTGGCTGCCGGCGCAACAGACCTATCGCGAGATCTCTTCCTGTTCCAATTTCAGGGATTTCCAGGCCCGCCGGGCCGGCATCCGCTTCCGCCGCGAAGAGGGCGCCAAGCCTGAATTTGTGCACACCCTAAATGGCTCGGGACTGGCCGTCGGCCGGACCCTGGTAGCCATTCTGGAGAATTATCAGCAGGCCGACGGTTCGGTGGTGATCCCCGAAGTTCTGCGCCCCTACATGGGCGGCCTGGAACGGATCAGCGCCTGAGAAAAGCTCCACGGAGGAGTGGCCGAGTGGCTTAAGGCGGCGGTCTTGAAAACCGTTGTGCGAAAGCACCGTGGGTTCGAATCCTACCTCCTCCGCCAGATATTAAGGATATTTGGTAGGATTCGAAGCGTAGGCTGTGGCGAAATTGCAAGCGCTTCAGGAATAGTGTTAAATACGGAGAGGTGGCCGAGTCGGCTGAAGGCGCTCGCCTGCTAAGCGAGTGTACGGGGTAAACCCGTACCGAGGGTTCGAATCCCTCCCTCTCCGCCATTTAAATTTATCCGCACCGGGTCTTGAGGGATTCGAAGCGGAGCGAGCGCTGCCAGTGGCAGATAAGCGGACAGGATGTCCGCGGCAGCGAGCGTAGGGGAGCCGACGCCGGAGTCGCCGTGATGGCGACGACAGAGTGGGCGAATCCCTCCCTCTCCGCCATTTAAATTTTTCCGGGTCCAATTGGAAAAAAAAGATTGACAATAGCAAGGTTTTGAGCGATAAATTGCAGCCTTGTTGATGCGCGCCGCTAGCTCAGCTGGATAGAGCGTCTGACTACGGATCAGAAGGCCGGGAGTTCGAATCTCTCGCGGCGCGCCATTTTAAAAAACGACCCCGTGACTCTTGCTCAAGAACAAGACAGGGGCTTTATGCAGAAGGCCCTGGTGGAAGCCGCAGCCGCTGAGAGGCTGGGCGAGGTTCCCATCGGGGCCGTTGTCGTTCATGGGGGGGAGATCGTCGGCCGCGGGCACAACCTACGCGAGACCAGCAACGATCCCACCACCCACGCCGAAATGATCGCGATCCGCGAGGCGGCAGCGACCATCGGCCACTGGCGGCTACTCGACTGCACCCTGTACGTTACCCTGGAACCCTGCGTGATGTGCATGGGGGCCATCATCCTGGCTCGTATCCCGAGGCTGGTGTATGCCTGCCGGGATCCTAGGGTGGGGGCAGTAGGTTCGATCTACGATTTCTCCAAGGACGACCGCTTCAACCACCGGGTCGAGGTGGCCGAGGGCGTTCTTGCAGAA
The DNA here is from genome assembly GCF_019704135.1 of Desulfuromonas versatilis. Classification (NCBI taxonomy): domain Bacteria; kingdom Pseudomonadati; phylum Thermodesulfobacteriota; class Desulfuromonadia; order Desulfuromonadales; family Desulfuromonadaceae; genus Desulfuromonas; species Desulfuromonas versatilis. The sequence continues at coordinate 220,317 of NZ_AP024355.1, forward strand.
GAGTGCAGCAGCATGCTGAGCGGGTTTTTCAAAAAACTCCGCGAAAAGAAGAAAGAGCTGAAAGCAGGAAACAACTGACTTTCGGAGGGGTGTCCGAGAGGTCGAAGGTGACAGACTCGAAATCTGTTGTACCGCAAGGTACCGTGGGTTCGAATCCCACCCCCTCCGCCAAATAAAGGGCCCGCCGGTTTTTCCGGCGGGCCCTTTCATTTTCCGGGTGGGATTCGAAGCGAAGCGAGCGTTGCCTGTGGCAGAAAAGCTGCCCGGAACCCTAGCTCTCTGAGCCCGCGGCTTGTCTTTCCATTATGGTCTGGATGATCTCCCTGACAAATGCACATTCACAGAAGGCTTCGCAGCGGTTCAGATTTGTTTCGTCCAAACAAAACTTGGGACAGGTTTCGCTGTTGGTCTTTTTTTCGGGATACTTGTCCTTTGTGTATAGGTGAAAGAAGTCTCCGGCCTCAATGGCCAGGGTGCTGTGACAACCGGGGGATTGGTGCGTGAACAGGAAAAGGCCATATTCAATTCTCTCGAAATCAGCCTTGTAGCCGTTGAGGCTTAAATTGGACTCCTTAAGAAAATCCTCTACCGTCGTCCAACCCGTGAAACAGAAGGGACAGGTTTTAAAAGCTGTTTCTCTCGCCATTGCCGCACCCAAGTTTTAGAGGGAAAGACTGCTTGAATAAGGTTATTTCACGTCACCAATACCGCATTCGTTGAGCAACTCGCTGATCTCCTGTTCGGTCAGTTCCTTCAGGTGGAAGCTTCCATCGGAGCAGCGTCCCTCGGCCTTTGGCAAGGGCAGGGCCTCGCCTTTCAGGGCACGGAGTTTCAGTTCCTGGCTGCGCACCAGAGAGAGGAGCTTGCGGTTTTTTACTTCAAGGTCATGCTTTTCGATCCCCGAGCGGATGGCCATCCGCAGTTCGGCATCATTCCAGGGTTTCATCAGGAAGCGGTAAATTTCACCCTCGTTCACTGCCCGCACCGCGGCCTCCAGGCTCGCCTGGCCGGTAAGCAGAATGCGGACGGTTTCCGGCCAGCGCAGGCTGATGGTCGACAGCAGCTCCGAGCCTTGCATCCCGGGCATTCTTTCATCCGAAACGACGACCTTGAAGTGTTCATCTGCCAGCAGTTTCAGCGCCTCCGACGCGCTGGGCGCGGTCAGGATTTCGTAATCCTCGTCCAGCAGCGCGCGCTGCACGGCCTTGCGGACATGGGCCTCATCATCGACAACAAGGATTCGGTTCTGGTTCATGCAGGTCCCTCTCTATGGCGTAGATTTTCTCGCGATGGGGTGATCCATCAGGATCATTCACCCTTGACCATGACCACCACAGCCCCTTTGATCGGGTCGATTTTCTGGTAGCGTCCTATTGCCTGTATGCTTTTCTCATCGAGCACCGAGCCTTCCTTCAGCAACAACAGGCCGGTGCCGCTGAGCAGGTTCTGCATCAGGACCATGCCGATGCGCAATTCGGCTGGGGGCAAGGTCTTGCGGACCATTCCCTGCTTGGTGTTGTCGTGGCGATAGTGCTTGCGCAGCGGTTTTTCCAGCAGGGGCACAAGCTCCGGATCGAATTTGGTCCCGGCCAACTCGCGGGCCTTCAGCAAGGTTTTGTCCACCGAAGAGGTATGTTCGCGGTTGATTTCCCGGTCGACGAAATCGGCCAGGGCCAGGATGCGGGCCCCCTGCGGGATGGCGCTCCCCTGGAGGCCGTCGGGAAAGCCGCTGCCGTTGAAATTTTCGTGGTGGTGGCGGATGAGCAGGCCTGCCGGGCGCAGGATGGAGATGGCGTCGATAGTGGCCTGGCCGCGGATGGTGTGTTGCATGTAAACCTCGAGTTCCTCGGGATCACACTGGCTGAGCGGCTTATTGAGCAGCTCATCGGGGATGCCGATCTCGCCGATGTCATGGAGCAGGCCGGCCACCCGCACCACCTCGACCTGCTGCGGCGTCATTCCGCGGGCCTCGGCCATGTCGACCGCAAGTCTGGTCACGTTGCCCGAGTGATCCCTCAGCTTCTTCGCCCGCAGCTCGATCAGCCGGGAGAGGGCCTCGATGGTGTCGCGGAACATCTCCTGCAATTTGAGGTTCTTGGTGCGGAGGCTGGCATTTTTTTCTCGGATCTCAGCGGTCTGCTCCAGCACCCTCGCCTTGAGCTTTTTATTCCAGTCTTTCAGCTCCTCGTTCTGGCGGCCGATGATGGCGCCGAGGCGTTCGTTTTCCTTAACCAGCTGATAGGACTTCAGTTCCTCGCGGATGGCCCGAAGCAGGTCCGCGTCGTCCCAGGGCTTGGTGATGAACCGGTGCGCCCCGCCCTTGTTGATGGCGTCGATGGTTGCCGACAGGTCGGAATAGCCGGTCAGCATGATGCGGTGCACGTCGGGGCGGATTTCCCGGGCCCTGGCCAGAAAATCCGCTCCGTTCATGCCGGGCATCCGCTGGTCCGAGACGATCAGGCCGATGTTCGGCGAGGCCTGCAGCAGCTCCAGCCCCTCCGGCCCGGAGGCGGCGGTCAATGCTTCGATGTCCTCCCGGTGCATCAGGCGCCTGAGAGAAGCCAGGATGTTTTTCTCGTCATCGACAAACAGGACGGTCGGTGCGTCCGGTAGGTGGTTTTCGATCATGGGTTAAAGTCTCCGTGATGTTCAGAGAGGATCAGGCTAACTGGTGGGGATTCTGCACCACCGGGAGGCGGATCGTGAAGGTGGTTCCCTCTCCGGGTTGGCTGGCGACGGTGATTTCCCCGCCGTGGTCCTTGATGATGTCGCAGGTGATGCTCAGGCCCAGTCCCGTCCCTTTGCCGGCTTCCTTGGTGGTGAAAAAGGGTTCGAACAGCCGATCAAGGTTTTCCGGCGGGATCCCGCACCCCGTATCCGCCACCGAAACCAGCACTTCCCCCGGCTCCTGCCAGGTGCGAATCCTGATGGTGCCTTTGCGTTCGATGGCCTGCCCGGCATTGACCAGCAGGTTCATGAACACCTGGTTGAGCCGGTTGGGGTGGCAGAGCACCGGCGAAACCTCGCCGTATTCTTTGACCAGTTCGGCTTTGAACTTGAGCTCGTTCCAGACCATGTTGATGGTGCTGTCGAGGCAGTGGTTGATGTCGGCCAGGGTCTTCTCGGCACTGTCCACCCGGGAGAAGGTCCTGAAATCCTGGACGATCTTCGCAACCCGCGAGGCTCCCTCCAGTGACTCTTCGAGCAGGGCCGGAACATCCTCGAGGATGAAGCCGAGCTTGCTGCTGCTCTCCAGCTCCTCGAGCATCTGCCGGCTCTCGGCCGTCACCTGGTTCTCCCGGATGACCGAGTGCTGGGCCTTCAGCACCTGGGTGAGGCGTTCCACGTATTTCTGCAGGGTAGTCAGGTTGCTGGTGATGAAACCCATGGGGTTGTTGATCTCGTGGGCGATGCCGGCCGCCAGCTGGCCGATGGTGGCCAGCTTTTCCTGCTGGACCACCCGGCTTTGGGTGGCCTGCAGCTCGGCATAGGCGTTTTCCAGCTCCTGGTTAGCTTCATGAAGCTGGTTGTTGATCTGCTTGGTTTCCGTGATGTCCCGGGCGGTCAGCACCGCGCCGTTCACCTGCCCCTTTTCGTCGATGAAGGGGTAGGTATCCAAGGCAAGCCAGCGGCCGTTGACCTCATGGCAGACCTCGAGGCTTTGCGAGCCCTCGAGCCTCAGACCGATCTGCAATTCCGCCAGGTGATCCGCCAAGGGGGAACCCTTGAGCTCCTGGAAGTCCCTGCCGATAAATTCGCGAAAGGCATTGTTGCAGCGCCGGATGCGCCCTGCATCGTCCAGCAGCACCAGCCAGTCGCCGATGCAGTCCATCGTTCGCTCGGCCTCGTTTTTGATGGCCGCTACCTGCTGGAAAAGCCGATTGAGTTTGTCGTGCTGCTGGAACAACTGGACCTGGCTCTTGGCCAGCCTGGTCTCCACATCCTTGCGTCCGGAAATGTCCGATATCGAAATGACGGACCGGCTTGCGCCATCGATACGGGCCGCCGAGATCAGTACATGGCGTACGTTGCCGGCAATATCCTGCATCTGCGCCTCGTAGGTCTGGGGTGCGAGGCCCTCGCCGGCGAGGCAGGCCTGCTGGTACTCGGCGACCCGCGGCCGGTCGATGTCGGCGACGAAATCGAGAAGCTTTCGCCGCCCCTCGGTCTGCGCCTTGGGAACCCCGAAAAGGGTTTCGAATTCGGGGTTGACCAGGGCCAGGGTCAGATCGTCCTCGAGGACGGCCAGTGCTGAATTGGTCGTTTCGAAAATGACCCGGTAAAGCTCGTTGCCGGTGCTGTTCATTCGTTGACCTCGGTGCTGCGAAAATGGAACCGGTTCAGGCTTGCGGCAGGTGCCGTCCATTTCAGGGTGCGATTCCAGTTTTTGAGAGGAACGCCCCCGGTGGAACCTGCTGCGGATAAGCCCTGCAGGTAATTCATCCTGCCCCGCCTGTGTAAAGGAGCCGACCTGTCAAGGGGGACTCGCCGCGGTCGTCGTCCAGGGCGGAAAATATCTCGTTCAGCTGGGGAGAGACCCTGATGAAGGCCTCGAGGACCTGCGGATCAAAGTGCTCGGGGCGCGTCCGGCCATCGCCCTGGATGATGATCCGGAAGGTGGTTTCGTGGTCGAAGGCCGGTTTGTACACCCGCTTGTTGCGCAGTGCATCGTACTGGTCGGCGAGAATGACGATGCGCCCCTCGATAGGGATCTGCTCTGCCTTGAGCCCCCCGGGGTAGCCGGTGCCGTCCCAGCGCTCGTGGTGGGTATGGGCGATGCTGGCGGCCATTTGCAGCAGAGGGTGCTGAGAGCCGTCGAGAAGCTCGTGGCCGATGGAGGTGTGGGCCTTGACGATCTTGAACTCCACCTCGGTCAAGGGCCCTCGCTTTAAGAGGATGGCATCGGGGATGCCGATCTTGCCCACGTCGTGCATGGTGCTCGCCAGGGTGATGGTTTCCACAAATTCCTCGGGCATCTGCAGGGCCCGGGCAATGGCCCCCGCGTACTTGCCGATGCGGGCATTGTGGCGCCCGGTGTCGTCATCGCGCAGTTCGGCCGCCGCGGCCAGCCGTTCGATCACCTCGCGGCTCATCCCTTCGAGCCGGTTCAGGGCGATGCCCAGGTCCCGGGTCCTTTGCTCCACCGTCCTCTCCAACTCAGCCTTGTAGTTCTTTTCCAGCTGGTTCAGCCGCTTGAGTTTGATCGCCTTTTCCAGGGCGTTGACCAGGTACAGGGGTTCGTAGGGCTTGAGGATGAAGTCGAAGGCCCCTTTCTGGATGGCGGCGATGGCCGTGTCAAGTTCGGCATAGCCGGTGACCAGGATCACCGGCATCTCCGGGTCGAGGGCGCGGATCCGGTCGAGCAGCTCGATACCGGTGATTTTCGGCATTTTGATGTCCGAGAGCACGGCATCCGCGTCCTCATCCCGAAATCGCTCCAGGGCCTCGTGGCCGTTGCTGAACGGGCAGGGCGAAAAACCGAATTCCTGCAGGATTCTCACCGTGCTGCTCAGGACATAAGGGTCGTCATCGACCACGATGATCTTCCCGCGTGCTGCAGCGTTCTCCTCTAGCATTTTCAATCTCCCTTTTTGCGCTGCCGCCTGAATCCGCCAGGCAGCCCATCACCCCTGGTGCAACGGCAGTCTGACCACAAAGGTGGTCCCCTTGCCCGGAGAGCTCTCCAGGCTGATCTCGCCCCGGTGCTTCCTGACGATGTCGCAGGCGATGCTCAGGCCCAGGCCGGTCCCTTTCCCCGATTCCTTGGTGGTGAAGAAAGGGTCGAAGATTTTGTCCCGGATGCTTTCCGGGATTCCGCAGCCGGTATCGGCAATGGAGACGAAGATGGCCCCGTCGTCGTGCCAGGTCTTCACCGTGATTTCCCCCTGGCCCTCGATGGCGTGGGCGGCATTTACCAGCAGGTTCATGAAGACCTGGTTCAGCTGCTGGGGGTAAACCCGTGCCATGGGCAGTTCGCCGAATTCCCTGTTCAGGGTGGCGACATACTTGATCTCGTTCCAGCAGATGTTGATGGTGCTCTCCAGGCCGGCGTTGATGTCGGCGGGAATGAACTCGGCATCATCCACCCGGGAAAAGGTCTTCAGGCTCAGCACCAGCTTTTTTATCCGGTCGGTCCCCTCGATGGATTCGGCCAGCAGGGGCCGGATGTCTTCGCGGATGTGGTCCAGCTTGAGCCTGCGACGCTCCTGGTCGAGGGTTTCCCGTGTCTGGTCCGGGCAGCATGCGGTCAGCGCCTGCTCCTGCGCTGCGATATAGGCGACCAGCCGCTCCACGTAGTTGCTCAGGGTGCTCAGGTTGCTGGCGATAAAGCCCACCGGGTTGTTGATCTCATGGGCGACCCCGGCCGCCAGCTGGCCGATGGAGGCCATTTTTTCGCCCTGCAGCATCTTTTCGTGGGTGGCCTGAAGCTCCTGCGTGGCCTGCTCCACCCGTGCCTCGAGTTCGGCCTGGTAGTTTTGTTCGATCTGTCGCAGGCGCCTCATGTCGATGGCTTTTTCCACCGAGTGGAGCAGCTGCGGCGGGTTGTAGGGCTTGAGTATGAAATCGAAGACCCCCTTCTGGATGGCCGCTACGGCCATCTCGACCTCGGCGTAGCCGGTCATCAGGATCACCGGGGTCTGCTGGTCGAAGGCGCGGATCTCCTCGAGCAGCTGGATGCCGCTCATCCCCGGCATCTTGATGTCGGAGAGGACCATGTCGACTTCGGCACCACTGCGCAGCAGATCGAGCGCCGCCTGGCCGCTCTCGAAGGGCTGGACGGAATAGCCGGCCTCGCCCAGCAGCCTGACGCCCACCTCTCTTACCAGGGGGTCATCGTCCACCAGAATCACGGTTGCCGTCTGTTTTCTGCTCATCTGCACCGCTCCTGCCTGTGTTTAAGGTTTGCAGGTTTTTTGAAACGCCTGCCCGGGTCGAACCCCGACCCACTCAGATGCGATAGTCCTTTTCGGCTTCCTGGACAGGTTCCAGTTCCCAGGTCGGGCTCTCCAGGCTGGACAACTCCTGCTCCAGCCGCGAGCCCCGGTTCAGGGGGAGCAGGATGCGGAAAGTGGTGCCCTGGCCCGGCTGGCTGCCGCAGGTGATGAAGCCTTTATGCTGCTTGACGATGCCGTAAATGATCGACAGCCCCAGGCCGGTCCCCTTGTTCACCTCCTTGGTGGTGAAAAACGGCTCGAAAATCCGCTCGACCGTCTCGCGGCTCATGCCGCACCCCGAGTCGGAAACCGAGAGCTGGGCATAGTCGCCGGGGATGCCGTAGCCGTGCCTGGCCACAAATTGCTGGTCGAGGTGCACCTTTTGGCTTTGCAGGCAGAGCCGGCCACCCTGGGGCATGGCGTCCCTGGCGTTGGTGCCCAGGTTGAGCAGGACCTGCTCGAGGTTGTGGCGGTCGGCGCGGACGGGTAGTTTCTCTGGACTGAGCTCGACGACCAGCTCGATATCCTCGCCGATCAGCCTCTTCAGCAGTTCGCAGCCCCGCTCGATGATGTCGTTCAGGTCCAGGGCGTCCGGTCTCGGGAGTTCGAGATCGGGATTGCGCTTGCGGCTGAAGGCCAGCAGGTCTTTGGTCAGCCGGGTGCCGCGGTTGGCGGCGGCGATGATCCCGGCCAGGTCCGATTTCAGGGAGCTGCCTTCTGCAGCCTTGAACTGCTGGATGCTGGCGTAGCCGATTATGGCGGTGAGCAGGTTGTTGAAGTCGTGGGCGATCCCTCCGGCAAGCTGGCCGATGGCCTCCATTTTCTGAACATGGCGAAGCTGCTGGGCGAGGGCCCTGCTTTCGGTAATATCCTCGGCGACCTTGACGAAATGCGTGGTGGTCCCCGCCGGGTTCTTCACCGGCGAGATGGCCGCCGCCTCGTAGAAAACCTCTCCCGATTTCTTCTTGTTGCGGAACTCCCCCTGCCACTCCTCGCCGGCCGAGAGGGCCAGCCACATGTTCTCCCGGTCCAGGGGATCCTGGTCGCCCAGCTCCGCCGCGTTGCGGCCCACCAGCTCCTCCGCGGCATAGCCTGTCACCTGCTCGTACCTGGGGTTGAGGTACTGGATGAGGCCGCCGGTGTCGGTGATCATGACCAGGGCGGGGCTCTGCTCGACGGCCAGCGAAAGCATGCGGATCCGCTCCTCGCTCTGCTTGCGCTCGGTGACGTCCTCCTTGATGGCGATATAGTGGGTGATCTTCCCGGCGGCATCCAGGATCGGCGCGATCAGGGCCTGCTCCCAATAGAGTTCGCCGTTCTTCTTGCGGTTCTGGAACTCGCCCCGCCAGCTCTCCTTGCGGCCGAGGGTCTGCCACAGCTGCTGGTAGACTTCCCGCGGGGTGTTGCCCGAGGCCACCAGGCTGGGGGTGTCGCCAATGACCTCTTCGGGGCGATAGCCGGTGAGCTCGGTGACGCGGGGGTTGACGTACTGGATTCTCGCCTGCGGGTCGGTGATCACGATACACACCGGGCTCTGCTTGACCGCCTCGGAGAGGATGCGCAGCTGCTCCTCGGCCTGCCTGCGCTCGGTGATGTCCTGGCAGGTCCCGATCAGCCGCAGCGGTGCGCCGGCCTCGTCGTAGATGACCCTGCCGATGGCCTGCATGATCCGCGTGGTGCCGTCGGGGCGGATGATGGTGTGTTCGAATTCGTATTCCCCGGTCTCTTCGATGGCCTCCCGCACGGCCTGGTCGATCCGGCTTCGGTCCTCAGGGGGATTGAAGGCGAAAATCGTTTCATAGGTCACCGGGGTTCCCGGGGGCAGCTGGTGGATCCGGTAGAGCTCCTCCGACCAGGTCTGCTCGAAGGTTTTCAAATCCAGGTCGAAGCTGCCGATCCCCGCGATGCGCTGTGTCTCCGAAAGCAGGTGCTCACTTTTTCGCAGGCGCTCCTCGGCCGTCTTGCGGGCGGTGACGTCCCTGACGATCTCGACTCCACCCACGATCTTTCCGTCGCTGTCACGGATGGGGGAGGCTGTAATTTCCACCCAAATAGTTTTCCCGCCGATCTCAGTGATATGCTCTTGAATGTGTATCCGGCCATCCCGGAAGGTTCCTGCTATGGCGCATCCGGGGCAGGGCTCTTTGCGCTGGTGAATGGCCTGATAACAGTCTTCCCCGATCCGGTCGCCGATCAGATCCCGGGTAACCTGGTTCTGATAAAGGATCTTGAAATCGCGGTCTATGATGTTGAGGCCATCGCCGATTCCGGCGATGACCGCCTCGGATCTGGCCCGCTCTTTTTCCGCCTCTTCCTTGGCCTCTACCAAGGTTTGCTGATATCGCCCCTGCTCGTTCACGAAGGCGTTGAATGCCTGGGCAAGAATGCCGATTTCGTCTTTTCCGCCGATGGGGAGTTGCTTTTCCGGCCCCTGCTTCTGCGGCAGGCGTTGCACATGTCGGGTGAGGCTCTGCAGTCGGCGCAGCAACAGGTGGATGAGGCCGAGGGTGGCTGCCAGAATCGGCAGGGTGATCATCAGCAGGCCTTGCCAGACCGCAGTTCTTGCCTGCGTGATGAAGGCATAGGCTTCATCCACCGGGAAATTGGCCGCCATGATCCAGTTGGTCTTTTTCAGGCGCTTGAAGGAGGAGAGGGTCCGCAGACCCAGGGAGTTGATCGTCTCCCCGGTCCCCTCGAAACCCTCCAGGGCCCGGTCGAAAAGGGGGTTCACCCCCGGCGGGACGTCCTGCTGGAGGATCCGGCTCGGGTCCGGGTGGACGATGATGGTCCGGTCGGTATTGTAAACATAGACATAGCCGCTCAGGCCGATCTTGACCGTGGCGATCTGCGCCAGAAAGCTTTTGCCAAGCAGGTCCATGGCGCCGCCCATGACCGCAATGAGTTTTCCCTCCTTGTTGTGAATGGGGGCAGTCAGGATAATCGAGGGAGCACGGTCTTCTCGGCTGGAGAAATAAGGTTCGGAAATAACTGGCAGGCCGCTGGTGACCGTCTCACGGAAGTATTCGCGAAAAGCGAAGTTTTTCCCGCGCTGATCCGGGGCGAATGGCGTCGCAGCAACCAGGTCCCCTTCGGGAGAGAACAGACAAAGCCCCCGGTCGAATAGCTCCCGCAGCCCGTAGAGGTCGTCGAGGAACTCCTGCACCCCCTCGGGGTCGCTGCCATCATGCTGAAAATGAGGGGCAGCCGCCACCAAGGCGGCCTGGGCCAACTCGAGTTTTTCGTCGATACTTTCGGCCAGGGCGCTGACCAGGGAAAACTGCTGGTGATAGAGGTTCTGTTGCAGTTGCCGTTCGAAATTGTGGAACAGGAAGCTGGCGATGATTCCCGTCAAGGCGAGCACCAGCCCCGATGCCAGCAGGGCGATCTTGATCTTCAGACTGATGTCCGCCCAAAGCCGCTGCAGCTTTGCCGCAAGTTCATTCATGGCCAATTTTTTCATAGGGTTTGAGGTGTTTTGCTGGCCAAAAAACTGAAAAGCGCCCATCTCCGGGTCAAAGAGATGGACGCTTGATGCCCGGCTTTGCGCGCAGGCAGCGTATCCCCATTCTTCGGCAACCCGGCTGTCCATGCGCCGTTGGTGCGGTGGCTCAGGACCCGTGGCTTTGCGTCGCCAGATCTCTCTGGGTTTGCGATTATCGGCAACAGGGCGAGTTCGGTGATTGGGCTGACCGAACAGGCGTGTCAATAAAGTGACCGTATGGCCTTTTCTATGTGTCTATCTTTCAGAAAACATGCCATTTGTGATGGTTGGCCGGTCAATTTTCAGTGTTCGCTGCATCTTTTCCGTTGATGCCGGAGCCGAGTATCCTGTTGACCAGGGAAATCAGCTTTTCTGGGCTGAAGGGCTTCTGGATGAAAAACTGCTCCCCGTTGCTCCGGGGAAGATTCTCCCCGTGAAACTCCCCATAGCCGGACATGAAGAGCACCTTCAGCCCCGGATCCCGTTCCTTCAACCGGGCCGCCAGCTGGGCGCCGCTCATGGTGGGCATGACCATGTCGGTGATCAGCAGGTCCACCCGCCTCGGCTGAAAAATTTTCAAAGCCTGATCCGGGGTGTCGGCCTTTTGCACCGCGAACCCGTACTCCTCGAGCATCCTCGAAACGATGTTGAGCACCTCCACTTCATCTTCCACCACCAGGATGTTCTTTCGGGACCCGGGGGGCTCGGGGGCGGGGTCGTCCCGCTGGAGCGTCTCCGGGGACTCGGTCCGGGGCAGAAACACCTTGAAGGTGGACCCTTGCCCCGGGGCACTTTCCACCAGGATGTAGCCGCCGCTTTGCTTGAGGATGCCGTAGACCGTGGCCAATCCCAGGCCGGTGCCTCGTCCCTGCTCCTTGGTGGTGTAAAAGGGTTCGAAGATGTGGCACTGCTCTTCCTCGGACATGCCTTTGCCGGTGTCGCCCACGGCAATCATGACGTAGCTTCCGGGGCTCAGGCCGGGATGCCGGGCCGCGCAGGATTCATCGAACTCTTTGTTCAGGGTTTTGACAGTGATTTTCCCCAGGTCCTCGATGGCATCCCGGGCATTGACCACCAGGTTGATCAGGATCTGCTCGATCTGGCCCGGGTCGGCCTTGATGCAGCCGGTCTGCTCGGGCAGCGACCAGATCAGTTCGATGTCTTCGCGGATCAGCCGCTGGAGGATCTTTTCCAGACCCCGGATGAGGTTGTTGACATCGATCACCTGGGGCTCGAGGACCTGGCGCCGGCTGAAGGCGAGCAGCTGCCGGGTCAGGTCCGCGGCGCGCTGCCCGGCCTGCTTGATCAGCCGGGCATCGTTTTTGAACGGCTCCTCGTCGGTCATTTTGCGGACCATCAGGTCGCTGTAGCCGTTGATGACCGAAAGCAGGTTGTTGAAGTCGTGGGCGATCCCCCCCGCCAGGCGCCCGACGGCTTCGAATTTCTGCGCGGTGCGCAGGTGTTCAACGGCCCGGTGGCGGGCCAGTTCGGCGCGGGCGCTCTGCAGGGCCAGGGCGGCGGTGCGGGCGAACAGTTCCACCTCAGCCTGTTCCCGGGCGGTAAAGCCCCCCGGGCGGTTGGCCATGGCCAGGATTCCGAGAGTCTCCTCGCCCACCCGCAGCGGTACGCTTAGAAAAGATTCGATGGGCGGGTGACCTGCGGGCATGGCCGGACTGGAGGTCTGCCCCTCGATAGAGGTGTTTTCCATCACGGGTTTTTCCATGGCGGTGGCGGAGAACATCAGGCAGGTGCAGGGGGGGACCGCGGCGAAGCCCCGGTGCTGGATGGTCGTTTCGACCTTTTCAACAAAACAGTTGATCTTTTCATCGGCGCGGTCCGCTGCCACAATGGCCAGGATCCGCGCCATGTCGCCGTCTTCCAGGTCAAGCAGCATCCCCAGGCGCGCCCCGGTGATTCCGATGCAGCGCTGGAGCAGTTCCTGGGCCATGTTGTTGATGTTGCCGGTCTGCAAGAAAGCCAGGGTCGCCGCGCTGATGGCCTCCGAAAGGTCGTGGCTGCGCTGTTCGTTTTCCAGCGCCAGCCGCTCCTCGGTGAAATCCAGGCAGGTGCCGATGAATCCGCTGTATGCCCCGTTGAGATCTTCAAAGGGCTGACCCAGCGCCAGGATCCAGCGGTAGACCCCATCGCGGCGGCGCAGACGGCATTCCATTTTGAACGGTTGCCGGTTGCGCAGGGCGTCCCGGTAGGTCTGCAGGCATTGCCGGCGCTGGTCGGGATGGATCCCCTCCATCCAGCCGAACCCCTGCTCTTCTTCCCGGCCGCGGCCGGTGAAGCTGAACCAGGCCGGGTTGAAATAATTGACCCTCCCCTCACTGTCGGCCCGCCAGATCATGGTCGGAAATTTTTCGAAAATGGACAGGTAGAAGTCCCTTGATCGCACCAGCTCCCGTTCTGCGGTGAGCCTCTCCAGTTCGGCGGCGGCCCGGGCGCCGAAGATCTGCAGCAGGGCCGTGGCGGCAGCGACTTCCTCGATGGGGCGCGAGTGCATCACGGCGATCTGTCCCCGCACCCGGCCTGCCGAATCGATCAGCGGGACTCCGATATAGCTTTCCACCTCCCATTCCTTGAGCAACTGGATATCGGGGAATTGTTCCCGGACCCCCTCCGGATACACGCACTGTTTGCCCCGGACCGGTTTTTCGCAGGGGGTTCCCGCCCAGGGGACGGAGAAATTTTCGCCAATCCGGCCTTTGGAACAGACTGCGACCGTGTTCACCCGCCCCGGGGCCTGCTCGTCGAGGACCCCGATGATGGCGCGATCGACATGCAGGGTGCGGGCGATGTACTGGGCCAGGGTCTGGAAAAAGTCTTCGCCGTCAACCCTGATGCCCCTGGCGAGGTTGGCCAGCAGTTCGTTCTCGCGTCTGCGGGCAGTGATGTCGGTGAAGGTGATCGCGAATTGCCCTTTTTGCGGGCTGTACGCCAGCACTTCAAAGTGCTTGTCGAGGGCTGGCGAATAGTTTTCGAAGCGCCGGGTCTGGCCGGTCAGGGCCACCTCGCCGAGCTGTTCGAGCCAACTTGCCTCGGCGCCGGGGAGGATTTCCCGGATCCGCCTGCCGATGACCTGCTCCCGGGGGAAGCCGGTGATCCGTTCAAAGGAGGGGTTGATTTCGAGGAACCGGCAGTCGCAGGGCCTGCCGTCGGCATCCAGAATGATTTCGTTCAGCGCAAACCCGGCGAGCATGGTGTCGAACAGGGTCCGGTAGCGGTGCTCGCTTTCGCGCAGGGAGTCTTCCACCTCCTGGCGCCTGACGATTTCGGCCTTGAGCTCGGCGGTTCGCTGCTCGATGAGGGTTTCCAGGTTTTCGTTGCTCCGCCTCAGTTCGTCCCGGACCCGGGTCAATTCGACCTTCTGCTGGTAGGTGTGTTCGTAGGTGGACAGCAGCAGGTCGAGGATCTGCAGCCGGTCGGAGGTCACGAAATGGTTTTTCCCGGCGAAAAACACGTTGATGCCCATCTCCGACCGGGCGTTTTTCCGCAGTTCCTGATTGGCGACCACCTGCTGGATCTTGTACAGGAGAAATTTCTCCTCGATCGGCTTTATTAAAAAGTTGTTGGCACCGCATTCGAGTCCCAGGATGACGTCCGATGGGTCCTGCAGTTGGGTCAGCAGAATGAGCGGTACATTTTTCAACCGCTCGTCGCCGCGGATGGCCCTGCAGAGGCCATAGCCGTCCATCTCCGGCATGAGAATGTCGCTCAGCACGAGCCAGTTGGTGCTCCTGTTCTCCTGCAGGACCACCAGGGCCTCCCGGCCGTTGCCGGCCAGGGAAACCGTATAGCCGTTGCTGACGAGGATCTGCTTCAATTGCTCAGCCTGGGTCGGGCTGTCTTCGACGATGAGGATTTCAACTTCCCTGTTTTGCATGCTTTTGTCCTTCTTGCCGGCTGCCGTTAGCCTATCGCCTGGTTCTTTACCTGGTTGCGGATGAAAGCGAGGAAATTGTCCGCGGGAAGCGGGCGGCTGAAATAGTACCCCTGGATCTCGTCGGCCTGGTGGTCGCCGAGAAAGCTGAGCTGCTCCCGGGTTTCCACCCCTTCGCAGACCACCTTGAGCTTCAGGTTGTGAGCCAGGTCGATCACGGTTTTCACCAGGGCGGCGTCGTCGCTGTCGGTGGTGATATCCATGACAAAGGAGCGGTCCACCTTGATGCGATCCAGGGGAAACTTCTTGAGGTAGCTCAGGGATGAGTAGCCGGTGCCGAAATCATCGATGGCCAGGGATACGCCGAGCCGCTTCAGCTCCCGGAACATGGCGATGGTTTCCTCGGCGTTCTTCATGGCGGAGCTTTCGGTCAGCTCCAGCTCGAGCAGGCCGGGGTCGAGCCCGGTCTGCTCGAGCACAGCTGCCACCATGTCGACCAGGTCCGGATTGACCAGCTGGCGGCCGGAGACGTTGACCGCGACCTTCATGGCAGGCAGTCCTGCCTGCCGCCAGGCCTCCGCCTGGGCGCAGGCGGTGCGCAGCACCCATTCGCCGATGGCCGAGATGATCCCGCTCTGCTCGGCCAGAGGGATGAAGCGGGCCGGCGCAACGCGTCCCAGCTCCGGGTGCTGCCAGCGCACCAGGGCCTCCATCCCGATGACCCGGCGGCTGGCCATCTCCACCTGGGGCTGGTATTCGAGAAACAGCTCCCGCTTGTTCAGGGCGCGGCGCAGGCTGGATTCGAGGGCCAGCCTCTCCACGGCCTCCAGGTTCATCTCCCGCGAGAAGAACCGGTAAGTGTTCCCCCCGTCGAATTTGGCCCGGTTCAGCGCGGTATCGGCGTTTTTCAGCAAGGTTTCGGGCAACTCGCCGTCGTCGGGGCTCATGGCGATGCCCAGGCTGGCGGTAATGAAGATTTCCGTGCCGTCGAGCTCCAGGGGCGTGGAGAGGGTCTGGAGGATCTTGTGGGCGATATAGATGACGTCCTCCACCTGGTCGATATCGGAGAGCAGCAGGATGAACTCGTCCCCTCCAGGACGGGCCAGAGTATCGCCGGCGCGCAGCAGAT
The DNA here is from genome assembly GCF_019704135.1 of Desulfuromonas versatilis. NCBI lineage: Bacteria > Pseudomonadati > Thermodesulfobacteriota > Desulfuromonadia > Desulfuromonadales > Desulfuromonadaceae > Desulfuromonas > Desulfuromonas versatilis. The sequence continues at coordinate 235,748 of NZ_AP024355.1, forward strand.
GCTCCAGCCGCTCCGCCACCGCCTTCAGCAACCGGTCGCCGGCCGGGTGACCGAGGGAGTCGGTGACTTTCTGGAACTGGTCCAGGTCGATAAACATCAGCCCCAGCACCCCCCCGGAGCGCCTGGACTCCGCAAGGGCAACCCGCAACCGGTCGTTGAGCAGGTTGCGGTTGGGCAGCCCGGTAAGGTGATCATAATTGGTCAGGTAGGCCAGCTGATTCTCCAGACGCCGGAAATCCGTGACATCCTTGATGTTCTCCACGATGCCGAGGATATTCCCCTGGGGGTCGGGGAGCGGGGCCGCGGTGGCGATGACCGGAATTTTCCGCCCCTTGCGGGACTGTTTGAGGGTTTCGCGGTGGACGTGCTTTTCCTTGTTCATGACCCGGGCCAGGGCACACTGTGCGGTATGGCATTCCGCGGAAGGAAACACTTCGAAACACTTTTTCCCGAGCATCTCGCTTTGGGCGAAGCCCGCCAGGTGGGCCATTTCGTCATTGATCCGCTGCACCTGGTAGTCCCGGTTAATGACCCACATGCCGTCGGCGGCGCAGTTGAAAATCTGGTCCAGCTCCGTATAGGCGTTGTGCGCCTGGACCTGGGCCTTTTCCCGCTCTTGGATTTCCGCCTGAAGCGCGGCGGTCCGCTGCTCGACCTGAAGTTCGAGACGCTCGTTGAAGGATTTCAGCTGATCACGGGCCTGCAGCAGCTCGAGGTTCTGCTGGTAGGCGGTCTCATAGGTGGAGAGCAGCAGATCGAGAATCTGCAGGCGGTCCGCGGTGATGAGGTAGTTTTTCTCCCGGAAATGGACCTTGATGTAGTTCTCGACCTGGATTCTGGAGCGAAGCTGGATATTTGAAACGAGCTGGCTGATGCGATAGAGGAGTTGCTGGTCATCGTAGGGCTTGATGAGAAAATTGTTGGCCCCGCACTCCAGGCTTTTGATGATGTCTGTCGGGTCATGCAGGGTGGTCAGCAGAATGATCGGGATGGTCATTAAATCTGGGTCGCGGCGCATCTGCCGGCAGAGTTCGTAGCCGTCCATCTCCGGCATGAGGATATCGCTGATGACCATCTGCGGCCGGGCCTGCTGCATGGCGAGCAGGGCCTCCTTGCCGTTGCCCGCCCTGCGCACCTCGAAGCCGTTGCTTTCCAGCACGTGGCTGAGTTGGGCGGCTTGGGTGGGACTGTCCTCCACAATCAGCAGATGACCGGTTTTCCCGGTCACGAAGTTGTCCTCTCCCTGGAGGTTCATGGAAACAACTCCTTCTCTTTCGATTCGTTCAACGACTTCGAGCAAGCAGGTCGGTCAGCATCCCCGCAATGGCCTGCGGTGATAAACGGTAGCGGGCCGCCTGGATCGCGGCGGCGGCCTTGGGCATGCCGTAGACCACCGAACTTTCCTCGTCCTGGGCGATGGTGAGCGCCCCGGCATCGCGCATCATCAGCAGCCCCTCGGCACCATCGCTGCCCATGCCGGTGAGCAGAATTCCCACCGAATTATCCCGGTAAGTTTCGGCGACCGAGCGAAACAGCCAGGAGATGGAGGGGCACTGGGCATTTTCCAGCGGCCCCCCGAGCAAGTGTGCTTTTCCCCCGGGGGCAACGACCAGGTGGCGATTTTCCGGGGCGACATAGGCCCTGCCCGGCAGCAGGTCTTCCCCGTGCCTGGCGATCTGCACCGGGACCCTCGAGGAATGGTTGAGCCATTCCACAAACCCGTCGAGAAATCCCTCGCTGATATGCTGAACAACCACCAGCGGAGCTGGAAACCCGGCGGGAAGGCGCGACAAAATGGTCTTAAGCACCGCCGGGCCTCCGGTGGAGGCGCCGATGGCTACCAGGTCGACCTTCCCCGGGCTGGCCGGGTTCGGCAACGCTTGTCGAGCTTCTGGCTGGTGCTTTCGCGGCCATCTTCTGACCACCCGGAGCTCGGCCAGGGTTTTCACCAGGTGCAGGAACTGGGCAGCGGCAGCCTCGAAGTTCGGGTTTCCCGGGCCCGGCGGCCTGCCGGTGATGGCCTGGGCGCCTACTTCCAGCAGGTCGAAGGAGCGCTCCACCTCCTTGGGGTCATTGCTGCCGGTCACGATGAGCACCGGGGTGGGGCAGGTTTCCATGAGGCGGCGGGTTGCCTCGAGCCCGTTCATATTGGGCATGTTGATGTCCATGGTGACCAGGTCGGCCCGGCGGTTCTGCAATGCCTTCAGGGCCTCCACTCCGTCGCCGGCCACCCCGATCACCTCGATGCCCGGGTCGGAATCCAGGATGTGTTTCAACAGGACCTGGACGGTCGGAGAATCCTCTACGATCAGGACTTTGATCAAATGATAACTCCTTGAATTTATTCATTTTGTCTGTGCTTCAAATCAGCCGGCCGATGGTTTCCAGCAGGTTGCTCTGGTCGAAGTCGCCCTTCACGATATAGGCGTTGGCCCCGACCTCGATGCCCCGCTCCTTGTCATCCCGGCTTTCCAGCGAGGTGACCAGCACCACCGGCGTTTCGGCAAGTTTCTTATCGCTCCGGATCTTGGCGGTGAGGTCAAAGCCGTTCATCCGCGGCATGTCGACGTCGGAGACGACCAGGTCGAAACTTTCGCTTTTGGCCCTGGTGAAGCCGTCGGCGCCGTCCACCGCGGTTTCCACCTGGTAGCCAGCGGCCTCGAGGATGTTTTTCAAAAGCATCCGGGAGGTGATGGAGTCTTCCACGACCAGAACCGAGAGGCGCTCCCTGCCTCGTTGGTCATCTTCAACGGCGCCTCGGGGCGCAGAGGGGCGGGCCTGGACCGCCGAGCGCAGCAGATCCGGTATGTTGAGCACCGGCACGACCTTGCCGCTCCCCAGGAACGTCGCACCGGCGACGTTCCGCACCCGTTGCAGCTGCGGCCCCAGGTTCTTTATCAGGATTTCCTGATCGCCGAGGACCTCGTCGACCTGAAACGCGATGCTGATGCCGGCCGAACCCAGCACCACCACCTGCCTTCGCCCCTCCGTCGCCGGTTCCCTGGTCCGGGCAGCCAGGCCCAGGACCTCGCCGAGATGGACCAGGGAATATGCCTGGCCGCCGATCTGGACGGAGTCCATGTTTTCAATGGTCTTGATCCGCTGGCTGGTCACCCGCAGGACATTTTCGACGTTGCCGGCCGGCACCACCAGCAGCTGGTCGCCGACGCGGACCACCACCCCCCGGAACCCGGCGAGACTGGTGGGCAGCAGCAGGCGAAAACGGGTCCCCGCGCCCGGGTTGGATTCTACGGTGACGCTTCCGCCCAGCTTTTCCACTTTCTCCCGGACGATGGCCAGGCCCAGACCCCGCCCGGACAGGTCGGTGATGATGGAACTGGTGGAAACCCCCGATTCGAAGATGCAGGCAAGGATTCTCTGCTCGGAATAGGCTGCACCGTTTCGCGTGCTCAAGGCGCCCTCGCGCAGAGCCGTCTCTTTCACCTTTTCCAGGTCGATGCCGGCGCCGTCGTCGGAGACGAGGATTTCCACCTTCCCCTCCTCCCGGCGGGCGATATGCAGGGCCAGGGTTCCGCTTCGTGGTTTGCCCTTGACCCGTCGCGTCTCGGGGGGTTCGATGCCATGGTCCACGGCATTGCGGACCAGGTGGATAAGGGGGTCCTTGATTCCATCCAGGATCCGCCGGTCGATCTCGACCTGATCTCCGGAGATTTTCAGTTCCATTTCCTTGCCCTGGGCTCTGGCGAGGTCCCTGACCAACTTGGGGAGGGGTTCCAGCAGCAGGGAAAAGGGGACCAGCAGAGACTTCTTCACCTGCTCCGCCAGGGCATCGACCCTGTTGCCGAGAGAGCGGCTCTCCTGTTCGGAGGCCTTTGCCAGGGTTTTCAGAGAGTTTTCCAGGCCGTTGACGAAGGCTCGGTTCTCCTGCAGATACTCCAGCAGTCTGCCCAGTTTCTTCCGTTCGGCCCCCTCCTGCTGCGGGCTCGCCTGGCGGTCGAGGATGCGCCGAAAAAAGCTCAGCTCGGGCCGGATCCGGTCCCAATCCTTCTGCCAGGCGGCAAACTGTTCCAGGATCCCCTTCAGCTGGTCGGTCCGCTGTCGGGAAGCAAGCTTTTCGGAGAGAAAATCCTCGGTTTGCACCAGGATTGCCTTGAGCCTGGCCGCGGGAACCTTGACCAGTTCGGCCACCTCCTCCTGGGGCAAGGTGGTTGGCTGGGAAGGGCGGGGCTCTGCCGGGGAAGCCGGGATGGCCTCGATATCAGCCGCCGGGAAAAAGGGCGCCGAAGGGTGCTCCCCCACAAAGCTTGAGGTACCGGCCGGCGCGGTATTTTTAAGAACCAGCGCCAGCTGCTCCTGCATGGGGGCAACCTGGCTCGCCCATGCCTTTGCCTCACCCGATGCCGGCAGCAGTTTCCCCAGCAGGTCGGCGGACTGATGGAGCAGGTCGCAGAGGGCTTCGGTCAACTCGAGCTGCTCGCGTTTCATGGCGGCGAAGACGCTCTCGACGGACTGACAGAGGGCCTCGATCTCGCGCATCTCCACCGCACGCGCCGCCCCTTTCAGGCTGTGCACTTCGCGGAAAACGACCTCGAGAGCCGATTTGCGATCCTCCGCAGGGGCCTTTTCCAGTTCAACCAGGCCCGAACAAAGAGTCTGGACATGATCTTTCGCTTCGCCGCGGAACGTCTCCAGAAGTCGCAGCCGAAAAGCCTCGTCCTTGGTCCCCATAACGCATCCTCAATACAGGTTCAGTCAGGAACTCCCCGCTGCCGGAGGCTCAGACCCTGAACTGTTCCACCAGTCCCTTCATCTTCTGCCCCAGCTCGTGCAGCCCCTTCACCACGGTTTCGGTCTGCTTGGTGCTCGAGACGTTCTGCAGACTCGCCTCCTTGATGTTGCCCATGGCCAGGGCCACCTGGTCCATGCCGACCAGCTGCTCGTCGCTCGATTTGGCGATCTGCAGCGCCGCCTGGGTGACCCGGCCCGAGGAGATCACCGCCTTCTGCATGGCCTCGCCGGCCTGGCGGGTCTGGCGCACCCCGGCTTCGACCGACTTGGCCCCCTGTTCGGTGGCCAGCACCGCGGTGCCGGTGGCCTTCTGGATGTCCTTCAGGATCGAGCGTACCTGGTTGGTGGCCTGCTTGGACTGCTCGGCGAGGTACTTGACCTCCTGGGCCACCACCGCGAACCCCTTGCCCTGTTCGCCGGCCTTGGCCGCCTCGATGGAGGCGTTGACCGCCAGCAGGTTGGACTGCTCGGCCAGGTCGTTGACCGTGGCGATGATCTCGCCGATGGCCTGGCTCTGCTCGCTGAGGCTGAGAATGGCCTCGGAGACGTAGGCCATTTTCTCCTGGGCCTGGTGGATGCCCTCGACGGCTTCATCCATCCATTGCTTGCCCTCCTCCAGCAACTGGGCCGAGGCCTGGGATTCGCCGGAGACGAGCTTGGCCTTCTGGCTGCTCAGCTGGGCGGTCTGCTTGACCTCCTGGACCGTGGTGGTGGTCTGGGTCACCGCCGCCGAGGTCTCGGCGGCGCCGGCGGAGACCTGGGAGGCCGCGGCCATGATTTCGCTGGCGGAGGAGGCCAGCACGTTGATCCCCTCGTGGATCTCGCCGGTGATCTTGCGCAGCCCCTGCACCATGGAGGCGAAGGCGTGCCCCAGGGAATCCTTGTCCGACTGGGGGCTGACGGTCATGGTCAGGTCCCCGGAGGAGATCCGTTCGGCCGTCTCCGCCATCTGCCGTAATGACCGCAACATGCGGGCAAAGGCCTTTTCCAGGTCGCCCACCTCGTCGCGCCTGGGGGTCGGGTTTGCCGCTTCGGTCAATTCGCCCGCGGCGACCCGCTCGGCGAGCTCGACCACGGATTTCAGAGGCCTGGCGATAATCCGGGTGAGGGAAAAGACCAGAACCAGGCCGGTCAGGCCGGCCAGGATTCCCATGGCGAGAAAGACCCGGGTGGCGCCTCGCACATGCTGCTTGGAGCGGGCCAAGGCCAGCTTGGCCATATCGTTGGCCACCACCCCCATTTCGGAGAGCATCTGCTCGATTTTCAGGTAGCGGGCCTCCTGAAACTCCCAGGCGATCCTCTGGGCCTCCGATGTCTGCCCGTCGGAAAGAAGGTCCCTTATCTGCTGGCGGGATTGACGGTATTCCGCGAGAATCGCGCCGATATTGTCCGATCGTTCCCTGAGCTCCTGGTGCCCCTGGATAAACCCCAGGGACTGTTGCCAATGGCCGTCGAATTCCTCGGCATTCCCCTCGACATCCTGCCAGAATTGCCTAAGCTGCGCTCGGTCCGAGGTCTGCAGCATCTGCAGGATGCGGATCCAGTTGTGATTCAAATGCGCGCGCATTTCGGCGAGGTTCATGGCGAAGCGAAGCTCCCCCTCGACCAGCGCGTGCTTGGCTTTATCCATCTGCACGATCGTCCGCTGGGCACTCAGGGTCAGGCCGAGGAGAAACAGGACCATCAGCCCGAAGCCGAGCAGAAGTTTGAAGCGGGTGGGTAGATCAACGAACCATTTCACGGCATATGCTCCCTTGGGACAGAAAAAAGACTCCGACGGGCCTCAGGGGGGTCATCCCTGATGATTGACCACCACCGAGCGGTCCGCCAGCAGCTTGGCGGCATCCAGCACCACCAGGTTCCCCCCGGCGATGCCCTTGAGGTATTCGAGGCGGATGCCGGTCAGGGTCGGCAGGGGCGGCTGCAGCTCGCCGGCGGGGATCTTGCGCACCCCGACGATGACGTCGGCCAGGATCCCGAACTCCATCCCCGCCGACTGCAGGATGATGACCTTGTTGAGGTCGGTCAGCCCCTTTTCCGGTAGATCGAAGAATTTCTTCACGTCAACCACCGACACGATGCGTCCCCGCACATTGATGATGCCGAGCACGAATTCAGGGGTGCTGGGAATCGGCGTCAGATCCTTGAGCGGGTAGACTTCGGTCACGTAGGCCGATTCGACGCCGTAGACCTCGTGGGCCAGGTGAAATTCCAGCAGTTCGATGGTCTCCAGGGACTCCTGGTCGCCCGTATCTTCGGCAAGGGCACGGGCGCGAGCCCTGAGCAGGGCCCGTCTGGTTTCTCTTGCCCACTCCGCGTTGCCTTCAGGTGCCATATGCGTCTCCCTTGGCCATGAGGTTTACCGTTTCCAGCAGTCTTCCAGCCGTCAGCCCGTCGGCTCCCGGCAGGGGTTCGGTCGCCGGTTTGGCCTGCAGCAGGCTGCGGGCATTCTCCAGGTGCTTTCGAGCCCGGGTACGTCTTCCCAGCTTTTCCCACAGGTGCGCCAGGGTGAAGTGGGCCAGGACGAAATCCCGGTCCAGGTACAGGGCCCTCTCCAGCGCCGCGGCGGCCTGCTCCGGCTGCCCCTGTTCCAGCAGGATCGTCCCCTGCAGGTAGTGAAACTCCGCCTGTAGCCTGTCCAGGGCCAGCAGCTTCTCGCACCAGTCGGCAGCCTCGGCAAGGCGCCCCTGGTTGGCGCGAATGCGCGACAGCAGCGCCATCGCCGCCGGTTTCCGGGGCTCACCCAACAGCGAATGGGCCAGCTGCGCCGCCTGCTCGTAGCAGCCCTGCCGCAAGAGCTCCGCCGCCTTTTCCAGGGAGTCCCGCTCCCCGCCGGGCGACGGCGAGCCGGGAGGTTCACCGGTTTTGAACAACGACCCTTCGGCAGCCGGTGGACCTTTCTTGCTGATGTCGGCCGCGGTCACGGACCGGCGCGGCGTCCGGGGCGGGCAGGGTTTCGCTGTCGGGGGAGCTGCCTCCCCGGGCGATGATCCGGAAGGGGCGTGGGGCTCCTTCCTGTAGAAAAAGGCCTCGGGGAAGCTGACGCAATTGAACCGTTCGCCGAGAACCTTGAAGGTCTCGCAGGCGCTGACGATCAGCCAGCCGCCATCCACCAGAGAGCGGTGGAAGTTTTCCACGATCCTGCGCAACTGCTCGGGATGGAAGTACATCAGCACGTTGCGGCACAGGATCAAGTCCATGGCATTGGTGTTGTTGAGCAGGGAGGGATAGGTGTCCTCCGCCAGGTTCAGCGGAAAAAACCGCACCATGTCCCGGATTTTCTGTACGACCTGCAGGCGACCTCCCTCGGCGGGCTGCAGGTAGCCCTGCTCCAGCCAGGGGTGGTTGCCGCGCAGCGACCAGCGGGTATAGACCCCCTCGCGCGCCTTTTTCAGAGAGGCCGGGTTGATGTCCGTGGCCAGGATGGTGATATCCCAGCCGTTCCCGCCACCAAGACACTGATCCAGAAGCATGGCCAGGGAATAGGCCTCTTCGCCGGTGGAGCAGCCGGCGCTCCAGAGACGCAGCCGCTTCTCCTGCCCCTGCCGGGAGGCGGCGAGGGGGGAGATGATTTGGGTCCGGATGAGGTCGAAGACCTGCGGATCGCGAAAGAAATAGGTTTCGCCAATGGTCAAAACCCTGGCAAGAACCTCCGTCTCCCTGCGGCTCCAGGGGCCCCCGGCCGCCAGATGCTCCAGGCAGGCGGCCGGGGAGGAGAACTGCAACTCCTGGGCGGCCGCCTCGACTCCCCGGGAAAGGTCCCGCCAGCGCTCAGGGGGAAAGTGCAGCCCGAGCCGCCTGGACACTTGGGCGCTGAGAGCGTCCATCCTGGCATCGGCGAAATCCCTGTTCACCGATCTTGGGCCTCGGAAGAAGTCAGGGCCAGGTCGAGGGCCAGTTCTTCCTCGATGGACAGGAACGTATCCAGGTCGTGGATCAGCAGCGGCCCGTCTGTTAGTTTGACAACCCCCTGCAGGTGTTTGATTCCTGGGACGATATCGCCGGGAATGGTCACCGCCTGCCGCGATTCGTCAAGCACCAGGGTGTCGGTTACCTGATCAACGAGCAGGGCGACTGTTCTTCTGGCGGTGCGGGCGATGAGCAGGTGATCGCTCGGCTCGACCTCCTTGGGCGGAAGCGAAAAGAGGCTCCGGATATCGAGTACCGGGAGGAGCTTTCCCCGTGTATTGACCAGGCCAAGGACAATTTTTGGCACTTTGGGAAGGGGCGTCACCTCCACGGCACGATAAACTCTCTCGACTGCAGGCAGCGGCAGGGCGCAGCTGATCCCATTCAGCGAGAAAATTACCAGTTGATCCGAAGTTTTCATTAAAAAATCGCCTTCAATAGGAGACGCTTATGCATTAAATGGCCAGTGTCCGTGCCTTGGTTGTCCGGAACTGAGTGCTAATGATATGTAATTATTGAATATTGACAAGGAGTGCTTAAAGTTTTCCAAAGGATTGCCGTGAGTAAATGAGTAAGCAAACATTAGGCCAAGCTGGGGCTGGTGGTGCGGCGGGGAAAGAAAAAACCAGGGAGATCGGGGGCGCGGGGAGCGCCGGTCGAGGAGCGGGGATGAGGGCGTTTATACTGCGCGGGGAATTTCTTTGGGCCCGTGATTTGCCCGGGTTGGACGAGTTAGTCCACGGTCATTTGGCGTTTCGCCACCGCCCGGGCTGCCGGATTGAGGGGAGGGGATTCCGGAAGTCTATTCGTTGACTGCCTTGACTGAGGGTTCCCGCGGGAATTCCACCCAGAAGGTGGCGCCTCCGCCGGGGGTCTGCTCGGCCCAGGCCCTGCCGCCGAATTTTCGGGCGATTTTGGCCACGATGGCCAGGCCCAGGCCGGTCCCCGAAGTGCCCGCGGAATCCCCACAGCGGTAAAACTGATCAAAAACTTTTTCGAGGTCGCTCTCGGGGATGCCGGGGCCTCGATCCCGCACGAAATACCGCAGGCTCTGCTCGCCGGATTCGCAGCCGACCTCGATCAGCGAAGAGTACCTGCCAGCGTAGTTGACGGCGTTGCCGATCAAATTGGAAAAGACCTGGTGCAGGAAGGACTCGGGAACGAACACCGCCGGCAGCGGGGCGATGGCAACCGTGGTCCCCGCAGCCTTGATCGCCTCGGACAGGTCCTTGACCGTGTCGCGTACCACCAGGCCCGTATCCACCGCCTCCCTGGGGGCGTCGATCCGGTCGAGCTTGGAAAGCGTCAGCAGGTCTTCCATGATCCTGGTCATCCGGCGCCCCTGGGCGGCAATGGTTTCCAGGATCTGCAGGGCCGATTCGTCGAGGCTGCCACTGTATTCCTGGCGCAGAAAATCCGCATACCCGATGATCGGGGTCAAGGGCAGCCGCAGGTCGTGGGATACCGTGGAGACGAAAGTGTCGAGCTCGCGGTAGGCCTCCTGGAGCTTGGCTTCGGCCTGTTTGTGCTCGTCGATGTTCATGACCATGGCCACACAGTAGGCCAGGTCTCCGTCCTCCCTGTAAACCCCGGCCACCGTGGCGCGCCCCCAGAGGACGGTGCCGTCCTTGCAGAGATAGCGTTTCTCGCAGTCGAAGTGGTTCAATTTGCCGCTGCGCAGCTCCTCGTACAGACGCCGCGACCCCTCGCGGTCATCGGGGTGAGTGACCTCCAGCACGTGCTTTTCCAGGCATTCGGCTTCGCTGTAGCCCGAGAGCCTGCAGAAGGCGGGATTGACCTGGAGCACCCGGCCCTGGTTGCTGACGATGGCCATCCCCGCTGGGGCAAATTCGAAAACCGACCGGAAGCGCTGTTCGCTCTCTTTCAGGGCATGTTCGGCTCGCCGGCGTTCGGCGATGTTGCGCCATTCGCGCAGGGCCCTTTCCACAATCCGGGGCATATCGGCCAGGGTTGCGGCGGATTTGACCACGTATTCGAGTGCCCCCGCCTTGATCGCCTCGACGGCTACGGCTTCATCCCCCTGACCGGTCATGATCAGCACCGGCAGGGTGAATGAGCCGGAAACCTCGGCAAGCAGGTCGGTTCCCCTGCCATCCGGCAGTTCGAGATCGACGATGGCCAGCTCCGGCGCGCTCTGTCCAAGGATCGCGCGGGCCTCGCCCAGGGTCTGCGCATGGTGCAGCTGCAAATCGGGGAAGCGGGATAGAAGGGCCCGTCGGAGCAGTTCGGCATGAATCCGTTCGTCTTCGACCAGAAGGATGCTGCGGGGATCATTGGCCATGCCTTGCTCCCGGAAAAACAGAGGAATCCGTCAGGGGAAAATCAAGTTAAATAATCCCAATTTTATTAATGGAAGTCAAGGCCGTTGCTCAAGTATGTGGGCCGTTGTATCGCACCGGCCAGGAGCAGGGATAGAGGTGTGCCGGTTACTTTTTCCTGAAATGCGGGTCCGGGCTCTTGACAGCACCAGGCAAATCCTGTAAAAACTGCCACGCCTGTCTCGCTGGACGGCCCTGGTGCCCGCACACCAGGGGGCAGAAATTCCTTTACAGGATACCTGCCCTGATGTATCCTGCCCAATCTGCGGAGAGGTGACCGAGTGGCCGAAGGTGCACGACTGGAAATCGTGTGTACCGCAAGGTACCGAGGGTTCGAATCCCTCCCTCTCCGCCAGTCAAAAACCGTAGAATCTCCCGGAGGGATTCGAAGCGGAGCGAGCGCAGCCAGTGGCTGAAAAGCGGCCCCGGACGGGCCGCGTCAGCGAGCGCAGGGGAGCCGACGCCGGAACCGGCGTGAAGCCGGTGACAGAGTGGCGAATCCCTCCCTCTCCGCCAGTCAAAAACCGACGATTCAAGCCACCGGCAGCCATTGCCGACAGAAGTGACAGCCGGGTCCCGCGCAACGGACGGCCGTGAACCCCGTCAGGCCCGGAAGGGAGCAGCGGCAGCGGCCTCAGCCGTGTGCCGCGGGGGCGCCTGGCTGTCACTTGTGCCGGCAATACTTGTTTCTGGTCCCTCAGCCGCGCAGCAACCCCCAATCAACGGAGACCCGGTCGCCCCATGTCGTATCTGGTACTGGCCCGCAAGTGGCGGCCCCAGCGCTTTGAGGATCTGGTCGGACAGGAACACGTCAGCCGGACCCTGGGCAACGCCATCACTTCCGGCAGGGTTCATCACGCCTTCCTGTTCACCGGCGCCCGGGGCGTGGGTAAAACCTCCGCCGCCCGCATTCTGGCCAAGGCCCTCAACTGCGAACAGGGGCTCTCGCCCCAACCCTGCAACGAGTGCCCCTCCTGCGAGGAGATCGCCGCCGGGCGTGGCGTCGACGTGTTCGAGATCGACGGGGCGTCCAACACCGGCGTCGACGATGTCCGCGAACTGCGCGAGACCATCCGCTACCTTCCGTCGCGCTCGCGCTACAAGCTGTTCATCATCGACGAAGTGCACATGCTTTCCATCAACGCCTTCAACGCCCTGCTGAAGACGCTGGAGGAGCCGCCCGAACACGCCAAGTTCATCTTCGCCACCACCGAACCGCACAAGATCCCCGTCACCATTCTCTCGCGCTGTCAGCGCTTCGATTTCCGCAAGATCCCCCTGCCGCGGGTGGCTGCCCGGCTGCGCGAGATTGTCGATGCCGAGAACATCACGATTTCCGACCGCGCTCTGGGACTGGTGGCGCGGCGTGGCGAAGGGAGCATGCGCGATTCGCTCTCGACCCTCGACCAGGTGATCGCCTTCTGCGGCGAGCAGGTCTCCGACGAGGAGGTGCTCGGGTTGCTCGGCATGGTCGATCGGCGACTGCTGCTGGATACCGTCGAGGGGGTGCTGCAGCGCGACAGCCATCGCGCCCTGGAGGCGGTGCGCCGGGTCGACAACCTGGGCCACTCGTTCCGCCAGTTCTGCCAGGAGCTGGTCGAGCTGTTCCGGGCGCTGGTCATGTGCAGGGTTCTGCCCGATCCCGGCGAGATGCTGGAGGTGGTCGGCGACGAGTTGCGCGAGCTGCAGGCCCTGGCCGAGACCGCCAGCCTTGAGGACCACCAGCGGGCCCTGACCCTGCTGCTCAAGACCGAGGCCGAGCTGGCCGCCTCGCCGTTTCCGCGGCTGACCATGGAGATGGCCCTGGTGCGCCTTGCCCAGCTGCCGCCGGCCCGCGATGTGGCATCGCTGGTGCGCAAGCTCGAGTCCCTGGAAAAGCGCCTCGGCGGCGGGGCCGCTTTGCCGGCCGCCGCGCCGGCGTCCGCGCCGCCTCAGGCCCGGCCGGCGACCCCCGCGCCGCCGATGGAGGAGCCGCCCCAGCCCAGCGAGCCGCCGCCAAAAAAGCCTGAAGCCCCGCCACCTGCGTCCGGGGGCGCCGGCGGGTGGCAGGGGCTGGTCGATTTCGTCCGCTCCCGTCGTCCGCGGATCGGCTCGATCCTCGAGCACGGCAGGCTCTTGCAGCTGGAGCTGCCAGAGGTGCATGTCGGTTTCGCCGAGAGCTCCTTTCATCTCGAGCAGATGAAGGATGCCGAAACCCTGGAGGTTTTCAAGGGGCTGGCTGGAGAGTTTTTCGGCCAGGACGTGCTGGTGCGGGTGTCGCCGGTTGCCGGGCAGGGGGCCCAGGCGCCTCCCTCGCTGGTCGAGGAGCGCAAGGCCAAGGAGAGTGACCGCCGCAACCGCTTGCGTGAGGACGCGCTGGCCCATCCCCTGGTGAAAAAAGCCGTGGAGATCTTCGAAGGGGAGATTCGTGAGATCAAGCCCATCGACAAGGGGTTTGTTTGAAACCGGTGACTGGTAACTGGTAAAACTAAAAACGCAAAACCAACCCGCCTCGGGCGGTGATTTATGGAGGTAACTCGATATGTCCAAAGGTTTAGGCAACATCATGAAGCAGGCCCAGCTGATGCAGCAGAAGATGGCGCGCATGCAGCAGGAGCTGGAAGGGCGTGAGGTCGAAGCGACTGCCGGCGGCGGCATGGTGACCGCGGTGGTCAATGGCAAACAGCAGGTATTGTCGCTGAAGATCGAGAAAAGCGTGGTCGATCCGGAAGACGTCGAGATGCTGCAGGATCTGGTGATCGCCGCGGTCAACGAGGCGGTGAAAAAGAGCCAGGCCATGATGCAGGAGGAGATGTCCAAGATTACCGGTGGTCTCAACCTCCCCGGCATGTTTTGATGGCGCCAGCCATACCGCGTGCTTGAAATCTGCCTCCGTCGGCCTGGCCTGACGGAGGCAGATTTTTATCCGGAGTAAAAAAATTGAGCCAACTTGAAAATCCTTGCTTCGTATACGCCACGCATGGTATTACTTTCGCCTGGTAAGACCAATTTATTTTATTTTTTCTAAAGCTTGTTACGGAAAAATTTGGTCACCTTAAAATAAATAGAACAGCATTTTAAATGCTTGGAATCTAAAAGAAACCCATGCTAGACTCCATCCCGTCATTGGCCCGGCTGGTCGCCGAACTCGGCAAGTTTCCCGGCATCGGCAAGAAGACCGCCACCCGGTTGGCCTTTTTTCTTTTGCGCCAGTCCACCAGCGAAGCGCAGGCGCTGGCCGAGGCGATCCTGGAGCTTAAAACCAGGGTCGGTTACTGTTCGGTCTGCTTCAATATCACCGAGAGCGACCCCTGCCCGTTGTGCACGGATGCCGGGCGCGACGAGCGGATCCTGTGCGTCGTGGAAGACCCCCAGGATCTCATCGCCATCGAGCGCAGCCGCTCGTTCCGGGGGCGTTATCATGTGCTGCACGGGGCCCTCTCGCCTCTGGACGGGATCGGCCCGGAGGATCTCAAGGTGGCTGAGCTGCTGGCGCGGCTCCGCGACAGCCCGGTGGAAGAGGTGCTGATCGCCACCAATTTCACGGTCGAAGGCGAGGCGACCGCCCTTTATCTGGCCCGCCTGATCCACCCGCTGGGTATCCGGGTGAGCCGCCCGGCCCACGGCATCCCCATGGGGAGCGATCTGGAGTATGTGGACGAGGCCACGGTGGTCCGTGCCGTCGAAGGGCGTCGCGAGATCTGAGCCGGTTGTTTTTTTTTCTTCCTGCCGTATACTTGCTATTTTCGAAAAATCGGCGCGTTATGGCCGTTTTTTTTATCTTCGGGGATCGTCCCCTCATGTAGTCCTTTACAGGGTGTAGATTCGGTCGTTGGCGAAGCTTTCCGGCCGCATTGCCCTCATTGTCTCAGGCTTGAGAATAACCAAGGAAAAAGGAGGAAACATGTCCCGAAAGCCCAATCTGGTCAACATCGACGGCAACACCGCCGCCGCGCATGTGGCGCATGCGACCAACGAGGTGTGCGCCATCTACCCCATCACCCCCTCGTCGGTCATGGGGGAGATCTGCGACGCCAAAAGCGCCGTAGGCGAAAAGAACATCTGGGGGACCATTCCCAAGGTGGTCGAGCTGCAGTCCGAAGGGGGAGCCGCTGGTGCCGTGCACGGCGCCCTGCAGGCCGGCGCCCTGACCTCCACCTTTACCGCCTCCCAGGGGCTGCTGCTGATGATCCCCAACATGTTCAAGATCGCCGGGGAGCTGACCCCCACGGTCTTCCATGTTTCGGCCCGCGCCATCGCCGCCCAGGCCCTGTCCATCTTCGGCGACCATTCGGACGTCATGTCCTGCCGCTCCACCGGCTGGGCCTTCCTCTGCTCCAACAACGTCCAGGAGGTCATGGACTTCGCCCTGATCGCCCAGGCGGCCACGCTGGAGTCGCGGGTCCCCTTCCTGCACTTCTTCGACGGCTTCCGCACCTCCCATGAAATCCAGAAAGTGGACGAGCTCAGCTTTGATGACATGCGCCACATGGTCAGCGACGAGCTGGTGCGCGCCCACCGCGAGCGCGCCCTCTCGCCCGACCGGCCCAAGCTGCGCGGCACCGCGCAGAACCCCGACGTCTATTTCCAGGGGCGCGAGACGGTCAACGCGTTCTACGAGAAAGTCCCCGGCATCGTGCAGGCGCAGATGGACAAGTTTGCCAAGCTGACCGGCCGCCAGTACAAGCTTTATGACTACGTGGGCGCGCCCGACGCCGAGCGCGTCATCGTCATGATGGGTAGCGGCTGCGACACCGTCCACGAACTGGTGGAATACCTCACCTCCAAGGGCGAGAAGGTCGGCCTGCTCAAGGTCCGCCTGTTCCTGCCCTTCGACGTCAAGGCCTTCGCCGCCGCCCTGCCCAAAACCGCCACCAAGATCGCCGTGCTCGACCGCACCAAGGAGCCCGGCTCCATGGGCGAGCCGCTCTACCACAACGTGCGCACCGCCATCGGCGAGGCCATGGCCGACAAGCTGGTCAGCTACGACGGTTACCCGGTCATCGTCGGCGGCCGCTACGGCCTGGGCTCCTACGAATTCTCCCCGAGCATGGCCAAGGCCGTGTTCGAAAACCTCTCCGCCGCCAAGCCGAAGAACCACTTCGTGGTCGGCATCAAGGACGACGTCACCGGCAACTACCTGGAATTCGACCCCAGCTTCAAGGTGCCCACCAAGGCCTACCAGGCCATGTTCTACGGCCTGGGCTCGGACGGCACCGTCGGCGCCAACAAGAACTCCATCAAGATCATCGGCGACAACACCGACTTCAACGCCCAGGCCTACTTCGTCTACGACTCCAAGAAGGCCGGCAGCATGACCACCAGCCACCTGCGCTTCGGCCAGGAGGTGATCCGCAAGCCCTACCTGGTCGACAGCGCCGACTTCGTGGCCTGCCACATGTTCTCCTTCCTCGAGAAGTACGACATGCTCGGCAAGCTCAAGGCGGGCGGGACCTTCCTGCTCAACAGCCCCTACCATCAGGACGAGGTCTGGCAGCACCTGCCGCTGGAGGTGCAGAAGCAGATCATCGACAAGAAGCTCAAGTTCTACGTGATCGACGGCGTGCGCCTGGGCAACGAGATCGGCCTCGGCCCCCGCATCAACGTCATCATGCAGACCGCTTTCTTCAAAATCTCCGGCATCATCCCCTTCGACCTGGCCGTCAAGGAGATCAAGGACGCCATCGTCAAGAGCTACGGCAAGGCGGGCGAGAAGGTCGTCAACATGAACTACCAGGCGGTTGACGCCGGCGCCAACAACATCGAAGAAGTCAAGATCCCGGCCAAGGCCGACAGCAAGATCAGAATGAAGACCGGCCTCGGCAAGGACGTGCCCGAGTTCGTCCGCAACACTCTGGGCCCGATCATCGACGGGGTCGGGGACACGCTGCCGGTCTCGGCCATGCCCTGCGACGGCACCTTCCCCACGGACACCGCCAAGGTAGAGAAGCGCAACATCGCCATCGACATCCCGGTGTGGGACGAGGAAATCTGCATCCAGTGCGGCATCTGCTCCTTCGTCTGCCCCCACGCCACCATCCGCATGAAGATCTATGATGGCGACAAGCTCAAGGGCGCGCCCAAGGCCTTCAAGGCCGTCGACGCCAAGGGCAAGGGCCTGGAAGGGAAGAAGTTCTCCCTGCAGGTGGCTCCCGAGGATTGTACCGGCTGCGGCGCCTGCGTCTATAACTGCCCGGCCAAGAGCAAGGAAGACCCCAAGCACAAGGCCATCAACATGACCTTCCAGGCGCCGCTGCGCGAGCAGGAGGCCACCAACTGGGACTTCTTCCTCGGCCTGCCCGAGACCGACCCGGCGCTGGTCAACCGCGCCACCCTCAAGGGGACCCAGCTGCTGAAGCCGCTGTTCGAATTCTCCGGCGCCTGCGCCGGCTGCGGCGAGACCCCCTTCGTCAAGCTCTGCTCGCAGCTCTTTGGCGACCGCATGCTGGTGGCCAACGCCACCGGCTGCTCCTCCATCTATGGCGGCAACCTGCCCACCACCCCCTGGACCACCCGGGGTGACGGTCGCGGGCCCACCTGGAGCAACTCGCTTTTCGAGGACAACGCCGAGTTCGGCTACGGCTTCCGCCTGGCGATCGACAAGTTCAACGCCTACGCGCTGGAGCTGCTCGATCGCATCCCCGCCGAGCACCTGAAAAAGGTCTCCGGGCTCGAGAAGCTGATCGCCGAGATCCAGGGTGCCGACCAGACGACCCAGGAAGGGATCGAGGCGCAGCGCGAGCGGGTTGCCAAGCTCAAGGAAGGGCTGGCGGGCTGCCCCGACGCCGACGCCAAGCAGCTCGTGTCGGTGGCCGATTACCTGGTCAAGAAGTCGGTCTGGATCCACGGCGGCGACGGCTGGGCCTACGACATCGGCTACGGCGGTCTCGACCACGTGCTCGCCTCGGGCGAGAACGTCAACGTGCTGGTGCTCGACACCGAGGTCTACTCCAACACCGGCGGGCAGGCCTCCAAGTCGACCCCGCTCGGCGCGGTGGCGCAGTTTGCCGCCGGCGGCAAGCGCATGCCGAAAAAGGACCTCGGCATGATTGCCATGACCTACGGCAACATCTACGTGGCCAAGGTCTCGCTGGCCAACCCGGCCCAGGCGATCAAGGCCTTCATCGAGGCCGACGCCTTCGACGGGCCGTCGCTGATCATCGCCTACACCCACTGCATCGCCCACGGCATCAACATGGCGACCGCCGTGGACGGCTGCAAAGAGGCGGTGGCCTCGGGCCACTGGCCGCTGTATCGCTACAACCCCGACCTGGCGGCCGAGGGGAAAAACCCCCTGCAGTTCGACAGCAAGGACGCCACCATGTCCTTCTCCGAATACGCCGGCAAGCAGAACCGTTACCGCGTACTGCAGAAGGCCAATCCCGAGATCGCCCAGAAGCTCATGGAGCAGGGCGACCGGGTGACCCAGGCCCGCTTCCAGATGTACAAGAGCCTGGCCGAAATCCAGGCCAGCTTCAGCGCAAAAAAATAGGGCCGCGGCCCTGGCAGTAAAAACTCCCGGCGGGGCACCCCCGCCGGGAGTTTTTTTTGGTATGCGGGTTGCATAATATTGACCCGCGAAAACCCTTGAAGCGCCATGGTTTAGATGCTATAAAAACGGGCGGCGCGGCAACCCGAGCAAGGAGCGTGTAAATGTTTGGCCCTCAATCTTCCTTCGTCATGTATGACGAGGAGTTCAAGCGGATCAACGCCGTCATCGAAAAATTGCTGCGGGAATCCAATTCCAAGGTGATTTTCCTGGTGGACAAAAACGGGCAGCTCATCTCGGCCGTTGGCGAATCCGAGCACCTCGACACCACCAGCCTTGCCTCCCTGACCGCCGGCAACATCGCTGCGACCGGCGGTTTGGCCAAGCTGATCGGTGAAAAGGAGTTCTCCATCCTCTTTCACGAGGGAGAGAAGGACAATCTGCACATCTCCATCGTCGCCGGTCGGGTCATCCTGGTGGTGATTTTCGATCAGCGCAGCTCCTTGGGGCTGGTGCGGCTGCGGGTGAAAAAGGCCAGTGACGAACTGGCGCAGATTTTTGAAGACCTGTCAAAAAAATCTGACGACCTGGAAAAAGCCGGAGATTTCCAGAGCCCATTCGCCGAAATCACCGACGACGACATCGACAATCTTTTCCGCTGATGGGGTAGCCTATGTCATTCATCAATTACGCCTCTCGCGAAATCAACTGCAAGATTGTCTACTACGGGCCCGGTCTCTGCGGCAAGACCACCAACCTGCAGTACGTCTACCAGAAGACCGCTCCCGAGGCCAAGGGCAAGATGATCTCCCTGGCCACCGAGACCGAGCGGACGCTGTTCTTCGACTTTCTGCCCCTGGCCCTGGGGGAGATCCGCGGCTTCAAGACCCGCTTTCATCTCTATACCGTCCCCGGGCAGGTCTTTTACGACGCCTCGCGTAAGCTGATCCTCAAGGGGGTCGACGGGGTGGTGTTCGTCGCCGACTCGCAGGAGGAGCGCTTCGACGCCAACATCGAGAGCCTGGAAAACCTCAAGGACAACCTCGAGGAGCAGGGCTACCAGCTCGACAACCTGCCCTACGTCATCCAGTACAACAAGCGCGACCTGCCCAACGTCACCTCGGTCGACGAGTTGAGCAGGCTGCTCAACCCCACCAGCGTGCCCGAGTATGAAGCCTGCGCCACCACCGGCGAGGGGGTGTTCGAGACGCTCAAGGCCGTCGCCAAGTTGATCCTCATCGACCTGAAAAAGGGCGGGCGCTAAAAACCTGAAGGGTTCAGAAAAAATCTTGACATGAGAGGGGCAATCCCTTATATTCCCCACCTGTCACACATTCCCCGGTAGCTCAGTCGGTAGAGCAGGTGGCTGTTAACCACCCTGTCGCTGGTTCGAGTCCGGCCCGGGGAGCCAATCACTATCAAAAGCGGGCACTCCTTCGGGCAGTCCCGCTTTTGTTTTTTCCAGCATTCCCGCCAATGCCGCATAGCTTCCGCGGATGCGGATCTCTTTCCCCTCTACCCGAATCTCGTCCACCAGCAATCGTAAGTACTCCTTGCCAAACTGGGACGAGCGGTCTTGCAGCTTCTCCTTAAGTGCCCGGCAAAACGCTTCCACTTTCTTCGGCCCAAGTTGGGAAAGAGGCATTTCCCCTCGCCGCCTCAGCCCGGCCATTTCAGTAAGGATTTCCTGCCGTCTGGCCTGGTGCTTGTGCACTCGTTCTTTTAACATCAGGTCCATCGGAAGAAAGCCGTTTTCCACCGCTTCATATAGCCGATCTGTTGCCGCCTGGACCGCATCCAGTTCCTTCTTGAGCTTACTAAGTGCATCATCGTGCTTTGATCTGGCATTTTTCAGCCGATCCCGGAACTCCTTGAGCATGGCCTCAATCCGACCAGGAGTAAACACCCGATCCGCCACGGTTTCCAGAATCAGTTGATCCAGCTTGTCCATCGGCAAATTACCGCTCTTGCAGGCGCCCGGCCCGGCATTGATCCGAGAAGTGCACTTATAATAGCGATACCTACCGCCCTTGCCGGTGGCGAGTGTCATCCGCGCCCCGCAGGAGCATTTGAGCAGCCCTGTTAAAAGTGTGGGAGAATTGACAATTCTGGGCGGAGTTACTTCCGGGGAGCGCTGTTCTTTCAGGGCCTGGGTCCTGTTGAAGATCCCACGCTCAACGAGCGGAGGGACCTTCATCATGACCCAGTCTTCCTTGTCCTTCTTGGCCCTGGTTTTGCCCTGTTTTTTATTGAAATAGAACTCGCCAACATAGGCGGTATTGGTCAGGAGGTCATAGACGGAGGATTTACTCCATCGCTTGCCCCGGCGGGTGATTCCCGTATTGTTCAGGTGAGCGGCAATTCCGGCTACTCCCATGATTTTGCCGTTATGCCCCTGCAGGTAAAGGTTGAATATCCGATTAACGATGGTCGCTTCGGAGAGATCGACTTCCAGCCGCTTTTTGTTTCCTCTTCGTCCAGGAACATCCACAGGGATAACTCTGTAGCCAAAAGGGGGATTGCTGCCATTGAAATAACCCTGCCGAGCGTTCTCCTTCATGGCTCGCAGGGTGTGCTTGGAGTTCTCCTTGCTTTGGTATTCGTCAAAAAGGCTAAAGATCTTACGAGCCATTTCCCCGGCAGGGTCCGCGCTTGTTTGCTGGGTGATGGAGATGATCTGCACCCCTCGCTTGTTCAGCTGTCGCTCGTAAAGGCCAAACTCCAGCGCATCCCGGAAAAACCTGGACAGGCTATGTACGATAATTGCTTCAAAGGGGGAGGGGGAGGCGGACGCTTCAGCGATCATCTGCTGAAAGACCGGCCGACGATCATCCAGGGCCGATGCTCCCGGCTCCTCGTATTCGGCCGCAATCGAGTGCCCCTGCGCCTTGCACCAGTCATGCATTTGTCGCAGTTGGTCCGGGATTGACAGCTCTTTTTCCGCCTGCCTTCCTGTGGATACCCTCGCATAAAGAGCGACGATCATTTATTCCTCCGTTTCCTCCTGGCGAAGTACCATCCCGATCAGATCCCCCAGGTGAGCCTCCACTAGGGATAGTTCCTCCTGGCTGATTTCAGGCATATCGGTTGCCGAAAGGGAAAATTCATTTTCAGATCTAGACACTCATAAGGCACCCCTTCTTTAGCCTGTTCTATTCCTGCCCGTGCCTTGCCTTGCCGTGCCATAGATCCGATCCAGTTCCTTGCCGATACCACTTCTACCGAATTCGTCGAGAGCAATTTTCCGAAACGCCTGGAATTGACTAGCCGGCAATGCCGCCTCAGCCACCAGCAGAAGGCGATTCAGACGAGCACTAAGGAGTTGCTCTATTTGCTCCCTGCCTACCATTGTCCCAGCTGCATCTCCTGAATTCGTTTTTTCACATCCGCCTGCCATGCAAGCGGTTCATATAGTTCCCGCAAAAGAGGTTCCATTTTCCACAGAGCCTGCTCCGCATCTACCATGGCCTTGCCAGATTGGATGCAATGAATTGCTGCCACTCTTTTGAGGTACCCAAAAATGCTAATGGCCATCCTCTGCATCCTCTCATCGAGGACGGCAGGCATGCCGATTACTCGGTGCACGCCTTGGTTCTTCAAATCAGCAATCCGTGCTTGAAGATCCTTCCAAAGGGGATGCAGGGGCCAGCGGGATTCATTGCTGTCGCCGTTCGGCTGTCTCAAGGTGTCATGCTCGGAAGCCAAATATCGGAGAAGATCCCCTTGGAGATCTTGGAGATCCTCGAATGTGGCGATGCCAAATCGTTTGAGTACAGGTTTTCTAACCTGCCACTCGATTCGCCAAACGTCCATATCTATTCCCCAAAGGAGAAAAAACCAAACCTTACTGCTTTGCTGTTGGATCTCCGCTACCTTGTCGTAGACCCGAAGGACTACGTCCCCTTTTCCAAATGAAAACGTCTGTACTCGTCCATTTTCGCGATACTGGCTATCCTTGTTTGATCGACTCTTGAAGCTGTTCTCGTTGAAATCGATGGTTGGCAGGTGATAGTCAAAACTGAAATCTATTCGGGAAAGGGATTCTGGCCGATAGGGGGCGAAGCCTGCAGTTCGAGCCCACTTAAGGAACTTGTCATGAAGCAACCAAGCAGATTCACGCCAGAGGGCTTGGCTACGGAAGGTAACAAAGAAGTTGGGTTTATTAAACTCACCGCATTCGATCTTGAAATCTTCATTTTCAAGTACAAAGGGATATCCGGAGGCCGTTCCGTAGGGTTGAAGCAAAAAGCCCCTGCCGCCCGCTTGAAACGGCGCAGGGCTTTTGCTTTTGGCCTGTCTGATACTTTCCTTTACCTCAGCCATATGCCGGAAATTAAGTTCGGTCTTCCCATGCGGTGCAAGGAAGTAAGCACATTGCAAAGTATCAATTCCTTGCAAGAGGCATTGAAACGCTTCGTCCATGGATTAACCCTTTTTATCTGCTATTTCATCCTCATATTGCTTGAGATAAAATTGTGTGCGATCAAAAAAGACTCCCCGAGCACCCAGGTCTTCATAGACCGGCTCATCTGTATCAGGATCATGCCCCATGAGGCGCCCTTCTTTGCTAGGAAGGGATTGCTCAAGCTGGTCAAGCGCTGTTGCTAGTAAGTCACCAATAATTTCGGTTTTCGTTTTTCTCGGATACATGTCGCACAGGGCGTTAATCTTCGCGGCGACCTGAATAGGCAACCGAAGTGAAATTTGCCGGGGGGTGAGCTTGGAATGGTCAGGAGCAGTCCAGATTGCCAGAAGGTCTTTGGGGTCCATAAAGTCTCCAAAAATTCCAAAAATGTCATTGTGAAATTCAGGATAATTTTTTGAATTTCCATTGTCAATGAAATTTTGAAGGCCGCCCACAGGGAAACGGGGGAGCCTTGCGCGACTCTTTGGCGCCGCTCCCCCTACTCGCTGGGCTCGTTTCCCTATGGACGGACGGGAAAAATAAAAAAATTGACGAATTGCAATGAGAGGGGTAAAAGGATGGATTGTCATGAGGGGGCATGCCTCAGCCACCCTTAGCGAGGACGATTTATTTTCGAATGTATTTCTGAGCCCCCGTGTTACTAAGTTGGGGGACTAGACGGAAGGGGTATGCCGATGACGGTTTCTCTAAGCAGTCTATCAACATTTGGCGATGTGTCTGCGGAAGAAGACGCAGTTCTTGAGTACTTTGTAACCACTGATGCAGTACAAAAATTAGAACAAAATGAGGTTTTTATTATTCTCGGCAGAAAGGGAGCAGGAAAAACTGCTTTGGTTCGTCACTTTACTGAAAGTGGTCATCGGTCACTTTCAAAACCCCTTAATTTAAGAGGATATCCTTGGAATTTGCATTCCGAGCGAGTGGATAGAGGAGCTTCTGAAATCGAAGCATATGTATCATCATGGAGGTATTTGATAGCAATAGAATTTGCCTCGCTTGTTTTGTCTAAATCTGAAAGGCCCCAGTACCAAGAAGTAATTAATTTAACTAATTTTATGAACGAGAACTACGGAGGCCCGCACCCTAAGCTTTCCGACATCCTTCGACCGCGTCGTATTAAATTATCGAAATTCTCTTTCGCCCCTTCAGTTCTGGGCAATGCACTAGGAGGAGTGGACTTGGAAAGGGGGAGAGGGGATCTTCAGCTTGGACTCGAATTAAATGCGCTTTCTGAGGCTATTCTAAGTAGTGCTAGGGCAATCGCAGAAAATGAGAGCCTTGGCCCCCTCATGCTTCATTTTGATGAATTGGACCAAGGGCTTGCAGAATTTGATGAAAACAGAAGCAGGATGATTATTGGATTAATACTGGCTGCGCGTCAAATCCGCCGAGAAATGAGAGAAAGTACTGTTCAGTTTAGCCCAATAATTTATTTAAGGACCGATCTTTGGGACGATTTAGAGTTTTCGGACAAAAATAAGATAAGCCAAGGTTTAGCATTAAAGGTTGAATGGACATCTCAAAGCTTAAATGAGTTAGTAAATTTGAGACTAAGTGCAAGATTGGGCAGGGACGTTTCATGGGAGGATGTGTCAACTGATGATTTAATGCGAGGTTCACAGACTAAATGGAATCACATTCTAGCCAGAAGCTTTCTTAGGCCAAGAGATATCATTGCATTTTTAAATGCAGCTTTGCATTTTGCAAAAATACGCGACGAAGATCCATGTATTTTTACTAATCCTGACATTGTTGATGCTCGAGAAAGATATTCCAGCTATCTCAAATTGGAGTTAGATGACGAAATTCTTCCGCATTGGCCTAATTGGGAAGAAGCTCTTCAAGCATGTTCCGCTATAAGTACAATAACATTCGATCGTTCAGAATTTGATTCAGAATACAGCCGTCGAAAGACAAAAGGAAACACGATAGATTCTGAAGAAGCATTGCAGACATTGTATAAATTTTCTGTGATTGGATATGAGCGCAGAAGTGGATATGGCGGGTCATCTTGGGCCTTTCAGTATACTGATCCAGAGGTAGGCTATGACAACTCAGCCAATCGATTTAAAGTTCATTTAGGCCTGAAAGAATATGCAAAATTGCGCGAAACCAGGCAGCAATAAATTCGCTTGGCTAGTTAAGAAAAGCCCCGTTTGATATTGATATTTCTTTCCCATTGCCCACCTTCGTCTACTTTGGGGAGCCAAAAATTAGAAGGCCGTTTCCTTAATTGGAAGCGGCCTTTTTTTTTCAACTGTCCGCCATATATCCAGATCCCCTCCCCGGGACCTGCCCTCGGGAAAACAGTCAAATTTCCGGCAAACTAGAAGTCCTAGGTCAGTACGGACACGGAGTATTCCCGGAGTTTGACAGTGTCCCAGAGAAGAACAGCTTGAGGCAATTGGAGACTTCTATCCGTTTGTCATCTGGGCTCGATAATAGATGGACAGGATCGGCCAGGCAACCTGAGGCCCCCGCTCTTCTTTTTTTCTCGTCCGGTATCTTTTCGTCGGGAACACGTGTATAGTTAAATATCAAACCCACGCCAGATCCTATCCTCTTAAACCGCCCCACCCTTCACGCCGTACGGAGATGTCCATTGCGGGGTGAAGAGATTCGATGTTCGTGCCTGGTTCTCAAGGCACGCCAATTGTCAAGCCGCCCCGTAGATGCCAGCAATCTCCCTGGTTTTTATTGGACATGTCTTGGCTGGTTCCAAGTAAGGGAGTCTTGTCATGAAAAGCACTACGCTTTCGGTCGGTGCGCCGATTGAAGCCCGCTGCACTAAATGCCGAAAGAATACCGGCCACATCATCGTCACTATGGCTGAAAAGGATCCTGTCAAAGTGCAGTGCAACAAATGCAATCGACAGCATAAGTATCGGCCGCCCATCACGGCAAAAAAGCCTGCCGGGCGACAAACCGCTGACCCGAAAGTCGCCGAGCGCAAAGAGTGGGCAGTCCTGCGACCGGGCATGAACAGCGCAGAGGCGACCAACTATTCCATGACAGCTGCTTACAAGGTCCAGGCCCTGGTAAACCACCCCGTTTTCGGTCTTGGGCTTGTTCAACGCGTGGCCGGACCACAAAAGGTTGAGATTCTCTTTGAGGACGGCAAGAAAACGATGCGCTGCAAATAGTCCGGCCCGGTGGGCAGCTCTCTTGGGCGGGATTAGTTAGACGAAGAGGTTGCCAGAGACGGGTAGAAAGAGATGAAAATGGAAATTTGCGATCAGTGTGAAGAGCAATCAAAGAAATCGCACAAGGCCAAGCCGCATGGATATTTAATAAAAGTAGATGACCTCCGCATTTTCAAAGGGAAAAAACCCCGAGGCTTTGAGGAGCAGGATTACCAGTGTCAGACATGCAAATCGAAGTTTACCCAGAGTACCGATAAAAACGTCCTGGCCTGGACTCTATGGCGGGGGTAATTGAACAGAGGGCACGCTTGGATTGGGGACGTTTAAAGGGGTCGGGTTGCTTGCGGATAGGGCAGCCTGACTTTTTTTTTCGGCTTCCGAGTTCAAATTACCGGAGGTTGGCCCGAAATCCTTTGAGCCAACCTTCAAACCGAGCCAGCGGCCCCTTGGATAGAATCCTGCCGAAGATTGCCGGGTTGTAGAGAAACAGGCAGTGCCTGATCGAGGTATAGGGACTGAAGGTATTTTCAGGGTTTGCCGCCATGAAATCATCGCGATAATTTCTGACGGTTTTTAAATTCTCGATCAGACTTTTGTGCAGGTCCGACTTTTTGAAGGCATTGTCCAACTTCAGGATATCCTGGACGAAGTTATCTACCTTGTAGTCTTCAAACTCGAAATCTTTGAAGAAATGGCCCGCGACACGCAGGAAGTTGAAGGCATTGACTGTTTTGCCGCTGGCCTCCGTCCATGCCTGTCCCACCGTCTCACTGCTATCCTCAAGAGCATCGCTGATCGGAGCCACCGTCTCCTGATGAATGAGCTCCATGGTGGCGTTGCGAATCTCTTTGAATTCCCGATCGGCCATTTCGAACAGGGCCGAAAGGACGTTGATTCGGCGCTTGAGATCATTGGGGATAGATTTTTTGTACTTGATCCTGTGGTCCAGCACGCTCCAGGCATCCTGAATCATGGACCTGATCTGAATTTCGAAGGGATAGTCTGCAAATGCTTGGTATTTCGATAAGGACGCCATCTCTTCGGTAAGGGCCAGGTCCATGTGCAGGCCCTTATAGCCGAACAAATCCTCAGTGCTCTCGATAGCGGCTATCTTGTCGGAGACGTCGATGATTTTGAAATGATTCTTCAATACATTTGACGCCACAGCGATCTGGTCTTCATAAAGGCAGACGATACGAATGCCGATCAAGTCGGAAATGTAATTTTTGATTTCGTAGGTTTGTTCATCGGCTTCAAGTCTGATCTGGTATTTGCGCTGAAATTTTTTGATGCACTCTTCTTTGTCTTTGACCCGGCCCTCTATTTTTGTCACCTCACCGACATCAGACTGCCTTATCAGTGAGTTAATAGTGCGGATATAGGAGTTTTTAGCTTTTTCAAAAAGTTGCCGGTTGTTTTCGTAATATTTTCTAAAATTGCGTTTTTCAAGTTCGAAGTCCAGAGAGGCCAATGGCAACTCCTTCCATATAAATGTGGATTAAGGGAAAATCGGGGATCTAGGGATTGAAGAAATCGGTGGAGAAATGGATCGCCGTCTGCTCCTCTTTCTAGCCGATTTATTGTGGGATCCGGTTTTTCGATCAAAGAGAACTTATCCGGGACTGTTAGCTGGATTTCGCCCAGAGGGCCTGTGATTGTCGAATGAGCGGACAGTCGCCGAAAGAGCAGGATGTCCCAGGTTCGCTGAATGCCTATGCAACCACTGGTAAAGGCCAGTTCGTAAAGCATCTTGGCACTGCCTCCCCCAATTGGGAAAAATGAGGTGAGCCAGCAGATCGTGGCTCAGATATTCAGCGACGTGTTGAGGGGGGTGTATTGCATTTTAGCTATTGATCTTGCTCCGGAGAGTCCTGGGACCGTTGCTGAGAACCGCTCTCCTGTTTACGTTTTTGCTTTTCCTCTTTTTTGGCTTTCTTTACGAGCTCCTTCTGGCGCTTCTCATATCCGTAATTCGGTTTTCTGGCCATTAATTGCCTCTTTCGGCTGGCGGTTCGTACACGTTCATGCTTGTAGACTGGAGTCCGGTTTCACGAACTGACGGATTTTAGCAAAAGGGCCCCGCGGTTTTACGCGAGGCCCTTTACGAGTTTATGCAAAATCCTGCTTAAATTTTGCGTACGTTGGACGACTGGGGACCTTTCTGGCCTTGGGTAACGTCAAAGCTCACGCGATCTCCCTCGGCGAGAGATTTGAAACCGTCGCCCTTGATTTCAGAAAAATGAACGAACACATCAGGTCCATTGTCCTGCTCGATGAAACCAAAGCCCTTTGCGTCGTTAAACCACTTCACTGTGCCTTCTGCCATTTTCTTCTCCGCGTTCCCGTATGGGAACTCTGTTGTTGTGAAAATCTCGACTGCCCAAATTAAAAAAACACACGCCCAAGTGGGCCTGTGTTATTAACCCAGACAGACACTTTGTCCATCTGGTGAGCAACAAAAATCATACACAAACTTGCTTAAGTAATCTCACCGTAGCACGTTCGACTTTCGAAAAGCAAGGCCCAAAGACAGTTCTTTTTACAGGTTGCCTCCGCTCTTGCGATGGTTTTCGGGCAACATCGGCTATCACCACGTCCAGCATCTGACACCCGAATTCCCAACTGCCGGCTGAAGCAATGCTGCGAAGCCATCCCCGCGCGCGCAGACGGACCGGCCCTCACCCTCCGGCAGAGTCCCTCCGGAATCCGCCTGACGTTCTGGGATGATGGAGATTTCGGACAGCAAGCTGCGCAGCTGCCACTGCCCCGCCACTTTCGCGGGCTCTTGGCCCTCGATAGGATCGATGTGCGGCAGGTACCAGCGCCCGTTGCGGCCAAGGACCTCGAGTTCCTCTCCCTCTCGGAGCTGATGACTTCGACCAAGATGCCTTCAAGGTCCGGCAACTCGAAGCTCAATTTGAGTTCGTCGCGCCTGGGCCGAGTTTGCGGGTCGTCAGGTCCTGTCGAGGATCAGAACCGGGATCCGGTCGCTCTGAATGGGCGCCCCTTACCCCAACGGCCAGATCCAGAGCAGCATGGGGAGGCTGACACCGACGACCAGAATTTCCATGGGCAGGCCAAGCCGCCAGTAGTCGCCGAAGCGGAAACCGCCGGGGCCGAGAATCAGGGTGTTGTTCTGGTGCCCGATGGGGGTGAGAAATGCGCAGGAGGCGCCAATGGCCACGGCCATGAGAAAAGTGTCGGCATTGAGGCCAAGCTGCGCGGCGGTGCTGATGGCGATGGGGCACATCACTGCGGCGGTGGCGGCATTGTTCATGAAGTCGGAGAGGGTCATGGTGACAATCAGAATCAGCGCCAGCGCCGCCACCGGATGACCCTGGGCGATATTTTCCAGCAGGTTGCGCGCCAGCAGATCCGCCGCCCCCGTGGTTTCCATGGCGCCGGCAACAGGAATCAGCGCGCCGAGCAGGACGATGACCGGCCAATCGACGGCTTCATAAACCTTGCGCGGCGGAACAATGCGCAGCAGCATGAACACCAGCACCCCTGCGGCAAAAGAGAGCGCCGCAGGCACCAGACCCAAAGCGGCGCCGCCGATCGCCGCGATCATCACCGCCGTGGCGATGGAGGCCCGGCCTTTGTCCGGAATACTGATGGAGCGCGCGGCCAGGGGCACACAGTTGAAGGTAGCCGCAAATCCGGAGAGGGCTTCCTGCGCGCCCTGCATCAGCAGAACATCGCCGGCCTGTAGCGACGCCGTACGCAGGCGCTTGATTGAGCGCCGTCCCTGCCGGGAGATGGCCAGCAGATTCAGGCCGAAGCGGGTGCGCAGCTGGATGTCGCTGGCAGAGCGCCCGGCCAGGCCTGAATTTATCATTACGACCAACTCCAGCAGCTCGACTTCGTGGGCCTGGAAATCTTTCTTTGCATCGTCGGCTTTTACCTCGGGATCAGGCGTCCCTCCCTGCTTCTCCGCATCCTCTGCAGCCACCCGAACATCTTCCGCCAACTCCAGATCGTGATTCGACAGAACGCCAGACAGGGCTTCGGGGTCGGCCTCGATGACCAGAATGTCGCCCTCGCGCAGCACCCGTGCGGGGTTGGGAGCCGAAACCCGAAAGTCGTTGCGCACCATGCCCACAACCTGGGCATCGGCCTCCTCCATACCCTGCTCGAATTCACGCAGCGTCTTGCCCACGGCCTTGGCTTTGGCGGTGATGCGAACCTCGGTGAAATAGGTGCCCGTATCGAAGCTCATCCCGCTCGCCTCCTGCCGCACCGGCACCAGGCGCCAGCCCAGCAGCACGATAAAGGCCGCGCCGACGGCCACAACGGCCAGGCCCACCGGCGAAAAATCAAACATGCCGAAGCTGCCCACCCCGATTTCGGCGCGAAAGCCGGAAACAATCAGGTTGGGCGGCGTGCCGATCAGCGTTGTCATGCCGCCGAGGATGGTGCCGAAGGCCAGGGGCATCAGCACCCGGCCCGGAGGGATCTCATGTTTGGACGCCACCTGGATGGCCACCGGCATCAACAAAGCCATCGCCCCGACATTGTTCATAAAGGCCGAGAGCAGCGCCCCCAGCCCGATGAGCGCGGCCATGCTCGGCAGCAGTCCCGCTGACTGGGGCAAAAGGCGCTGGGCGAACGCGTCGACAGCCCCGGTCGCCTGCAACCCGGAACTCAGCACCAGCACGCAGGCAACGGTGATGACCGCCGGGTGCCCGAGGCTGACGAAGGCGCTTTCAACCGGCACCAGGCCCGCGAACACGCAGGCCAGCAGGGACGCCAGGGCGACCACGTCGTGACGCCAGCGTCCCCAGAGAAAAAGCCCGATGGTGGCTGCCAGAATGGCGAAGATGATTGTTTGATCCTGGGTCATGGCAGGGCCATCCTTTCCAAGCCAAAATGCTGATCCCGGCCCGGTCTCAGGGCGGGAATCGACGCCAGCCAGCGAAGAATTCTTCGAAAGATCTCGGGTTCAGCGGGGGATAGCGAGGTTCCTTCTGGATCACAACCCAATTCTACCCTTTAAATACATAGGGGTTACTGCTTTTTCCCCCGTTGAGGGTCTCTTTTCTTTTTTTGATTTTTCATTCCAGGTTTTGATTAATCTGTTTTGCCGAGAAAATCATTCCAGCCTCCGGATTTGTGCTCAGGATCATGAGGTTTGCCTATGTCATCAGTCGACAAAGAAATTTCTCCTTGACAGACCTAGACCGACCGGTCTACTCTGGCCACATGACAAGACAACGCGACACCAAAACTGAACTGATCAAAGTCGGCATGGAGTTGATTGGCGCCCAGGGTTATAACGCCACCGGTATTGGTGCCGTGCTGAAGCAGGCGGGCGTGCCGAAGGGCTCCTTCTACCACCATTTCGAAAGCAAGGAAGAATTCGGTCTGGCCATCATTGAGGCCTTTACGGAAAGATTTCTGGCGCGCCTCGATGTTTTCCTTTCTGATGATACGTTGACGCCGCTCAACCGTCTGCGGGTCTTTCTGGAAAAAGGGCTGGCGCAGCTCGAGTCGCACAGCTTTAACACCGGTTGTCTTATCGGTGATCTCGCGCAGGAGTTGGCGGCGCAGAACGAGCGTCTAAGGAATCGCCTTGACACCGTTCTGGCCTCTTGGAGCGAGCGTTTTTCCGCCTGCCTGCATGAAGCACAGCAGGTGGGGGAACTTCCATCGTCGCTCGACCCGGACATGGTCGCCGGTCTGATTCTCTCGGGATGGGAAGGGGCGGTACTCCGCTCAAAGGTGATGAAATCCCCGAAACCCGTTCGCGAGTTCCTAGACATCCTCTTCGCGGTTGTTCTGAAGAACCCTTAGACTCTCAACCAGCCTCGCTACAACCTGGCAACGCCACCGGCAAAGCGCAAAAGACGCAGAAGGAGCAAAAACCCATGGCAACGCATCAAATCAGTGACGAGATTCGCAAAAACTTTCACCTTTTCACCGACAACTTCCCCTTCCCCGTGATGCTGATCCATAAGGACCGGACCATCCTGGAGGTAAACAAAACAGCCGAAGACCAAGGCTATCCCACCGGGGTTCGCTGTGTCGAAATGGGGAAAAAAGAGTATCACAAAGTATGCCTTGCTAACCAGGCGCTTACCGACCAGAGCGCCAAGCGCCTCGTGGCATACTTTGACTTCCGGGGGGCCGTTCTTGACACCTACTGGATTCCGCTTGCCGGGAGCGACGACCTCTACCTCCATTTTTCCCCGGACATCACCGAATGGGCGAAGGAAAGCTTGATTCCGGCGAAATGTGAAAGCGGTATTGACTGTTCCGCCTGCAACTGCGGGTAAGGTTTGTCTCTGGGCATTCCGACCTATTTGAGGCCCAACCAAAAAACAGAACCAGATTTATCTGAGGAATTAACAACAGACAGGGAGGCAATCTGCCCATTGCCTCCCTGCCTCTTCCGACCTTCTACGGTTATGGACAGCGTGGTCGCCTGTCTCCGCTGTAGCTAGGGCATTAGAAAAACAGCAGTCTTCCCCCCTTCAGTCCCATCCGATCGAAAGTCCATTGCGGGTTACATTAATTTGAGTCAAATCACTTTGAATTGAAGAACCGGCGCTCTTTGATAATCTTGATGATATTCTTGGAGTCTGCCAAAATGAACATCCTCCTAATCTATCCAGAGTTTCCGGATACCTTCTGGAGTTTCAAGCATGCGCTGAAGCTGGCTCACAAGAGAGCCTCTTCGCCTCCGTTAGGACTTCTCACGGTTGCTGCGATATTGCCGCCCGACTGGGGTAAGCGCTTGGTTGACCTGAATGTCACCAGACTTACAGCAAAGGATCTGGCCTGGGCTGACGCAGCATTTGTCAGCGCCATGTTGGTGCAAAGGGAGTCGGCCCGTCAAATCATTGCCCAGTGCAGAACAGCCGGGATCCGGATTATCGCCGGGGGGCCGCTCTTTACGAGCGAATGTGAGAAGTTCGAGGAGGTTGATCATTTCGTCCTGAATGAGGGGGAGTTGACTCTGCCACCCTTTCTGGCCGATTTTGCCCGGGGCGAGGCCAGGCGCGTCTACAGGACCTCCGCGTTCGCAGACATTCAGAATTCGCCCGCTCCCCTGTGGGACCTGATCGACATCCGAAGCTATGCCGCCATGAGCCTGCAGTATTCGCGGGGCTGCCCCTTCCATTGCGAATTCTGCAACGTAACGGCCCTATATGGTCACCAGCCCCGCACCAAGAGCACTGCCCAGGTGATCGCCGAGCTTGACCTCCTCTATGGCAGGGGATGGCGGGGGAGCGTTTTCTTTGTCGACGACAACTTCATCGGCAATAAAAAGCATCTCAAGGCGGATTTATTGCCTGCCCTCATCGCCTGGCAGAAGAACAGGGGCGGGCTTTCCTTTTACACCGAAGCCTCCATCAACCTGGCCGACGACGCGCAACTGGTGGAAATGATGGTCGAGGCTGGCTTCGACACGGTCTTCATCGGTATTGAAACGCCCAACGAAGCCAGTCTTGCCGAATCGGGCAAGCGGCAAAATCAGAGCCGAAACCTGGTCGAGGATGTTAAGCGCTTGCAGGCGGCGGGGTTGCAGGTCCAAGGGGGGTTCATTGTCGGTTTCGACAGCGACACTCCGACCATTTTTCAAAGCCAGATCGATTTTATTCAAAAAAGCGGGATCGTCACGGCGATGGTCGGCCTGCTGCAGGCGCTTCCGGGCACGAGGCTTTACGAACGTCTGAAAAGAGAGGGTCGCCTTCTCTCTGATTCGACGGGGGATAACGTCAGCATATCGACCAACATGATTCCAAAGATGGACCTGGACGCCCTGCAGGAGGGGTACAAAATGATCCTGCGGACGATTTACTCACCCGAAAGCTACTATCAGCGCGTCAAAGCCTTTTTGCAGGAATACCGCCCCCCAATGGTTCGATCCAGGATGAGCCTTGGCTACAAGATGGCCTTGTTCCATGCCCTTTACCGCCTCGGGATACTGGGCAAGGAGCGCCTTTTTTTCTGGAAAGTCCTGCTCTGGACCCTTTTAAAGCGGCCGCGATTATTTCCTCACGCCGTCACCCTGGCGATTTACGGCTACCATTTCCGAATCATCTGCGAGCGTTATATTTTGCAATGAATGCCGCCCTTGTTCAGTAGCCGAGTTCGCGTTTGTTTTTCAAGTAATTTCGAAGCCTTATAAGCCAGCAAGGGATTTCTGACCCCAGCAATCGCAATCCGGTCCATTAGAGAGTGAGGCTTAGGATGTGTCCAAAGGAAAAAACTCTGCCCGAGGGTGCCCGTTTGGCCAAATTTGAGCGGATTTTGGAAACAGCCACCGATGGAATTGTCACCCTGGACAAAGAGGGGAGGTATACCTATGCCAATCCAGCCGCGGAGAGCATCCTGGGCGTTCCCCGGGGTCAAATCCTTCAGCGAACCTTTGACCATGCCGCCTGGAAGCTCTCAACGCTAAAGGGAGAGCGCCTTCCCAATGACGAAACCCCGTTCAAGCGGGTGCTGCAGGAGAACAAGGGCGTCTATGGCCTGAAGCTGATCATCGAGCGGCCCGACGGGGAGAGGGTAATCATTTCCACCAATGCCGCACCACTATTCGATGCCGCCGGGCACTTCGACGGTGTGGTGGGGGTCTTCACCGACGTTACCGAACAGCATGAACTCCAAGAGCGGAATAAAACCTTTCATCATACAGTGGCCCACGACCTTCGAATCCCGCTGACGGTGATTCAGGGACATGCAGAAATGCTGAAGGACGCCCTTCGGGAGGGCGGCGTCAGGGGCACCATTTTGCAGAACGTTGACGGGATTCTGGAAGGCACCGAGAAAATGGAGAGAATGATCCAGGATCTGGTGGATACCGCCCGCATCGAAGGCGGTCAGGTCCACCTGGAAAAAGAATCCATCAACCTTGAAACCTTTGTATGGTCACTTCTGCAAAGATCTCAGGAGATCATTGACATGAACCGCCTGATAACTCAAATCCCCCAGAATTTGCCTTCCGTATCGGCAGACCCTGGTCGCCTGGAGCGTATATTTCTGAATCTCCTCAGCAACTCCGCTAAATTCTCACCGCCCGAGAGCAAGGTTATTATCCAGGCTCGTAAGGTTGGGGGGGAAATCATTATCTCCATCACCGACCACGGAATGGGGATCACCCCCGAAGATTGTTCTCGCCTTTTCAAGCGCTTTTTTCAGGTCAGGGACTCCCAAGCGTCCAGCGGAGTCGGCCTGGGTCTGTATATCGCCAAGTTGCTGGTAGAAACCCATGGGGGACACATCTGGGTTGAGAGCAAATTAGGCGAAGGGAGCACTTTCTATTTTTCATTACCCGCTGAAAACTCTACTTTTTAACTGTCTGCTTGACGGGAAAGAGTACCCAGGCAATCTGCGTAGAAGACGACAAAATTATCCTGGCCACGGATGCCGTTGCCCCGGCCTCCTGACCGAGGGGTTTTGCGCCGCTCTCGATTATTTCCCCGGGGAGGTTTGGATGGGCCTAAACGCGGAGAGTCCTCGCTGAAAGAGGGAGGAATTCAGGTGCCGGCGGGTGGAATGACATAGTAAAAAACGGCAAAATAGTGACAGACACTTCCGGCCAGAACGAAAAGATGCCAGATGGCGTGATGAAAAAGGAGCCGCTTCCAGGCGTAAAAAATCAGACCGAAGCTGTAGAACAGGCCTCCCGCCAGAAGCAGTTGGAGTCCCGGGCCGGGAATCAACTCGATTGCGGGCCTTATGGCGAAGATGAGCAGCCAGCCCATAAACAGATAGAGTAGCGGCGCCAGAATCTTGAACCGATGAACGAAAAAGATTTTGAAAATGACGCCCAGAACGGTCAGCCCCCACACCGCGCCGAACAGCGTCCAGCCCCAGTTGCCGCGCAGATAAACCAGGGTAAACGGAGTATAGGTCCCCGCAATGAGAAGATATATGGTCGAGTGGTCGAGGATCTTGAAGATCCTCCCCCAACGATCATGGAACTTGAAAACGTGATAAAGGGTAAAGGCCGCGTAGGAGAGGACCAGGCTTGCCCCGTAGATGGAACAACTCACGATATGCCAGCCATTGCCGGTGCGGGCCGCATGGATGACCAAGGCTACCAGTCCCGGCAGGCTGAGAAGCCAGCCGACGGCGGGAGCGAGCGTGTTGGCCATTTGGATAGATTTGTAATGGCGCTGGTCCATAGGCAAAAGAGGCTATTCTGAAACAATGAACCCGACGGTCTTTTCCATTTATCTTATCAAAATAAAATAAACACATGGCCGCCCTTGAAACGATTTACCTGGCAGTCGCGCCTGAGCCTGAGAAGTCTTGCTTGTGTCACTATAAAATCACCCGGGTTTGCAGGGCAGATTCAACAGGCGGCCGGCGGCGGTTTGGTCCAGATCGCGTCAATGGTGCTGCATTCGATGAATGACTACGCGATGGCCGACCCGGCAAGCGGGAACTGAGCGCTGGATACCGGCCGCGGCACCCAGGTGTGGTGACTGCGTCGTTACGCAGCCTCTGGAAGGCATTGAGCAAAGGCCGCGGCACCTCGCCGGTGGCCATCCCGCGACTCGACTGTTGCGTTCGGCCCGGCATTTCCCCGGGCGGTGGCTGGTGCGCAACAAGACCCTCTGGGCGTCCTGGGTGATTCGGGGCAAAGGGCAGAGGGTCTTCTTTGGCGACAACCAGGGAGTGTGGTTGCGGGAGCTAAGGGCCCGGCAGACCTGGTTTTCCCATAGATTAGGGCGTGGTAGCCAACCGGAGATCTCCGGGTCCGTGCCCACTCCCGTCCGGGCGGACGGGCAAAAAATCCAAAGGCCGTTTCCTTAAAAGGGTGCGGCCTTGTTCTTTCTCTCCCTCCTTTCGAAACCTGTTGCCGTTCCCTCATTCGGTCCGGGTGCTGGAGTCTTCCCCGACTGGAGAGTTGCGATAGGATTTACTCGGATGGTAAGGTGCAAAGGTGTTTGAACTCTTTTCTGGAAGAAATGGCCATGCCCGCAAAGATGAAACTGACCCATGTCGATCTTCTCAGGCTCTTCGATTCGCCCGAGTATGCCGAAATCGCCAAGGGTTTCAAGGAGCAGAGATACGCAAAAAAGACCATAGTTTGTACCCCTTACGATGAGGGCAATCGGCTATTCATCGTAAAAAGCGGGAGGTTGCGGGTTTTTCTCTCCTATGAAGACAGGGAGTTCACCCTGGCGTTGCTGGAGCCCGGTGACATTTTCAGTACTCATACCAGGGCCTTTGCCGAAGCCCTGGAGGAGTCGGTCGTTCTGTTGGGCAACACCCTGCAATTTCAGCAAAAAATTGTTGAAAGCCCGGAGATCACCCTGGTTATGGTCAAGGTTCTCGGTGAGCTTCTGAAGAACTCGATTACCATCATAGAAGGCTTGGCCTTCAAGGATGCGAGACAGCGCCTGCTTGACTTCCTTGTCAGCGCAACCGAGGACAGGGGGCAGCTTCACCCTGAGGGGGTCTCGGTGGAACTTGGCTTGACAACGGAGGAAATCGCCCTGCTTGTCGGCACCACTCGCCAGACCATCTCCACCTTGCTTAACGACCTGATCAAGTCCGAGGTTCTTGAAAAGCTCGACCGCCGAACGCTGCTGATCAGGGATATCGCCCTGCTCCAGGATTGGAACAGTCTCTCCTGATTCTTCTCCCCCATTCATTTTTTCCATTCCCGGCCCGCTGGAATTTCCGGCGGGCCGTTCTTATTTCTCCCCGATTTTTCCAAACTGTCGCCCTGCCGACAGAACTTACCACGCCTCCACGACTAGAGTAGCCACTAAAGGGCGCAGTTGCGAATCCAAGGCGCCCGGTTGTCCCTCGACGAAAGAAAGGGGAGGTCGGCTGGTGGCAGAGAAAGTGATTTTTCAGCTTCTGATATTTCCGGGCGGGGTTTTCGCCTTGCTATTGGGTCTGCTGCTCAGCGGGGTCGACCGTAAGGTGACTGCCCGCCTGCAGCGCAGGGTCGGTCCCCCAATCCTGCAGCCTGTTTTTGACCTGGGCAAGTTGTCGCTCCCGGGCCCCCCGGGGCAATCGCGGGACAGGGGCGGCATTTTCGCCCTCGCGATCCTTCTGGGGATCGTTGCTGTCGCTTTAGCCGCCGTGCCGGTTTTAAGCGCCGGTATCCACGGGGGAGGCGGCTTTCTTTTGGGCCTGCCCGAGATTGGTTTGCTCCTCGCCGGGCCGACCGTCGCCCTGGTTGCGGGCGAGCGCTTTTCCGGGGCTCACTTTGGGCCGGTCCGTTTCTCCCGGGAGCTTGCCCTGGTGCTGATTTGGGCAGGGGCCCTGCTCCCGGTGCTGCTCAGCGTGGGCCTGCAGGTCGGGGCGGGTTCCGGAGAAACGGTTGCCTGGTCGCTGGCGGCGATCGTCCGCTTCCAGCAGGAGCAGGGCCCGCTGCTTTTCACCCCGGCTCTGTGGCCGGCATTTTTGACCTATCTCTTCTTTATTCCTGCCTTTGCCGGGGAGGGGCCATTCGGACTCTGCGGCGCCGAGGCGGAGTTTGTCGAGGCTCCCGCCCATGAATTCCCGAAACCGGTGCTGGGGCTGTACCTGATCCTGCAGGCGCTGCGGACGGTGGCGGTTCTCGGCCTGGGGGTGGTCCTTTTCTTTCCGCCGGGGCCAGGGGAGGGCATGGTGGTCGGCCTGGCCGGGTTTGTCCTGAAATGCCTCCTGCTGATGCTGGTCTCGTTGACCCTGGTCCGCGCGACATGCGGCCATCTTCGCATTGATCAGCTTTTCGGTCTGTTTTGGAAGTGGCCGGTGTTCCTCGGCCTTTCGAGCCTCGTTCTGGTTTTGATCGCAAGGAGTTGGCCGTGAAAAGCTTCCTGAAGAGAGTCGCCCGCAGGTCCCCCTGGTTGTTTCGCATCAATGCCGGCTCCTGCAATGGCTGCGACGTCGAACTGGTGACCACCGCCTGCATTCCCCGTTACGACGTGGAGAGGCTCGGCTGCAAGTACTGCGGCAGCCCGAAGCACGCCGATATCGTGCTCATCACCGGCCCGTTGACCGCCCGCGTCAAGGAGAAGGTGCTGCGGCTCTACGCGGAAATCCCCGACCCCAAGGTGACGGTGGCGGTGGGGATCTGCCCCATATCCTGCGGGGTGTTTCGTGACAGCTACGCCATCGAGGGGCCGATCGACAGGTACATCCCTGTGGACGTCAACGTCCCCGGTTGTCCGCCGCGCCCCCAGGCGATCATCGAAGGGATCAGCGAGGCGATCAAGATCTGGGGAACCAGGCTCTAGCCGGGGAGGGGAGCATCCGCCATGTTTTCATTTCTCAAAGTTCTCGCCCGCAACCTGATCCAGGGGCCCTCCACAGACCCATTCCCCTTCGGGGAAACGTCAACCCCCAAGGGCTATCGCGGCCGGGTCCGCTTCGACGCCTCGGCCTGCGTCGGCTGCCGCATGTGCGAACACGTCTGCGCCGGGGGGGCCATCCGCTTCGGGGAGAGCGAGTCGGGGCTGCGCTTCACCCTCTGGCACAACAGCTGTACCTTCTGCGGCCTCTGCCGGCACTACTGTCAGACCGGTGCCATCGCCCTTACCGAAGACTGGCACCTGGCCCATCGGCAAGCGGAGAAATACGCCATGGTGGAAGAGGGGACCGTTCCTCTGGTTTCCTGCCTCGGCTGCGGAATCGCGATGATCCCGGTGGCAAGGGAGCTGATGCGCCGGGCCTATGGCGAAACCAACGGGGATATCGACCGATTGAGGCGGCTCTGCCCCGATTGCCGCCGCAAAACCGCAATCACGGGAGCCAAAAAATGCAGGATCTGAACGTGCAGGTAAACGAGGCGCTGGAGCGGGCCCTGTCCGCGTCGCTCGCCATCGACTGGAAATCCGACCACAAGGGGGTGAAAACCGGCTGGTGCCGGCTGCCGGAAAGTGCCCAGCTGCTGCCTGCAGCCGAGGCCTTGTCGCGACTCGGCGGGCGGCTCAGCACCGTGACGGCCTATCTGGCGCAACGCTACCGGGCAGAGGGGCGGCGCGAGATCGCCTACCACTTCGACCTCGACGGCACCACCCTCACCCTGACCATCGACCTCCCCCTGGAGAAGGCGCAGGTCCCCTCCCTGACCCCCCTGTTTCGCAACGCCGACTGGAACGAACGGGAATTCATGGAACTTTACGACATCGAGGTCATCGGCCATCCCAACCCGCGGCGGCTCTTTCTCGACGAGTCCATCGAGCCGGCGGTCTTCGATCGGCTGATCCCCTATTCGACCCTCACCAACGGCGCGGGCAGCCAAACCCTCTGGGAGGCGGTGATGGCCCGCAGCGGCAAGGAGAAGAGCGAATGAGCCGGTATACGATCCCCGTCGGCCCCCTGCATGCGGCCCTGGAAGAGCCGATGTATTTCCGCATCGAGGCGCAAGGGGAGAAGGTGGTGGGGCTGGACATCACCGCGGGGCACGTCCACCGCGGCCTCGAGGCCCTGGTGATGAAGCGCAATCTCTACCAGAACATCACCCTGACCGAGCGGCTTTGTTCCCTGTGCTCCAACAGCCACCCCTGCACCTACTGCATGGCGGTGGAGAACCTGGCCGGCATCCGCATTCCGGAGCGGGCCGAATACCTGCGGGTAATCGCCGACGAGGTCAAGCGCATCGCCTCCAACCTCTTCAACTGCGCCATCCTCGGCCACATCATCGGTTTCGACTCCCTGTTCAAGCACGTGATGGAGACCAGGGAGATCATGCAGGACGTCAAGGAGGCGATCTACGGCAACCGCATGGACCTGGCGGCCAACTGCATCGGCGGGGTGAAGTACGACCTCGACGGGGAACGCTCGGATTATCTCTGGAAGCAGATGGAGCGTATGAAAAAGCCCCTCGAGGAGATCTACGAGCTCTACAGCGGGAACCGCTTCGTCCGCCTGCGGACCGAGGGGGTCGGGGTGCTGCCGAAGGAAGAGGCGCTGCGTTACGCCGTGGTCGGCCCGGTGGCCCGCGGCTCGGGGATCGACTACGACGTGCGCAAAAAGAGCCCCTACGCCGCCTACGACCGGCTCGATTTCGCGGTGCAGACCGAAGCCGGCGGGGACGTTCTCTCCCGGGCCAAGGTGCGGCTGCGCGAGGCGCAGCAGGCGGTGGCCCTGGTCCAGCAGTGCGTCACCGACATGCCCGATGGGCCGATCTGCCTCGATACCCTGCCGGAGATCCCTGCCGGCGAGGCGATCGCCAAGTCGGAGGCCCCCCGGGGGGAGCTGATCTACTACCTGCGCACCGACGGCACGGACATCCCCGAGCGCCTCAAATGGAGGGTGCCCAGCTACATGAACTGGGATGCGCTGCAGGCGATGATGGTGGGGGACAAGGTCTCCGATATCGCCCTGATCGTCAACAGCATCGATCCCTGCATCTCCTGCACCGAGCGGTAGCGAAGGCCCCGCATCGCCGTCCCATAACAGACCTTTGCGAGTGTCGGCCAAGCGACAGACCCGGGGCCGGGGCCCGAAGTACCCTGACCCCGGGATGAAGGTTCGAGGACAGTGCAAGCCTGAGGTCCGGAGGAGGAACCCATGCATGAAACCGCCATCGTCAGCAGCCTCTTCGAGGTGATCCAGCGCCAGATTGCCGAGCACGACATCCCCCGGGTCATCCGGGTGAACCTCAAGATCGGGGATTTCGCCGTCGTCGAACCGATGACCCTGAGGGCCTGTTTCGAGGTGTTCGCCGAGGGGACGGTCGTCGAGGGAGCGGAGCTGGTCATTCAAAGGGTTCCGATCGTTGGACGATGCCGACGGTGCGGTCACCAGTTCGAGGTGAAAAACCACGATTTCCGCTGCCTGGGCTGTGCAAACTCAAGCGTGGAGATGCTCAGCGGCAAAGAGCTCTATATCGACAGTCTGGACGTTGAAGCCTGAGGAGGTCAGATCGATGGGAAAACAACGGGAAAACCAAATCATTTACGCCGACCCCGAGACGTGCCTCGGCTGCCACAGCTGCGAGCTGTCCTGCGCGGTGGCTCATGGGGCAGGCGACCTGCAGGGCGCGGTTGCCGGGGGGCAGCTGCTGCGGCCGCGCAACAAGGTGGTGTTGACGGGCGGGATATGCATGCCGATGCAGTGCCGGCAGTGCGAGGATGCCCCCTGCGCTTTTGCCTGCCCCACCGGCGCCGTGGTTCAGGAGGACGGCCAGGTCCGAATCCGCGAGAAGAACTGCGTCGGCTGCAAGTTGTGCGTGATGGTCTGCCCCTTCGGTGCGGTGTCCGTAGCCGCCGAAGACAAGCCGGACGGTCGCTTCCGCACCAACCGCGGGGTGGCGAAAAAATGCGACCTCTGCGCCGACTGGAGGGCCCGGAGCGGGCGAACCTCCCCCGCCTGCGTGGAGGCCTGCCCGACCAGGTCGCTCCGCCTGGTCGATATGGAGGCCTACCGGCGGGCGCTGCGTGAAGCCAGGGCCGCGGAACTGGCCCTGTCCCATAAACATCTCAGCCTGAGGAAGGTGAACCCATGAGCCTGCACCAGTCCATAGATCCATCCATCGAGGAACTGCTCCCCCTGGCCAAAAAGGAGGGGATCGCCACCGTCTGGGACCGCCACCAGGCGATGCAGCCCCAATGCGGTTTCGGTCAGCTCGGCATCTGTTGCCGCATCTGCTGGAAAGGCCCCTGCCGCATCGACCCCTTCGGCGAGGGGCCGCAGCGCGGCATCTGCGGCGCCGATGCCGATACCATCGTCGCCCGCAACGTCAGTCGCATGATGGCGGCGGGCGCCGCGGCGCATTCGGAGCATGGCCGGCACATCGCCCTGGCGCTGCAACAGGTCGCCGAGGGGAACTATCCCTCCTACCGGGTGAAGGACGAGGCGAAACTCAAGGGGATTGCCCGAACCCTCGGCCTCGACTGCGAAGGCAAGGAGATCCTCGACATCGCCGCCGAGGTCGCCCGGAGGACACTGGAAGACTTCCAGAGCCAGGACCACGGCAAACCCTGCAACTGGATCTCCGCCACCCTGACGGAAAAGCGGCTGGAGAAGCTGGCCGCGCTCCATGTCTTGCCCCACAACATCGACGCCGTGGTCGCCCAGATCATGGCCCGGACGACGGTCGGCTGCGACGCCGATGCCACCAACGTCATCCTCGGCGGGGTCAAGGGGGCTCTGGCCGATTATGCCGGCATGGTCCTGGCGACCGAACTCTCCGATGCCCTCTTCGGCACCCCGCAGCCGGTGGTGACCTCCTCCAACCTGGGGGTTCTCGAAGAGGACGCCGTGAATATCGCCGTCAATGGCCACAACCCGTTACTCAGTGAGGTGATCTGCGATGTCGCCGCGCAGATGGGGGCGGAAGCCAAGGCGGCCGGCGCCAAAGAGGGGATCAATATCGTCGGTATCTGCTGCACCGGCAACGAAGTCATGCTGCGCCACGGGGTGCCCCTGGCGGCCAATTATCTTTCCCAGGAGCTGGCCCTGCTCACCGGGGCCGTGGATGCCATGGTCGCCGACGTGCAGTGCATCATGCCTTCCTTAGCGGAAATCAGCGCCTGTTTTCATACCCAGATGATCACCACCATGGATGAGAATAAAATCAGCGGCGCCACCCATGTCCCTTTCCGCGAAGCGACCGCCACCGAGAACGCCCGCCAGGTGATCGAGCTGGCCATCGAGGCCTTCAGACGGCGTAATCCCAAACGGGTCAGCATCCCCCGGGTCAAGCAGACCGCCGTGGCGGGTTTCAGTGCCGAAGCGCTGGTCGGTGCCTTGAGCAAACTCGACCCGGAGGACCCGCTCAAGCCCCTCATCGACAGTATCGCAGGGGGCGCCATTCAGGGAATCGCCCTGTTTGCCGGCTGCAACAGTACCCAGGCGGTCCAGGACAGCAACTTCGTGACCATCGCCAAAAAGCTCGCCCGCAACAACGTGCTGCTGCTGGCCACCGGCTGCGGCGCCGGGGCCATGGCCAAGAACGGCCTGATGACCCGGGAGGCGACCGAGTCCTACGCCGGCGAGCCCCTCAGGGCGGTCCTGACGGCGGTCGGCGAAGCCGCCGGCCTCGGCGGCCCTCTCCCCCTGGTGCTGCACATGGGTTCCTGCGTCGACAACAGCCGCGCCGTCGGGGTGGCCGTGGCGATCGCGAACAAGCTCGGCGTCGACCTGGACAGC
Source organism: Desulfuromonas versatilis (assembly GCF_019704135.1). NCBI lineage: Bacteria > Pseudomonadati > Thermodesulfobacteriota > Desulfuromonadia > Desulfuromonadales > Desulfuromonadaceae > Desulfuromonas > Desulfuromonas versatilis. The sequence continues at coordinate 279,839 of NZ_AP024355.1, forward strand.
CTGCCGCTGGTGGCCTCGGCGCCGGAAGCCATGTCGGAGAAGGCGGTGGCCATCGGCACCTGGAGCGTGGCGTTGGGGATTCCCACCCATCTGGGCATCGTGCCGCAGGTGACCGGCTCCCGGGCTGTCACCGATATTCTGACCGAGAAAACCAGGGGCCTTTTCGGCGGCTACTTTATGGTCGAAACCAACCCCGACCTGGCCGCGGACCGGCTTCTCGGTGTCATCCAGGAGCGCCGCAGGGCTCTGGGGATCTAGGTTTATGAACAGGCGGAGGGCCATGGCCCTCCGCCTGCGGGAGAAAAGGAGACCAACCGATGTGCGACAGTCATAACAACCACCATCACGAACCGCCAGGGGAGGCTATTTCCTCCGGGGGGATCAAGATCGCCATTACCGGCAAAGGCGGCGTCGGCAAAACGACCCTGGCCGGGATGCTGGCCCGCGCCTTCGCCGCCGAGGGTCGCCGGGTTTGGGCCATCGATGCCGACCCCGATGCCAACCTTGCCTCCTCCCTCGGCATCCCCGCCGATAGAGGGGCGGAGCTTCGCCCCCTTTCCAGGATGAAGGAGCTCGCCAAGGAGCGAACCGCAGCCGCCGACGGTTACGGCAGCCTGTTCAAGCTCAACCCCAGGGTGAGCGACCTGCCGGAAAAATTCTGCCTTGAGCACGCCGGGGTCGGCCTGCTGCTTATGGGCACGGTGGATCAGGGGGGCACCGGCTGCGTCTGTCCCGAGCACACCCTGGTCAAGCGGCTGATGCAGCACCTGCTGCTGGAGAGGGACGAGGTGGTGATCATGGACATGGAGGCCGGCATCGAACACCTTGGCCGGGGGACGGCTGAATCGGTCGACGCCCTGATCGTGGTGGTGGAGCCGGGCCGCCGCAGCCTTCAGACGGCTCGCCAGGTCACCAGGCTGGCGGCCGATCTCGGCATAGCGAATGTTTTTTTCGTCGGCAGCAAGGTGCGCGACGAGCTCGACAGACGGTTTCTGGAGGATTCCCTCGCCGGCGGCTGTTGGCTGGGGGCCATCTCTTCAAGCGATGTCCTCAGGGAGGCCGATATGCAGGGCGTCTCGGCTTTCGACCTGGGCGGATCCCACGTCGATGAGGCCTTGGCTATCAAGGGCAAGCTCGTGGCCAATTTCGCCAAGCTTCAAGAGGCTGGTTGAGCAGCAGCCTTGTGTGTCGACCCGCTTTGGAGAAGGGGCTATTCTTGCTGACCTGCCTCTCTCACCAGGATTGGCGAGAAGTATGGCCCGTTTGATCTGACCCTGCTGGAGTCCGGAGCCGATAACGAGGCCTGGGCGCCGATTCACATGATGCCGGAAGAAACCGTGCAGGCCCATCTCGAGCCGCGGGGCAAAGTGCTTCTGCCCTTCCATTGGGGTCAGTTCAGCCTCTCCCTGCACGGCTGGACCGAGCCGATCGAGCGCCTTCTGGCCGCGGCCGACCGCAAGGGGGCGGTGGTCGCGACCCCGATGATCGCCCAGCCGATCACCTCCGGTGGCACCCTTCCTGCTGATGACTGGTGGCGACAACCAGAGAGTGTGGTTACCGGAGCTAAGGGCCCGGCGGGCCTGGTTTCCCCATAGATTAGGGCTTGGTAGCCAACCGGGGATCTTTAGTGCGCTCAATCCTTGGGAGATCCCTCCGGCTGAACTGGAAAAGGAGAATTTTGGTGGAACATTGACATCCCAGGGTGTTCCGAATAAACTCGATCTTACAAAAAAGGGGAGTAGCATCCGGACCTGATCCGGCCCGCACTTCGTCAAGACGGTGGCCCAGCCACCCGGAGGCGGGAGCTGCGACGTCACGTCGAGCCTTGCAAGACCTTTGTCCACTGCAGCCACCATGGCAGCGGGCAAAGGTCTTTTTTGTTTGGATTCAGTACCGCGGCAGGCTTTTTTCGCTCGGGTAGGCAGCAGGAAATTGGGAAAACAGGGATCGCAGGTTTGGTCGCCCCTCATAATTCTGGTTGGGAGATTGTATTGTGAATTCGCTCTGGCTGTGGATTGGTTTCAATCTGTTTGTGCTGGTTCTATTGGCCCTTGATCTTGGCCTGCTTCACCGTCGCGACAAGGTCGTCGGAATCCGTGAAGCGCTGTTGCTGAGCCTGGGCTATTTCGTGTTGGCGCTGCTGTTCGGTGCCGGCGTCTACCATTTTCTCGGCGCCGACGCCGGCATGGAGTTCTTCACCGGCTACCTGCTGGAGAAGAGCCTCAGTGTCGACAACATCTTCGTCTTCGTGCTGGTATTCAGCCATTTCTCGGTGCCGCCCCAGTACCAGCACCGGGTCCTGTTCTGGGGCATCCTGGGGGCGCTGGTGATGCGTGCCGCGCTGATCTTGACCGGGGCCACGATTATTGCGGCCTTCCATTGGGTGATCTACCTCTTCGGCGCCTTTCTCATCTTTACCGGGGGCAAGATGCTGGCGACCATCAACCAGGAGCCCGACATGGAAGGCAATCGCCTGGTGCGGCTGGTGCGCCGCCATTTTCGCGTCACCGAAGACTACGTGGGACACAGCTTCTTCGTTCGCCGCGACGGGTTGCTCTACCTGACGCCGCTGATGGTGGTGCTGATCCTGGTGGAAGTGACCGACGTGGTGTTCGCCCTCGATTCGATCCCGGCGATCTTCGCCATCACCACCGACCCGTTCATCGTCTATACCTCCAACGTCTTTGCCATCCTCGGCTTGCGGGCTCTGTATTTCGCCCTGGTCGGCGTTATTCACCGCTTTCACTACCTCAAGTACGGGCTGTCCCTGGTGCTCATGGTGGTGGGGGCGAAGATGCTGATCAACGCGGCCTTCGGCAAGGTCATCCCGACCGAGGCGGCGCTCCTCGTGACTGCCCTGCTCATCGGCGGCTCGATGCTGGTTTCCGTCGTCAGAACCCGTCGTCTGCCCAGGGAGGCAGCCACCACCGAGGCCGTGCAGGGTTGGGTGCCGGGCAGCCCCGCCCGCAAAGAAGGGGGCGAAGGCGATTCATCCGGAACCGGGGTGGAATAGGGACACAGTTATGGATACCCTCTGGCTCGAACTTTTCATCGTGTTGCTGCTCATCCTGGCCAACGGCTTCTTCGCCGGCGCCGAACTCGCCATCGTCTCGGTCCGCCGCGGCCGCATCGCCCAGCTGGCGGCCGCGGGCAGCAAATCGGCGCAAATCGTGGAGCAGTTGCACGCCGACCCGCACCGCTTTCTGGCCACGGTCCAGATCGGCGTGACGCTGGTTGGCACCTTGGCCTCGGCAGTCGGCGGTGCAGCCGCGGTGGAGGTGATCAAACCGGTGCTCAAGCAGGTGCCCTTGGCGTTTGTGAGCAACTCCGCCGAACCGTTGGCCCTGTTTCTGGTGGTTGGGGTCATCGCCTACCTGTCGTTGATCCTCGGGGAACTGGTACCCAAGGCCCTCGCGCTGGCCCACGCCGAGCGCCTGGCCCTGGCGGTGGCCCGGCCGATCGGCATTCTCGCCCGCATCGGTAATTTCGCGGTCTGTTTCCTCACCGTCTCGAGCCGCGCTGTGCTGACCTTGCTCGGCATCCGGGCCCAGGGCGGTCAGGCCTTTATCACCAAGGAGGAGATCCAGCAACTGGTGGCCGAAGGGCGCGAGCTGGGGGTCGTCTCTCCCCGCGAACAGGAGATCATCCGCAACGTTTTCGAGTATTCAAAAACCAGGGTGCGCGAGGTCATGGTGCCGCGGCCGCGCGTGGTTGCTCTCGATCTGGCCAACAGCCGCGAGCAGTTGCTGCAGATGGTCTTCGAGCACCAATATTCGCGCTACCCGGTCTACCGGAACGACCCCGAGAGCATTCTCGGCTTTCTTCACGCCAAGGACCTGTTTGGGCAGGCGGTGCGGGGGGCTGGATTCGATCTGGAAAAGCTGCTGCGGCCGGCCTGCTTTGTGCCGGAATCGAAGAAAATCGATGAGCTGTTGCGCGACATGCAGCGCCGGCACGTCCACATGGCGGTGGTGATCGACGAGTACGGAGGGGTCAGCGGCATCGTGACCACCGAGGATCTCCTGGAGGAACTGGTCGGTGAAATCGAGGACGAGCACGACCAGAGCGAGCCGGCACGTATAAGGCCTCTCAAGAGCGGCGGCTACCTGGTCGACGGCTTGCTGCCCCTCAATGACCTGGCCGATCTGCTGGGGGTGCATTTCCCCCAGGATCGGCCCTATGAGACCCTGGCCGGGCTGATTCTCTTCGAGTTGGGGCACCTGCCGGTGGAGGGGGAACAGTTGCAGTGGGGCGGTTACCTGTTGACCTGTACCAAGGTGAGGCAGACCGCCATCGAAGGGGTCAAAATTGAGCCCCATAAGCGCAAGGAACCCCTGCAGGAGGAGCCCTGATCAAGCAGATCGGTCTTAATTCAACGCGGAGTTGACTGTACCAGGGGGCCCTTGTTGAGCTAGTATGGTCGAATTGCATGGGCCATATTCGATAAATCGGCAACTCAACGCCCGGTCAGCGAGCTCGCAGCGAAATGAGTGAAACCCTTCTCGAACAACTCAACGCAAACCTGGAAACCTTTCTGACAACCTGGACCGACCACATGCGCGAGGCCGGTTACCTGGCGCATACCACCGCCAAGCGCCAGGATTGCATCGAGTCGTTCCGGGGGGTTCTGGAATCGATCCGGCGCCTGGCTTCGCAGGGAGGTGTGCCCGCCTTCGCCCCGATGCTGAAGCACTCGGAACACGGGGTCCGCTATATGCTCCAAAGCGCCCGCAACCACCGGCTGCGGGGAATCACCGAGGGGATGTACCTCGGCTGTTTCAAGACGCTCATCCACTCCCTGGAGGAAATGGTTCTTACTCTGGAGCTGAGCGCCGATGCCAAACTGGAGGCAGTGCTGAAGATCCGCCGGGTCTGCGATGTGCTGGAGACCGTCTTCGTCGGTGACTGGGAGCAGGCTCTCGCCCATGACATGACGGCGCAGCTGCAGGAGGTCAACCGCCAGCTGACCCTGAAAAAAAACCGCTACGAAAATATCTTCCGCAGCACCTCGGACCTGGTCCTGCTGACCGACGAGCTGGGGCTGATCAGCGAAGCCAACCCGGAAACGGAAAAATACGTTTCCAGTGAACAACTTCTGGGCAGGCCCTTCTGGGGTTTCCTGCAGCTCGACTGCCGGGACATGGCGCAGGTGCTCGAAGCGCTGCCGGTTGATGAGCCCCATGAGGTCCGCTCCAGGGATGGCCGCCACGTCTTCATCCTGCGCCTCGTCCCCCTGTCGAAAGTCTCTCTGGCCGCCCAGGGGTATATGCTGATTCTCAGCGACATCACCCTGCTGGTCAACCACCGGCGGGAACTCGAGAGGCGGGTGGAGCAGAGGACCGCCGCGCTGAGCCGTTCCCAGGACCTGCTGCGCCGGGAAAAGGCGCAGACCGACGAGATGAACGTCACTTTGCGAAACGTCATGAAGAGCATCGAGTCGGACCGCCGCGACCTGGAGCAGAATATCTCGCGGAAAATCAGCTCCCACCTGCTGCCGGCCCTGGATAAAATCCGCCAGGAACCAGCTGCCGGCGTCCGCGCCAGTTACCTGGATTTGATTCGGGAGCAGTTGATCTCCCTGACCTCCGGTTTCGATGCGGAACTCGATGCCGGCATGCTCAAGCTCAGCAGGACCGAATTGAGCATCTGTCGTTTCATCCAGGCCGGCTGCTCCTCCAAGGAGATCTCCGAGGCCATGAACCTGGCTTTCGACACCATCCGTACCCACCGAAAAAATATCCGCAGAAAACTCGGCCTGCAGGGAAAAGACATCAACCTGCACTCCTTCCTGGCCAGCCGCACCTGTACGCCTTCCGGCGAAGTTTGACCCCTCCCCAGCCTAATGGGGTATGGATAAATACCCCATAATACCCCCAGGCCTCCCCTTTTTCTCCCAGGGCTCAGCCGCTATCATGAGGCAAAAAGGCCTCAAGAGGTAAGCCGGCCCAAGGGGGAATCCATGAAAAACATCCAAACAGCCTCGCAGCCCGAGCCTCCGACCACGATCCGGGTCGGGTGCGGCCTGCGAGATTTTTTCATCGCCCGCAGCGGCGCCGAGATGCTGCAGGCCTACGAGGGGCTGCGCGCCCTGCTTCGGGGTCTGCCGGCACCGGAAGATCCAGACGTCATCGAGTTCGCCTTCAACCGGCTGTTCGTCGGTCCCAAAGCGCCCATCGCCCCGCCGTTCGCCTCGATCTACCTGGAAAAGGACGAGCTGGTCATGGGCCGCGCGACCCAGGAAGCCCGCGACCTTTATGCGGCCGTGGGCCTGAGCTCCCCCTGGCGGGGCACCTTCCCCGAGGATCACATCGCGCTGGAAATCGATGCCTGCCTGCACCTGCGGCAGCTGCAGCACCACCCGCAAGGGAAGGAAATCGCCGAACTGTACCGGCGGTTTCTGCGGGAGCACCTGCTCGAATGGGCTCCACAATTCGCCGGACGCATCAGCTCGGCCGAGGCGGTTCCTGCCACGATCCGCGCCACCGCCGACCTGATGATGGACTGGCTGCACCAGGAAATCACCTGAACAACACAAAGGGAGATGGGACATGAAGGATTCATGCAAGGATCTGGTCAGCAGGGCCCTGGGCAGCTCGGTGAGCCGCCGCCGGTTTCTGCAGATGCTGGCCCTCAGTGGTGCTGCGGCCGCGGTGCCCGGCAGCCTGCTGCGGGCCGCCACCGCCGGGGCGGAGATCGGCTACGAGGAGGCCTTTGAGGTTTTCCGCAACGCCTGCCCGCGCAACTGCTACGACAGCTGCAGCATCAAGACCTTCGTCAAGGATGGGGTCATCCAGTTCGTCGAAGGTGCCAGCGAGTCGTCCTTTACCGCCGGCGGGCTCTGCGTCAAGGGTTACGCCTACCCCCGCCGGGTCTACAGCCCGGACCGGATCAAGTACCCGATGCTGCAGGTCGGCCGCGGCAGCGGCAACTGGAAGCGCCTCAGTTGGGAGGAGGCCATCGACCGCATCGCCGGCAAGATCCTCGAGATCAACGAAAAGGACGGCAACCTGCTGGGGCTGGCCCTCGACAAGTACTCGGGCAACTTCGGCATCACCCATTACGGCGTCGAGGGGATGATGTCGTCGCTGGGCTATACCACCCGCTTCGTCGGCACCCCCTGCTGGCCGGCGGGGATCGACGCGCAGAACTACGATACGGGTGAGATGTGGTGCAACGACCCCGAGGACATGGTGGAGAGCAAGTACATCATCGTCTGGGGGGCCAACCCCGCCTGGTGCTCGGTGCACAGCATGAAATTCATCTTCGAGGCCCAGCGCCGCGGCGCCAAGCTGGTGGTCATCGACCCGGTCTTCACCCAGACCGCGGCCAAGGCCGACCTGTATATCCAGGTCGACACCGCCGGCGACGGCGCCCTGGCCCTGGGCATGGCCCGGCACCTGCTCGACAAGGGGAAGATCGACCGCCGGTTCGTCACCGAGCATGCGCTGGGATTCGAGGACTTTGCCAATTACCTGCGGCAGAACGTCACCCTCGAGTGGGCCGCCGAGGAGTCCGGAGTCCCGGTGCCGGTGATCCGCCAGCTGGCCGAGGAGTTTGCCGCCGCCGACCCGGCCACGGTCTGGATCGGCTACGGCATGCAGCGCCACACCAACGGCGGCGCCAGCGTACGGGCCATCGACGCCCTGGTGGCCATGACCGGCAACATCGGCAAGGTCGGCGGCGGGGCCCGCTACGGGCACCTGCGCACCTGGGGCTTCAACTACAACGCCATGGTCAACTCCGCCCCCGAAGGAGCGGTGGGGATGGTGGACGGCGCCGGCATCAAGGGGGATTTCCACTTCATCGGCGAGGGCGGGGCCAAATACACCGACCGCCCCCTCAACATGAATCAGCTCGGCCGCGAAATCCTCCAGACCCAGGATCCCCAGATCCGCATGCTCTGGCTCGCCTGCCGCAACCCCTTCAGCCAGGACCCGGACACCGCGCTGCTGAAGAAGGCCTTCGACACCCTGGAGATGGTAGTGGTGGTCGATCAGTTCTTCACCAAGAGCGTCGAGCAGGCCGACATCGTGCTGCCCCACACCACCTTGTTCGAGGAGTACACGGTCAACGTCGGCTACTGGCACTACTGGCTCAGCCTCAACGAGCAGGCGATACAGCCGATGTACGAGTCCAAATCCGACGTGCAGATCGCCGCCCTGCTCTCCAGGCGGATGAACGAGCTCAAGCCAGGCTCCTGCACCTTCCCCACCGAATTGGATACGCGCAAATGGATGGAGAAGGAGTTCAACCAGGGGATCTACGATCTGTTCGGCCTCAACTCCTGGGAGGATCTGCGCCAGGGGCCGGCCAAAGCCAAAATTCCGTCGAGCGCCGCCTGGCATGACTTCAAGTTCAAGACCCCGTCGGGGAAGTACGAGTTCAGCTCGGCGCTCGCCGCCGAGCACGGCCACAAGGCGCTCCCCGAGTACCGGCCCAAACGGGCGGCCACCGCACCCCTGCGGCTGCTGACGCCCCACAGCAAGTTCAGCCTTCACTCCCAGTTCCAGAACCTGGACTTCATGGAAGACTTCAACCCCGAGCCGCTGGTCTACATCCATCCGGCGACGGCCCGGGCGCGGGGGATCGGCGACGGGGACCAGGTGCGGGTGTTCAACCGCCTGGGCGATGCGCGGCTCAAGGCGAGGCTGACCGACAACGTCTCGGCCGATGTGCTGCTGATGTACGAGGCCTGGTTCCGCAACAGCGACTTCAACGTGCAGAACCTGCTCGACGACGAGTCGGCGGATATGGGCGCCTATAAGACCGGCGCTCCAGGCATCGCCACCCACGACCAGTTTGCCGATGTTGAAAGAGCCTGAGGAGGGTGACCATGAAGAAACAGTATGGATTCTTTATCGACGCTGACCGCTGCATCGGCTGCTTCACCTGCGCCATGGCCTGCAAGAACCAGAACCGGCTCGAACCCGGCATCAAATGGCGCGAGGTGCACCCGCTCGACGAGGCCATCTATCCCCACCGGGACCGGGCGTTCTACTCGCTGGCCTGCAACCACTGCGAGCGCCCCTGCTGCATCGAGGCCTGTCCGGTGAGCGCCTACAGCAAGCGCGAGAAGGACGGGGTGGTGGTGCACGACCAGCAAAAGTGCATCGGCTGCAAGAACTGCGTGCGCTCCTGCCCCTTCGGCGCCCCCGAGTACAACCCGGAACTGAACAAGGCCGAAAAGTGCAGCCTCTGCTACCAGCGCCTCGACGCCGGGCTGACCCCGGCCTGCGCCCAGGGCTGCCCGACCCGCGCGCTGCAGGTGGTCGAGCTGAGCGCTTTGGATGACGCCGACCTGCTCCACTACCCGCCCGGCTTCCCCGCGGCGAAAAAACTCAACCCCTCGGTGCGTTTCCGCAGCCCGCGGCAGCCCAGAATCATAAGGAGGAAAGCCTGATGAGCCATATGGAACTTCCCCTGGTGTTTTTCACCGTGCTGGCCCAGGCGGCCATCGGCCTGGCTATGTTGAGTGCCCTGCGCGGTCGGGCGGTCGCCGAAGGGACGGGCGGCAAGTTTTTTACCGAGCAGCAGATGGCCCTGGGCCTGCTTGGCGTGGGGCTTCTGGCCTCCATGTTCCATCTGGGTCACCCCCTGGGTGCGCTGCGAACCCTGGCCAATCTGCAGCATTCCTGGCTGAGCCGGGAGATTCTGGTGTTCATGGTGCTGGCGGCTCTGATGACGGTGGCCGCGGGGCTCAGCTTTCGCGGCAGGGGTCACGCCGGGCTGGGCAGGCTGACGGCGGCGGTGGGGCTGGTCGCCCTGGCGATTCAGGGATTTGCCTACGCCCCGCCCAGTCAGCCGACCCTGGCCAATGGTGTTCCGCTGGTCCTGTTCCTGATCACCGCCCTCGCCCTGGGAGCGGCCTTCGGCTCCTGGTTTGCCCCGGATAACCGCCAGCCGCTGCTGGCCGGAGTGCTGGCGGCGACGCTCCTTTTGGCCCTGGCGCTCAATCTGCTGCTGCCGAGCGTCTGGCTGTCGGGCGGGTTGGTCGAGGAGTTGACCGGCAGCGCCTACCTCGGATCGCCTCTCTACTGGGGGCGGTTGATCGTCGGCCTGGTCCTGCCGCTGCTGGTGCTGGCCCGCACCCGACGCATCCCCGGCTGGCTGCCATGGCTGATCCTGCTCGGTGAATTTGCCGGACGCATGGCCTTCTTCAGCCTGGCTGCAACCACCGCGGCCAACATCGGCATGCCGCTTTGAACCTGAAACGAGGGGGATCCCGCGCAGCCGGGGTTTTCCTGGCGGCGGCAATCCTGGCCTGGAGCGCCGCCGCCGGCTGGTCAGCCGACTGGTCCGGCGGTGTCCGACTCGGCGGCAAAAGGTTCTCCGGCGCCGCCGGCCAGCCGTTGATCATCGAAATCGAGGCGCCCACGGAACGCCTTCCCAGCGGCTTCATGTACAGCGTGGTCGCCGAAGGGGTGTCCTATCCAGGTCCGGAGCCGCCGGCGCTCCTGCCCGGTATCCCGTCCACCACCGTCACCTGCCGACTGCCGGGCGAGTACCTGCTTCGGGTCAGAGTCAACCTGGTTCACAAGACCTCCTGCGGCGGCGCCTCGTTCCAAACCATCCTCGATGAGGAAGTCGCTTTGGAAATCACCGGGGGGTCCGGCGACGGGACAGGTCGGTGAGGATGAAGAAGGGGCCGGAATAACCTCCCCCAGGGCCGGCAGTTCCGGGATTGGTCCTCGGTGCCCCTCAAGGACCGTTTACCCCCCTCGTGGGAACCGTTGCAGTTACTTCCAGTTTTCATTTTTCGGCGGTACTTTATCGAAAAAAGTCCCGATAACCTCCAGCGTAGGGAGGCAGATTGACCACAGGCCGCTTTCGAAAACGAAAGCGGCCTGTGGTTTTCAGCATTCTCGGGTTGGTTGTCGGTTGGTGACAGACAGGCTGATTCAACCTCCCATCACCTGCGCCCCCGCCTTGGCCATTTTCGCCAGGGCGACCCGTCCGCCTTCCTCGGTCACCGGCCGGGTCCCGTCGACCAGCAGGTTGACCGCAAACCCCTCCTTGAGTGCGTCGAGCACCGTGGCCAGCACGCAGACGTCCTGGGCCAGCCCGCCGACGAACAGGCGCTTGATCCCTTTTTTCTTCAGCCAGAAGGCCAGGCCGGTCTGGTCGAAAGCCGAGTTCTGGTCCTGGTCGAAGCGGTTCCCCTTGGTGACCACAACAGCCTCCGTCGGAAGCTGCAACGCCGGGTGGAAGGCCGCACCGGGGGTATCCTGCAGGCAGTGCACCGGCCACTGGCCGCCGCTCTCGGCGAAGCTGATGTGACCGGTCGGGTGCCAATCCCGCGAGGCGTAAATCGGCACCTTGGTTTCGACCGCGGCCTGGATCCAGCCGTTGAGGACGGGAACGACCTGGTCGCCGTTTTCGATGGGCAGAGCCCCGCCGGGGCAGAAGTCGACCTGGACATCGACCAGCAGCAGCAGGTCTCCGGGGGCAAAGGCGGATGGGCTTGGCGTCATGGTTTTTTCCTTCCGAAAAGTAAAGGGGACTGGGAACACTTTAGCGCAGCCATGCCCTCTGTCCAGCCCTGCCTGCCACCCCGACGAAGCGGATGCCGGGGCTTTGCTGCGGCGTTGACAAAGGGGCTGGCCCGGGGTCAGAATCGAGGCAAAGAACCGAAGCCATCCACGAGGAGCCCATGGACCTGAACCGCCTGACCTGCATCGACCTCGACCTGCCCGCCATCGAAGGGTTTCGCAAATTCATCAGCTCCTGGCTCTACCGGGGGGAGGGGTTCAGCCTGCTGGTCGATCCCGGCCCGCTCTCCACCCTCCCCACGCTGCTTGCGGGCCTGGAACGGCAGGGGGTAAAGCGCCTCGACTACGTCCTGCTGACCCACATCCACATCGATCATGCCGGCGGCACCGGGGGGCTGCTGCGCCACTACCCCGAGGCCCGGGTCATCTGCCACCCCGAGGGGATCCGCCACCTGGCGGCGCCCGAGAAGCTCTGGCAGGGGACGCGCAAGGTGCTGGGGGCGCTGGCCGAGGCTTACGGCGAAATCCTGCCGGTCCCCGAGGCGCAGCTCGGCTTCGCCGAGCAGGTTGGCGCCACCGGGGTGCGCGCCTTTCTGACCCCCGGGCATGCCCAGCACCACTGCTGCTACCTGCTTGACGACCTGCTGTTCGCCGGCGAGGTGGCCGGGGTGCGCAGCGAGGTGGCCGAGGGGATCTACATGCGCCCGGCGACCCCGCCGCGCTTCATCCAGGCGGTGGCCCTCGATTCCATCGAACGGATGCTCGCCCTGGCGCCCCGTTACCTGGTCTTCGCCCATTACGGGCTGGTCGAGGGAGCCGTGGAGCATCTGCGCATCGGCCGCGACCAATTGCAGCTCTGGGTGCAGGGGGTGGCGCGGACCTGGGAGGCTAAGCAGCGGGAGGAGGCCTTTTTCGCCTGGCTGCTGGAGCACGACCGCCACTATCGGAACATCCGGCAGCTTCCCGCCGACATCCTCGCCCGCGAGCAGGTGTTCCTCGGCAATACCCTGCGCGGCATGAGCGAGTTCGTGGAAAACCTCGCTCCCGAGCAGCGCCGGGAGCTGGCCGAGGCCTGAGCGGTCCTCACCCCCTGTCCCGGTTCATCTCCACCAGGTTCTCCCAGTATTTCATCGGCATGAAGCTGCGCTGCAGCCGCGGGTTGCGGCGCTCGGGGATGGCGATGCGGTCGCAGCAGGCGCACCAGCGCTGCTTTCGGCGGTTTTTCCGGAAAAACTGCCCGGAGTCAGGAGAAAGGCCAAGCCACCACGAAGAGCACGAAGGACACGAAGAGAGACTGAAAACAAAAATCCAAGTTATTGTTTTTTTTTTAACTTCGTGATCTTCGTGTCCTTCGTGGTGAAAAATATTTCTTGGCAGACTGGACCTACCATTGCCATCCAGGTAAGTCCACTCTTGGTAACTCATTTTTTCTCTCGCAACTTAGTATCGATCAGCACCTCGGCATGCAGGGTGCGGTGCACCGGACATTTTTCGGCGATCTCCAGCAGGCGTTGGCGCTGCTCCTCGTCCAGGTTCCCCTTCAGATCGAGTTCCCGCTCGAAGCGGTCGATCTTGCCGTCCTTCTCCTCGCAGTGCTCGCAGTCCTCGGCGTGGATCTTCTCGTGGCGCAGGCGCACCACGGCATCCTCCAGCGGCCACTCCTTGCGCCGGGCGTACATCTGCACGGTCATGCTGGTGCAGGCCCCCAGCGCCGCCAGCAGGTAGTCGTAGGGCGAGGGACCCTGGCCGCTGCCGCCGTAGCTGACCGGCTCGTCGGCCACCAGGGGGTAGCCGTTGGCGAACATTTCGGTGTAGAAGCCTTCGGCGCCGGTGCGCACCGTGACCCGGTTGTCGATGACCTCGGGCAGGGCCTGGACCTGTTCGGCGGATTCGAGAAACCGCTGGGCCCAGGCGGCGATCATGTCGCCGGCATAAAGCGAATCCTCGCGGCGGCTCAGCAGGTGGTCGGCCGGGTCGAGTGAGATGAAGCTTTTCGGGTGCATGGCCGCCTTGAAGATGTCGGCGGCGTTGTCGATCCCCACCACCTTGTCCCGGGGCGAGTGCAGCACCAGCAGGGCGGCGTCGAGGTTGCGGATCTTCTCGGTGGGGTCCTGGGCCTCCAGGTCGTCGAGCAGCTGCTTTTTGATGGTGAACTCGCCTCCCCCCAGATCGACCTTGGCCTCGCCGCTCTTCTCGATCTGTTCCCGGACCCCCTCGAACAGCCGCGCCGCGTGCCGGGGGTGGCCGGGGGCGGCGATGGTGGCCACCGCCTTGACCGCGGGGATCTCCCCGGCGGCCTGCAACACCGCCGCGCCCCCCAGCGAGTGGCCGATGAGGATGCTTGGCCCCTCGTGGTTCTCTTCCAGGTAGCGGGCCGCGGCGACCAGGTCGCGCAGGCTCGAGGAGAAGTTGGTGTCGGCGAATTCGCCTTCGCTCTCGCCGAGCCCGGTGAAGTCGAAGCGCAACACGGCGATCCGCCGCCGGCACAGGGCCCGGGCGATATTGGCCGCCGCGCTGAGGTTCTTGCTGCAGGTGAAGCAGTGGGCGAACAGGGCGTAGGCGATGGGCTGCTCGTCTTCGGGCAGGTCGAGCAGCGCGGCGAGTTCGAGGCCCTCGGCGTTGGGGAAGGTGATTCTTTTCTGTTTCATGGATCTCCCCTTTAGCAGGTGTTGCTTATCAAGAAGTGGGAAAAAGCCGGTTAGCTTTCTTTCCCTCTGGCCTAGAGGGGATCCTGCGGCCCGAGGGTGTATTTTCCGTGCGGATGGAATTGGCGGCTGCCGCTCTGAACCTGGCTGGCGGAGAACAGGATGGTGGTTTTCGACCGGCTTTTCACCGCCGTTTCGGTCCCCTTGAGCCTGGCGCCGGCCAGATCCAGGGTACTGTTCGCGCAGTCCAGCGCCTGCTGCGCCTCCACCGTCAGGGCCGTAGCCGTTATCTTCGAGTTCACCGCCGTCATGCCCCGCTCCTGGCCCAGGATCCGGCAGTCTTCAAGGCTAACAGTCGAGTTGACGATTTCAAGCGATGCGGCGCTTACCCCGACAAGGCGGGCGTTGCGGCAGTTGCTCAGGGTGACGCCGCGGTAGCTGCCGCTGAGCTCGAAACCCTCCTGATCCCTGCAGGCGACATCGCGGTTTCCGGGAGGATCAGGGGAGTTCGCGGCGGGGGGAGGCTGGGCGAGAAAATCGAGCACCGCCCGATTGAAGAGCGCCGGCTGCTCGCGCATCGGCACGTGCCCGGCCTGGGGAATCCGCTCGAGCCGGGCGTTGGCCAGGGTTCCGGCCAGCAGGACCCCGGTGCGCAGGGGGGTGACCTGATCCTCCACTCCCCAGAGCAGCAGGGTGGGCGCCGCGACCTGGGGGAGGATGGGGCCGAAATTGCTCTGCACCAGGGCCAGGGCGGCGATCTTGCCCGGATCCCCCCCCAGGGCCCGGGCGCGAAGCGCTTCGTTCTCGAGCAGGATATCCGGGTCGAGGGGCAGCCCCTCCAGGCCCCGGACCGTGGAGCCGATCAGGCCATCGAGCAGTTCCAGGGGGCGGGAGGGGGCCAGGGGCCAGCGCTCCTTCAGGTCCGGCTGCAGATAGTGGGTGGTGATCACCGCCTTGTGCAGCACCCCGGCCACGTCGGCCAGGACCAGCTTGCCGAGACCCTTCGGGTAGGTCCCGGCAAAGTAGAGGGATACCGCCCCGCCCAGCGAATGGCCGATGAGGTGGAAGGGGCCGTCGACGTAGCGGGCCGCTACCCACTGGAGAAAGGCAGCGTAGCGCGCCGGGGAGTAGAGGGCGTTTTTTTTCTCGGAGCGGCCGAAGCCGGGCAGGTCGAAGGCCACCACGTGGTATTGCTCGGCCAGGACCGGCAGCAGGCCGTCCCAGGTTCGCGCGGCCAGGTCCCCGAGACCGTGGACCAGAATCACGCTTTGTTCATGCTCCTTGCCCCCCTCGAGGATCAGGGCCCGGCTCTGGAAGATCGGCTCCAGCACCATTTGCTGGCTGAAGCCCTGCGGCAACGCCGCAGGGGCGGCAGGGGGCGGGGAGGTTTGCCCTTCACCGGGGCCGGCCCCGAGCAGAAGGATGAAAAAGAGCAGAGTCAGGATCCGGTTCATGGTATAAAGTCCCGTAGAGTTCGCGTTGGATTGTCGATGGCTCATGGCAGGCACGGAAGGGGACGCTGATGGCGAGAATGATCTTACTCCCCGGGTTGGGGGCCGACGAGCGGATGTTCGCCAACCTGGGGACCCTGGAGTTTGCGCTGGAAACCCCCCGTCTGCCGGTCCCCGGCAGGGGCGAGTCGATGCCGTCCTTCGCCGCGCGGACCGCCGGGCTTCTGGGGATCGGCAGCGATGACCTGCTCGGCGGCAGTTCCTTCGGCAGCATGGTGGCTTCCGAGATCGCCCGGCAGCGGCAGCTCCGGGGGCTGGTGCTGCTGGGGGGGGCCCTCGACAGCTCCGGGCTGCGCATGCTCGGCGGCCTGCGGGGCTTTCCCCTCAAGCTGTTCCCGCTGCGCCTGTTGAAGCCGCTGGTGCGCACCGACAAGGCCCTCGAGCTGGTCTTCGGGCCGGAAAACCCGCAGATGCGCGCGCTGGCCAGGCAGATGATGGATGCCGCCCCCGATGCCCTGCTGCTGGAGGGGGGGCGGATGGCGGCCAGCTACTTTCCGTCCGGCGCGCCGCGCTGCCCGGTGTTCGCCATCCACGGCGGCCGGGACCGGGTCATGGCTCCGCCCCCGGTCGATGGCTGCCGGATCCTCGCTGAGGCCGGCCATGGCATCGTCTACACCCACGGGCCGCTGGTGGGCGATTTTCTGCGCGAGGCCTGGCACGCCTGCCCGGGGGCTTAGCGCTGCGTCTCAGTCGACACTGGCGGCCTTGATGCGGCCGACCAGGTGCCCGGGGATGACCGCCCCCACCTGCACCAGGTAATAAGCCCCGCCACTGACCGGCACCCAGTTCAGCACCTCGCCACCGATGTAGGTGCAGTAGGCCGGGTAGAGAATCTTGTAGCTATCCGTCTCCTGCTCCTTGAGTTCGTTCTCCCTCAGGTAGCCCACCGCGTCCCCGGTGGCCTTGGCCTCGTGGAACAGCGGGACCAGCGGCAGGATCCGACTGCTGGCGTACAACCCCCGGTACTCGCGTTTGGCGAAATCCTTGGCGTGGCCCGCCTCGTGCAGGGCGATGGCCGGGTGATCCGAATACAGGCTGATGGTGTTGGTGAAGGGGTTGAAGCTGTCCCCGCCGAACACCCTCCCGGGGAGGACGGTGTAAAAGGCCGTGGTCACCACCCCGAAGGTCGCCCGCCAGAAGATGTTCATCGAGCGGTTCTTGAACAGGCGGATCCATTCGCCCCCGGGGGCATACTGGTTGACCCGCACCTTGACGTTCTCGAGCTCGTTGGCCTGCAGGTAGGATTCGATGGCGGCAACGGTTTCGTCCGAAACATGGTGGTTGTCCACCTTGGTGCTGAACAGCAGCAGCTTGGAGGGGAGCGACACGATGTTGCCGAGGGTGTCGAGAAACAGGTTGGGGCGCCCCCGTTCCACCTGCGGCTGATCGCGCCAGATGGTGGCCTGCGAGTCCGGGCCCCCGCCGTACCGGTAGGGCGTGGCGGCGCATCCTGCGAGCAGCAGGATGCCCAGGCCAAGCAACGCAATCCTCCCCCACCTGATGGAACCGACCGCCATCAACGCCCTCCCGGTAAATCCGCCAAAACAATTCAAAACAGTGCATTGCCGCTCTTCAAAGGGGCGACTCGTCCGTCCACCTATTTCTTCTAAACCGAAAAGGTCACTAAATCAATAGCTATATTTTTTTCATTTCATCCGCTTGAAGTATTGCATTTAACCTGCGGATTGTGGCAAAAAAGGCGGGCCATCCGACAGTTTTCCTCTTGTGGGGCAGATAACTCAGGAAGGCAAGACTCTGCTTGGCATGAGCCGGGAGGGAGTGCTAACGGCCCTCGGGTATTCGGGCACCCCCGGCCCCCCTCTCTGGAATCAGCGGCCTGGGTTTACTGGACCAACCGGTTCGGCACCCTCGCCGTGGAATTCGATGACCAGGGGAAAGTCAAGACTGTCAAAGATTGAGGCAAACAACATTTTTTTTAACCAGGGGCGGTTGTTCGGTGCCGGTTTTCTCGGCCCTTGACCCCGCTCGGGAGTTCTTGAGAGAGAATTATGGGATTACGGGAAGTTGCATTGGTTACCGGGGCCAGCAAGGGGATCGGGGCGGCGATCGCCATCGATTTGGCCCGCAGTGGTTTCGATATTTGGCTTAATTTTCGCAGTGACCGGGAAGGTGCCAACCGGGTGGCCGCGGCGATCCGGGAGGCGGGCGCCGAATGTACCCTGGTTCCCTTCGACGTGGCCGACGGCGAGGCGGTGCGCGCGGCCCTGGAGCCGCTGCTGGAGGAGCGTACCCCCTTTTCGGTGGTCAACAATGCCGGCTTTGCCCGCGACGGGCTGCTGCTCTGGATGAAGGACCAGGAATGGAAGGAGGTTCTCCAGGTTCACCTGGACGGCTTCTTCCATGTGACCCGGGCGGTGCTGCAGTCCATGGTGAAAAAACGCCGTGGGCGCATCGTCAATATCGTCTCGACCTCGGGGGAGAGCGGCGTGCCCGGCCAGGTCAACTACTCGGCGGCCAAGGCGGGATTGATCGGCGCCACCAAGGCGCTGGCCGCGGAGGTCGCCAAGCGCAACATCCTGGTGAACGCGGTTTCCCCCGGGTTCATCGAAACCGAGATGATCAAGGAACTGCCCCAGGAACGGATTCTCCCCATGATCCCCCTGGGCAGGGTCGGACGGGCCGAAGAGGTCGCCGGCCTGGTCAGTTTCCTCTGCTCGGAGCGCGCCACCTACATCACCGGACAGGTTTTCTCCGTCAACGGCGGAGCCTACATGTAGTCTTCCCCCGCTGCCGGCGCTGCCCAGCGGAGCCGGCAGCCCCCAGCAGCTACTTCAAAGGGATTTCATGCATCGCGTTGCCATTACAGGAGTAGGGATCGTCTCCTGCCTCGGCAGTGACCCGGAGACCGTCGGCGCGGCCCTGCGCCAGGGGCGCTCCGGGATCGTCGTCGACGAGGAGCGCCGCCGGCTTGGTTTCCGCAGCCCGCTGACCGGGGCCGTGCGCGGCTTCGACGCCGGCGCGGTGCTGTCGCGCAAGCAGCGCAAGACCATGCCCGATTTCGCCATCCAGGCCTACCGGGCGGCCAGCGATGCCCTGGGTATGGCGAAACTGGCCGACGAGGAGATCCAGAACGAGGAGACCGGGCTGATCTTCGGCTGCGATTCGAGCTGCATCGCCGCCATCGAGCAGGTCGATCTGCTGCGGGAAAAAGGCGAAACCAAGCTGATCGGCAGCGGGCTGGTGTTCCGCTCGATGACCAGCTGCGTCACCATGAACCTCAACACCCTGCTGCAGACCCGCGGGGCCTGCTGGACCCTGAGTTCGGCCTGCTCCAGCGGCGGCCACGCGGTGGGCCAGGCCGCCGATCTCATCGCCCTGGGACGCCAGGAGCGGGTCATCTGCGGCGGCGCCCAAGAGGTCAACTGGGAGTCGATGTGCAGCTTCGATGCCCTGGGGGCCTTCTCCACCCGCATCGACCAGCCAGAGGCGGCCTGCCGCCCCTTCGACGCCGAGCGCGACGGCCTGGTGCCGAGCGGCGGGGCGGCGGCGCTGGTGCTCGAGCGCTACGACCTGGCCCTGGCCCGCGGCGCGACCATCCTCGGCGAAGTCCTGAGCTACGCTTTCTCCTCCGACGGCCAGAATCTCTCGGTCCCCAGCCACGGCGGGCTGCAGCGGGCCATGAGCAAGGCCCTGAGCGGCGCCGGCCTGAAACCGGCCGACATCGACTACCTCTGCGCCCACGCCACCTCCACCCCGGCGGGCGACGCCGCCGAGGCCGAGAACATCCACGCCGTCTTCGGGGCCAAGGGTCCCTGGGTCTCCTCCCTCAAATCGATGACCGGACACGAGCTGTGGATGTCCGGTGCCTCCCAGGTGGTCTATTGCACCCTCATGGCGCAGCAGGGCTTCATCGCCCCCAACGCCAACTTCCACACCCCCGACGAGGCCAGCGCCCGGCTGCGCATTCTGGCAGAGCCGCTCAACCGGGCCCCCGAGCATGTGCTGTGCAACTCGGCCGGCTTCGGCGGCACCAATTCGTGCCTGGTGCTGAGGTTCGGCCGATGACCTTTGATTCGGTGGTGGTCGGCGGCGGGGTCTCCGGGCTCGCGGCGGCCCTGATCCTGGCCCGTAAGGGGCGCCGGGTGGCCGTGGTCGAGCAGGCGCCTCGGCTGGCTCCCCTGATCCGCGGGTTCAGCCGCGAGGGGGTCTACTTCGACAGCGCCTTTCACTACGCGGGCGGGCTGGGCGAGGGGGAGATCCTCGACCTGTTCTTCCGTTACCTGGGACTGAGCGAGGGGTTGGAGAAGTACCCCTTTCGGGCCGAGGGCTTCGACCGGTTCCGCGATACCGACAGCGGTTGGGAATTCGCCTTTCCCACCGGCAATCCCCAGCTGCAGGAGGCCTTGAACGCCGCCTTTCCCGGCGAACAGCCTGCCATCGCCGCCTACCTCGATGCCCTGCAGCAGGCCTGCGGTTCGCTCCCCTATCTCGACCCGGAAGTCCCGGCCGAGCAGTGGGACGGCAGCGCCGTGGTCCAGGGGCCGACCCTGGGCGAAGTGCTCGACCGGCTCACCGACAACCGGGCCCTGAAAAACCTGCTCTCGCTCCACACCCTGCTGCACGGGGTCTTGCCCGGCGAGGTCCCTTTCGCCATCCACGCCAGCGTGGCGGCGCTCTACTACCGTTCGGCGGTGGGGATCGCCGGGGGCGGCGCCGCCCTGGCCCAAGCCTTCGAGGCGCGGCTGGCGGCGGCGGGGGTCACGGTGGTCCTCGGCCGGGCAGTCAAATCTTTGACAACGTCGGCGGCCGGCCGCCTGCAGGGGGTGGAACTGAGCGATGGCGAACGGCTCGAGTGCCGGGAATGCCTGGTGTCGACCCACCCGCGTCATTTTCTCGACATGGCGCCGGAAGGGGCATTGAAACCCGCCTTCCGCAAGCGGTTGGGGGGACTCGAGGAAACCGCTTCGGCCTTTATCCTCTACGCGGCGGGAGGGGGCCAGTCCCTGCGGGGTTCCAACCTGATCCTGGGGCGCCTTGAGGCAACCGAGGCTCCCTGGAGCGGCGAGTTGGCCCAGCGCCCTCTGTTCCTGGCGGCCAATTCGGCAGGAGGCCAGACTGACCCAGCGGGCTGGGTGGCCATCTGCCCCGCCAGCTGGCAGGAGACCGCGGCCTGGAGCGAGCCCGGCGCAAGCCGGCGCGGTCCCGGTTACCGGCAGCACAAGGAGCGGGTCGCCGCCGAGCTGCTCGAACGCCTGCGCCGCCAGGCGCCGGAGCTGGCCGCGCAGGCCCGGGTTCTGGCCACCGCCACCCCCCTGACCCTGCGGGACTTCGGCGGCAGCCCGGCCGGCGGGCTCTACGGGGTCAAGCACAAGGTGGGACAGTACAATCCGCAGCCGGCCACCCGCATCCCCGGGGTACTTCTCACCGGGCAGGCCGCCGCGGCGCCCGGGGTGCTCGGGGCGATCACCTCGGCGTTTCTCACCTGCGGCAACCTGTTCGGCCACGATCAACTGCGCAGAGAGGTTTTGGAATGTCGCTGAAACGAGTGGTCATCACCGGCGTCGGGGCGGTTTCGCCCTTCGGGCGCGATACCCGGGCCCTGCTCGCGGGGCTTCTCGAGGGGCGCAGCGCCGTGCAGAGCGTGGCCGAGATGGCGCGTGTCGGCGGCCTGCGCACCCGGGTCGCTGCCCCGGTCACCGGGGTCGATCCCAAGGTGATTCCCCGCAAGCACCGCCGCTCCATGTCCCCCATGTCGATCTTCGCCACCCTCGCCTGCCAGGAGGCCCTCGCCCAGTCGGGTCTGGCTCCCGAGGAAATCGGCGACGGGCGGCTCGGCATCGCCCTCGGCTCCACGGTGGGGAGCACCCAGGCCAGCGAGGACTTTTTCCGTGACTTCTTTACCGATCACAGTCTCGAGCGGATGAAGTCGACCCTGTTCTTCCAGATCATGAACCACAGCGTCGCCGCCAACGTCGCCCAGGCCCTGGAGATCACCGGCCGGCTGCTGGCGCCGGCCTCGGCCTGCTCCACCGGCTGCCAGGCCATCGGCTACGGCTACGAGATGGTGGCCTGCGGTCGCCAGCCGATGATGCTCTGCGGCGGTGCCGACGAGTTTCACCCCCTGACCGCCGCTACCTTCGACGTCATGAACGCGGCCTCGGTCGGGTTCAACGAGGCCCCCGGCAGCACGCCGCGCCCCTTCGACCGCGACCGCGACGGGGTGGTCTGCGCCGAAGGCGCCGGGGTGGTGCTGCTCGAGTCCCTCGAGGGGGCCCTGGAGCGCGGCGCGACCATTCTCGGTGAGGTCCTCGGCTTCGCCACCGTCTCCGACCCGAGCAACATCGCCAACCCCAACGCCGAGGCCATGGAGCGCTGCATGCGCCTGGCCCTGGCCGACGCCGGGGTGGGTCCGGAGCAAGTCGATTATGTCAACGCCCATGCCACCGCCACCGCCCAGGGGGATGTGGCCGAAAGCGAGGCGATTCGCCGCCTGTTCGGGCCACAGGTGCCGGTGAGCAGCTACAAGGGGCATATGGGGCACGCCATGGCCGCCAGCGGTTCGCTGGAGCTGCTCGCGGCCCTCGAACTGATGCGCCAGGGGCGCCTGGTGCCGACCCTCAACCTGGAAAACGTCGATCCGGCCTGCGCCGGCCTCCGCCACCTGCAGGGTGTCGAGGAGGTGTATGCCTCGGTTTTCGTCAAGAACAACTTCGCCCTGGGGGGCGTCAACTCTTCGATCGTAGTAAGGAGATACCCGCATGACTGACCAAGAGATCATCGACCTGATCAACAGCTCGCTGGCCGAGGAGTTCGAACTCGACCCCGCCGACATGGCCCCGGAGGCCAACATCTACGAGGACCTCGGCCTCGACAGCCTGGACACCGTCGACATGGTGGTGGTGCTCGAGGGGGCCTTCCGCTTCAAGATCCGCGAAGAGGACGGCATCCGCGAGATCCGCACCCTGGGCGACATCCACCGCTTCGTGATCGACAAGAAGCGCGCCGCGGAGCTGAAATCGGCCTGAGTTGGTGATTCTCGACGTGGTGGAAAGCCCGGATAATTCCCTCGGCGGGGCGCGCAGGGCCCTGCGGCGCCTGGCGGAGCTCGCCGCGACCCTCTGGGGCTACACCCTGCTGGTGCTCTGGACCCTGCTGGGGATCGCCCTGTTTCCCGTGCTGTTCGTGGCCTGGAAGCTGGCTACCCGCTGGAGCGCCGGGCGCATCATGCGCCATTTCATCTGGCTCTACGGACGGGGCTGGGTGGCGGCCTTTTCCCCCTTCGTGCGCTTTCGCCGCGAGGGGCTGGAGCAGCTGCGCCTGGCGCGGCCGAGCATCCTGGTGGTCAATCACCTCTCCTTCTTCGACACCTACTGCATGGGCCTGCTCCCCATCCACGACGTGACCTTCGCGGTGCGCGCCTGGCCGTTTCGCATGTTCTGGTACGGCCGCTTCATGCGCCTGGCGGGGTACCTCGACGTGGAGACCGCCGGCTGGGAGGAGGTGCGCGCGGCGGCGGAGCGGACCCTGGCCGCCGGCGGGCACCTGCTGTTCTTCCCCGAAGGGCACCGCAGCCGCGACGGCCGGCTGCAGCGCTTCTACAGCGGCGCCTTTCGCCTGGCCACGGAAACCGGCGCTCCCCTGGTGCCGCTGTGTATCACCGGAACCGACCGGCTGCTCCCCCCCGGGCGCCTGAGCCTGGCTCCGGCGCGGGTGACCCTGC
The DNA here is from genome assembly GCF_019704135.1 of Desulfuromonas versatilis. Taxonomy (NCBI): domain Bacteria; kingdom Pseudomonadati; phylum Thermodesulfobacteriota; class Desulfuromonadia; order Desulfuromonadales; family Desulfuromonadaceae; genus Desulfuromonas; species Desulfuromonas versatilis. The sequence continues at coordinate 303,165 of NZ_AP024355.1, forward strand.
GCGCCCTGGCGGCCATCGACCCCGGCCCCTTCCGGGGAGCGGAGGGGCACCGGGAGCTGATGCGCGAGGTCAAACAGCGCATGGCCGAGAATCTACGCGAGATGGGGGCCAAGGGATGATCCCGGCAGGAGCGGACAGGGAATTTCGCGACAGCGGCTTGGCGTTTCGCCCCGGCGAAGAGATCGCCGCGGCCCAGGAGGCCCTGCTGCGCCGCCACCTGAGCTACCTGGCCCGGCACTCGCCCTTCTACCGGGAGCGCTTCGCCGCGGCCGGCGTCGATCCGGCGCAGATCCGCACGCTGGCCGACCTGGCCGCCCTGCCGCTGACCGGCAAGGACGATCTGGCTGCCCGCAGCGCCGATTTTCTCTGCGTCGACCAGCGCGAGATCGTCGATCTCTGCCTGACCTCCGGGACCACCGGCCGCCCCGTGGCGTTGCCGCAGACGGCCCGGGACCTGGCGCGGGTCGGCTACAACGAGGAGCTCTCCTTTCGCGCCGCCGGCCTCGGCGAGGGCGACCGGGTGCTGATCGCCGCGGCCATGGACCGCTGCTTCATGGCGGGGCTGGCCTACTTCATCGGCCTGACCCGGCTCGGCTGCCTGGCGATCCGCGGCGGCTCGAGCAGCATCCCGGCGTTGGCCGAGCTGGTGCGCGATCACCGCCCCACGGCGATGGTCGGGGTGCCGACCCTGCTGCTGCGTCTGGCCGAGCACTTGCGCTCCGAGGGGATCGACCCCGCCGGCCTGGCCGTGCAGCGGCTGATCTGCATCGGCGAGCCGGTGCGGCGGGCCGACCTGGCGCTCTCGGTGCTCGGCGTGCGCCTGCGCGAGAGCTGGGGCGCTGCGGTGTACGGCACCTACGCCAGCACCGAGATGGCCACCGCCTTCAGCGACTGCGCCGCCGGCCGCGGCGGGCATCTGGCCCCCGAGTTGATCGTGGTGGAGATTCTCGACGAGCAGGGGCGCGTGCTCCCCCCCGGGCAGCCGGGCGAGGTGGTCGCCACCCCCCTGCAGGTCAGCGGCATGCCGCTGCTGCGCTTTCGCACCGGCGACATCGCCGTGCTGCACGACGAGCCCTGCCCCTGCGGCCGCAACACCTGGCGCCTCGGCCCGGTGCTCGGGCGCCGCGCGCAGATGCTCAAATACCGCGGCACCACCCTGTTTCCGCCGGCCATCTTCGGGGTGCTCGAGGAGCTCGAGGGGGTTCGCGGCTACTATCTCGAGGTGTTCGACGAGTTCGAGCTCAGCGACCGGGTGCGGGTGGTGGTGGGCAGCGCCGACCCGTCCGTCAAGGCCGAGGCGGTGGCCGCCCGCATCGCCGCCCGGATCCGGGTCAAGCCCGAGGTGCTGGTGGTTTCCCCCGAGCAGGTGCTGCGCAAGACCCTGCAGCAGGACAAGCGCAAGCCGGTGACGTTTTTCGATTATCGCGGTACAGACCGAAAAGGACAGGACGATCATGTTTGAAGCAGATACCCGACCCAACCCGACCTCCTCAGGCGGTACCGATCAGCGCCCGGTGGTGGTGCTCAACGGCTACGATCTCACCGTGGAGGACATCGTCGCCATCGGCGTCGGCGACAAGCAGGTCGCCCTCGACCCCGCGGCCCTGGAGCGCTGCCGCGCCAGCCGCGCCTTTCTCGAGCAGGAGGTCGCCGCCCAGCGGGTCATCTACGGGGTCAACACCTCCTTCGGGCCGATGTGCAACAAGATCATCGAGGACCGCGAGATCGAAACCCTGCAGGTCAACCTGATCCGCAGCCACGCGGCGGGGCTCGGCGATCCGCTCAAACCCTACATCGCCATCGGGGTGCTGGTGGTGCGCCTCAACACCCTGGTCAAGGGGTTCAGCGGGGTGCGCCTCGAGCTTCTCGAGTTCATGCGTGACATGATCAACCGCGGCGTCGCCCCCTACATCCCCGAGTGCGGCAGCGTCGGCGCCTCCGGCGACCTGATTCACCTGGCCCACATGGCCCTGGGGATCATCGGCGAGGGCAAGGTCTACTACCGCGACGCGCTGCGCCCGGCGGCCGAGGTCTTCGCCGAGCTCGGGGTGGCGCCCATGCGCCTCTCCTTCAAGGAGGGGATCGCCCTGATGAACGGCACCAGCGCCATGACCGCGCTGGCCGCCTTCGCCCTGTTCGGCGCCAAGAAGCTGCTGCGCCTCTCCTGCGTGACCGGCGCCTTCGCCCTGGAGATCTTCGGCGGCATCGACGACGCCTTCGACGAGGACCTGCACCGGGTCAAGCCCCACCCGGGGCAGCTCGACGTGGCGGGGACCATCCGCAATCTCTACCGGGGCTCGAAGAACATCACCCTGCGCGCCAACATGCACGAGCTGATCCGCGGCCAGAAAAAGGACGGCCCGGTGTTCGAGACCAGCATCAACGTGCAGGACGTCTACTCGGTGCGCTGCACCCCCCAGGTGCTGGCGCCGGTGGCGGAGGCCATCGAGCTGGCCAACCGCACGGTGGAGACCGAGGCCAACTCCTCCAACGACAACCCGATCATTGTCCCCGAGCAGAGGAAGGTCATCCACGGCGGCAACTTCCATGGGCAGAGCATCGGCTTCGTGATGGACTCGCTGTGCATCGCCATCGCCACCCTCTCGACCCTCTCCGAGCGGCGCATCAACAAGTACCTCGACAAGAGCCTCAACGAGGGGCTCCCCGAGTTTCTCATCCCCGGCACCCTGGGGCTGACCATGGGCTTCATGGGGGCCCAGTACCTGGCCACCTCGACCACCGCCGAAAACCGCCAGCTGGCCGCCCCGGTGAGCACCCACTCGATCTCCTGCAACGCCTCCAACCAGGACGTGGTCAGCATGGGGACGGTGGCCGCGCGCAAGGCCTTCAAGAGCGTCAGCAACGCCAAGCACATCCTCACCCTGGAGGTGCTGGCCGACCTGCAGGCCCTCTCCTTCCGCAACGCCGAGGGGTTGGGGCGCGGCACGGGGAACATTTACCGGATCCTCGCCGGCGAGTTCACCCCCTACGACAACAGCCGGGTGTTCCACGAAGACCTGGTGCGTTTCCGCAAGCTGCTCTTTTCCAGCCAGCTGTTCGACGACCTGGCCGGCTACTGGCAGTAAGGAGTCCCCCGTGGCCGAAGCGATGAACTTCCCCATTGCCGCCGAGCGGCTGATCCCCCACCGCCCGCCGATGCAGCTGATCGAGGCTCTCGAGGACTTCGACGGCGAGGCGGGGACGGTCAGCGCCCAGGTGGGGCCGGGGCATCCGCTGCTCGAGGAGGACGGCGCCCTCGCCGAGGTGGCGCTGCTCGAACTGCTGGCCCAGGCCTACGCCGCGGTGCAGGGGTATGCCGACAGCCTCTCCGGCGAACCGGTGCGCCAGGGGTTCCTGGTCGGGGTGCGCAAGGTGCGGTTTCTGGGGCGGCCGCAGCTCGGCGACCGGCTGCAGGTGCGGGTGCGGGCCAGCGCCCGGCTCGAGGGTTTCGCCATCGTCGAGGGGAGCGTGCGGCGCGGTGAAGAGCTGCTCGCCGAGGGGAACATCAAGCTCTGGATCGTCCCCCAGGGAGGGGGGCAGGGATGAAAGCGCGCATCGTTCTTTTCCTCTTGCTGCTGCTCTGGCTGCCGGCCGGCGCTCCGGCCGCCTCGCCCGACGCGGTGCTCGGCCGGATTCAGCAACTCGCCGCCGGGGTCGAGACCCTGGCCAGCGACTTCTCCCAGGAGAAGTACCTGTCGGTTTTCCAGGACGTGCTCCCGGCCAGCGGCCGCTTCTACTACCGCAAGCCCGACCGGCTGCGCTGGGAGATGACCGCGCCGGTAAGCTCGGGGTTCGTCCTCAACGGCGAGCAGGGGCGCCGCTGGCAACAGGCGGGAAGCGCCGGCGAGCGCTTCGACATCGCCCGCGAACCGGTCATGAAGATCGTCGCCGAGCAGTTGCTGGCCTGGACCCGGGCCGATTTCGACCGGCTGCGCAAGGAGTACCGCATCACCCTGGAGAAGGAGGACCCGGTGCAGCTGCGGCTCGACCCCCAGGGGGCGGCCGCCGGCTTTCTCGACCACCTGCTGATCCGCTTCGCGCCGAGCGGAAAGCACGTGCAGCAGGTCGAAGTCCACGAGCAGGGGGGCGATTACACCCGCATCGTGTTTCATGACACCGTGGTCAACGGCCCGCTGGCCGAGGATCTTTTCTAAGCGCCTATGGACCTGGCCGATCTGATCGCCGGCGCCTATCGCCGGCTCGCGCCCCGGCGGACCCTGCTGCTGCTGGTGACCGCCGCGCTGCTCGGTGCCAGCCTGCTCGGGTTTCGCACCCTGCGGATGCAGGAAAACATCGCCGCGATGCTCCCCGACGGCGGCAGCGTGGCCGAGGATTTCCAGCTGCTGCAGCAGGCTCCCTTCGCCAGCAAGGTGGTGATCACATTGAACGGGGGCTCGCAGCTGCCGCAGCAGCAACTGATCGCGGCGACGGACGAGCTGGCGCAGGCCCTCGACCCGCGGCTCTTTCCGCAGGTGGTCAGCGGCCCCCGCGAGCAGTTGCAGCAGCGCATGCTCCCCTGGCTGCTGGCGGCGCTGCCCAACCTGGCCGACGAGGAGGACCTCGCCCTCCTGCGCGCCGGGCTCGACGAGGCCGGGGTGCGCGAGCGCCTGCAGCAGAGCTACCGCAGCCTGCTCGGGCCCGAGGGGTGGGCGCTCAAGGGGCTGATCCGGCAGGACCCCCTGGGACTGCACCGGCTGGCCCTGGAGAAGCTGCGCCACCTCAACCTGGTGCCGGGGGCGCGCCTGGCCGACGGGCATTTTCTCAGCCCCGACGGCAAAAGCGCCCTGCTGGTGGCGGAGACCCCGGTGCCGATGACCGATTCAGCCGGTGCCGAGCAGCTGCTGGCCGCTTTCGAGCAGGCGATTCGGGTGCTGCCCGAGGGGGTCGAGGCGAGCCTGGTCAGCGGCCACCGCTACACGGCGGCCAACGCTCGCGCCATCCAGGCCGACCTGTGGCTGATCCTGAGCTGCTCGACCCTGGCGCTGGTCCTGCTCTTTCTCATTTTTCTGCGCAGCCTGCGGGCGGTGTTCGTCTTTCTCGTCCCGGTCTCGGTGGTCTGCCTGGCGGCGGTGGCGGTGGGCCTGGTCTACCCCGAGGTTTCGGCGGTGACCATCGGCTTCGGCGCGGTGCTGCTCGGCATCGCCGTCGATTTCGGCCTGCATGTTTATTTCGCTCTGCGCCGCGGCGGCGCCGAGCCGGCCGCCATCCTCGGCGCGGTCGCCAAGCCGGTCACCTTCGGCGCCCTGACCACGGTGGCGGCCTTTGCCGTGCTGCTCTTCTCCGACCTGCCGGGGCAGCGGCAGCTGGCGGTCTTCTCCATCACCGGCATCCTCGCCGCCTTGCTGCTGGCGCTGCTGGTGCTGCCGCACCTGCTGCGGGTCGGTGCCGCCGCCCCCGAGCCGCCCCGAAAAGAGGGCGGGCAAAGGGCCGGCCGCTGGATCCTGGCGCTCTGGCTGCTTCTGCTGGCGGCGGCCGGCTGGCAGGCCACCCGAGTGACCATCGACGGCGATCTGCGCGCCATGAGCCTGACGCCCCCCGCGCTGGCCGCTGACGAGGCGAAGCTGCAGCAGACCTGGGGGCAGGTGCGGGGGCGGGCCATGGTCTGGTCCCTCGGCGCCGACCTGGAACAGGCCCTTGCGGTGAACCGCCAGATCTTTCAGCGCCTCGGCAGCGGGGAGGCGGGCGCGGAGCTGGTCAGCCTCGCCCCGCTGCTGCCGCCGCTGGCCGAGCAGGAGGCCAATCGCCGGCGCTGGCAGGGCTTCTGGGCCGGGGAGGAGGGGCAGCGGGTGCTCGCCGCCCTGGACAGGGAAGCGGTCGCCCTGCGCTTCAGCCCCGACGCCTTCGCCCCCTTTCGCCAGGCCCTGGCGCAGCCGGCCGCCCCGGTAACCCCCGCGGGGCTGCACGAGGTAGGCCTGGGGGAGGTCATCGATTCGCTGGTGACCACCCTCGACGATGGCCGGGTCGGGGTGCTCAACCTGATCCCCGAAACCCCAGCGGCCCTGGCCGCGGCCGAGACAGCCCTGGCGGGGCTCGACGGGGCTCGCCTGGTGGCCCAGGGGCGCTTCCGCGAGGAGGTCAGCGCGGCGATCGGCCACGACTTCACCCGCTTCATCGTCTCCGCCGCGCTCGCCGTGGTCGCCCTGCTGGTGGTGCTGTTCCGGCACCCGGGGCGGATCTTCGCGGCCCTGGTGCCGGTGCTGAGCGGGCTGCTGCTGATGCTGGGGATCATGGGCGCGCTGGGGATGAGCTTCAACCTGTTCAACGTCATCGCCGCCATCCTGGTGATCGGACTCGGCGTCGACTACGGCATCTTCATGGTCTGCCGCCAGGACGAACCCTGTGAGCGGGCCACCGAGACGGCGGTACTGGTTTCCGGGCTCACCACCCTGGCGGGCTTCGGGGCCCTGGTGCTGGCTCGGCATCCGGCGCTGCACTCCATCGGCATCACCGTGCTGCTGGGGATCGGCGGCGCGATTCCGGCGGCGCTGCTGGTGGTGCCGGCTTTGTATCGGGGGCGGGCACAATGAGAAAACTATTGCCGATGCTGCTGCTGGCCGCCCTGGCGGCGGGCTGCGCGCCGTCGCCGGTGCCCCAGGCGCTGATCGCTCCGGCCCGGCCGGGCCTGTCCGCCGAACAGCTGGCGGCGGCCCTGTGGAGCGCCGACCCGCAGCGGCTGCGCCTGCGCCAGACCGCCCGCTTCAGCTTTCGCGGGCGCAGCGTGCCGATGATCGGGATGATGGAGCTCGATACCGCTTCTCAGCAGGCACGGCTGGTGGCGGTCAACGAAATGGGGGTCAAGCTCTTCGACCTGAGCGTGAGCGAGGACGCCGTCCGCGAGAACTACCTGCTGCCGCAGCTGGCGCGCTACCCGCGCTTCGGCGAGGCGGTGGGGGCCTCCCTGCGGCGCGTTTTCCTGGCGCCGCGGCCCCGACCCGGAGAGGACACCCTGGCCGCGGCCGATGGCGGCTACCGGCTCAGCGGCGAGCGTGACGGGCAGCAGGTGGCGTTTCTGTTCGGCGGCGAGCCGGTGCGCCTGGTGGAAAAGGGCGCCGAGGGGGACCAGGGAGAGTGGCGGGCGGTTTATGCGGATTATCAGCCAGGCGCCGGGACATTTTTCCCGCGGCAGATCGTGCTGGAGGACCGGCGCGCCGGCTATCGGCTCGATCTGCGGATCGAGAGTGTGAAGCGAAGCGATGAGCAGACTGATTGAAGAAATTGAGTTGGCGGCCCTGGGCGAGGTCGAACTCGACGAGCAGGGGGCGCTGGTCGGCAGCTACTGTTTTCCCGAGGGGTTTCTGGGGTTTTCCGGGCACTTTCCCGGCTACCCCATCGTCCCCGCCATCGTCCAGGTGCTGGTGGCCCAGCGGCTGGCCCAGACCCGGCTCGGCGAGGGGCTGCGCCTGCAGGGGGTGGAAAATGCCAAGTTCCTCCTGCAGATCCGTCCCGGGCAGCAGATCCGGGTGCGCTGCCTGCTGAAACCGCGCGAGGAGGCGACCCTGGTGGAGGCCCGGCTGAGCTGCGGCGAGACCCTGGCGGCCTCCTTCAACCTGAAATTCGCTCCGGAAAGGCCGGAATCATGAACAAACCCTATTTCCCGCAGCGCCCCGGCCAGCCGGCGCCCCTGCGCGCCGAAGTCGAGCGGGTGGTGCGCTTCGAGGAGGTCGATCCCCTCGGCATCGTCTGGCACGGGCGCTACCCGGGCTATTTCGAAGACGCCCGGGTGGCGCTGGGGGAAAAGTACGGCATCGGTTATCTCGATTTCTACGAGCGCAAGGTGCTGGCGCCGATCCGCAAAATGCACGTGGACTATCACCGTCCCCTGCGTTTCGGCCAGCCCTTCACCATCGAGGGGCTGCTGCACTGGTCGGAGGCGGCGCGCCTGAACTACGAGTTCGTGCTGCGCAACCAGGCCGGCGAGGTCACCACCACCGGCTACACGGTGCAGATGCTGATGGATGAGAAACACAACGTGCTGCTCGCGCCGCCCGATTTCTATCTCGAATTTCTCGAGCGCTGGCGCGACGGGAGGCTGCGGTGAGCGAGGTCGTCATCAGCGCCGCGGCCGCCGTCACCGGCCTCGGCGACACCCTGGAGCGGACCTGGCAGCGGCTGCTCGCCGGGCAGAGCGCCATCGCCCCGGTGGAGCGCTTTGCCGCCGGCGCCTTCACCAGCTCCATCGCCGCCTGCGTTGCGCAGCTGGAGCCGGCCGCCAACGGCTCGCGCCTGCCGAGCCTGCTCGAGCGGCTGCTCGACGGCTTCGCCCCGGTCCCCGCCGACAGCCGCCTGCTGCTGGCGACCACCAAGGGGGCCATCGACCTGCTCGAGGCCCAGCGGCGCGGAGCGGCGGTGGCTGAGGGGGCGCTGCTCCCCGCGGCCCTGCTCGCCGATCTCGAGGGGCGCCTCGGCCTCTCCGGCCCCTCCTGCAACATCAACGCCGCCTGCGCATCCTCCACCATCGCGGTGGCGCGGGGCGCAGCGGCCATCGCCCGCGGCAGCGCCGAGGCGGCGGTGGTGCTCTGCTGCGACCTGCTGAGCGAATTCGTCTTCTCCGGCTTCTCCGCCCTGCGCGCCCTCGATCCCCGCCCCAGCCGCCCCTTCGACCGGCAGCGGGCCGGGCTCACCCTGGGCGAGGGGGCCGCGGCCCTGCTGCTGATGAGCCGCGAGCGGGCGCTGCGGGAGCAGCGCCCGGTGCTGGCCCGGGTGCTCGGCTGGGGCAGCGCCAACGACGCCCACCACATCACCGCGCCGGCCCGCGACGGCAGCGGCCTGATCCGCGCCGTGCGCCAGGCGCTGGCAACCGCAGGGGTTTCCGCCGCGGCGGTGGACGGCATCAGCGCCCACGGCACCGGCACCGTTTACAACGACCTGATGGAGCTGACCGCCTTCCGGACCCTGTTCGGCGAGCGCTGCCCGCCGCTGCACTCGGTCAAGGGGGCGCTCGGCCACACCCTGGGCGCCGCCGGCGGCATCGAGGTGGCCCTCGGCCTGCGTTCCCTGGCCACCGGCCTGCTGCCGCCGACGGTGGGGCTGGAACAGGCCGAACCGGGCGCCGAGGGGTTGGTGAGCGCGGACTCTCAGCCCTTCGCCGGGCGCCTGCTGCTCAGCACCAACTCGGGCTTCGGCGGCATCAACGGCGCCCTGCTGCTGGGGCAGGAGGTGGCGGCATGAAGGCCTGGGTGCTCGGCATCGGTTGGGTGAGCGCCGCCGGCATCGGCCGCGGCCGCCGGGGGGACCGCTTCGCCATGGCCGCGGGGGAACTGCCGGAACTGTCCCGGCGGGACATTTTCACCGAACCCTATCCGCGCTTCGGCCGGCTCGACGATTTTTCCCGGCTCGGCCTGGCCGGCATCGCCCTGGCCCTGAATGACGCCGGCCTCGACCGCTGGGAGCAGAAGCGCAACATCGGCATCTTCGCCGGCACCACCCGCGGCTGCCTGGAGACCGATCGCGCCTATTACGACACCGTCATCCCGGATGGGGGAGCGCTGGCCAGTCCCAACCTGTTCGCCTACACCCTTTCCAACACCTTTCTCGGCGAGGCGGCGATCCGCTTCGGCCTGGCCGGGAGCAACCTGGTCCTCAACGATTCCGATCCCGCGGCCTTCTCCGCCCTCAGGCTCGCTTTGGAGAGCCTGGCCTGGGGCGAAGCCCCGCTGATGCTCGCCGGGATCTGCGACCTGCCCCCCGCGGCGGGGGCGGCCGGGGCGTCGGGAAGGCCACCCGGTGCCGTGTTTCTGGTTCTGAGCCGAGAGCGGTCCGCCTCCGTGCCGCCTCTTGCCGAAATCGCCCTGGACGCCGCCGGCGCCGTTTCCGTCGATGCCGCCGGCGTCGCGGACTGGCCCGGACTGGTTCAGGCCTGTTTGCAGCCCGAAGAAGAGATAGGGAGAGACTGCCCATGAAGATGAAGTTGATCTACCCCCGCTGGCCCAAGCTCGACCGCCAGACCGAGTTCCATCTGCCCCCCCACGGTCCGGTGGTGTTCGCCGCCACCGTGCCCCCCGAGGTCGACCTGGAGTTCACCGACGAGAACCTCGAGCCTGTCGATTTCGACGGCGCGGTGGACCTGGTGGGCATCTCCACCATGCTCACCGCCCAGTTGCCGCGGGCCTTCGAGATCGCCCGCGAGTTCCGCGAGCGGGGCGTGCCGGTGATCTTCGGCGGCATCTCCACCATGCTCCACGCCGAGGAAGTGGCGCAGCACGCCGATTCGGTGTTTCTCGGCGAGGCCGAGGGGCGCTTCGCCCAGGTGATCGACGATTTCCAGAAGGGGCGGCTAAAAAAGCGCTACGACTACATGAACACCCCGCCGGATACCGCCCTGGTCGGCACCGCCCGCCGCGAGATCCTCAACCGCGAGCTCTACAATTACCGCGGCGTGCAGATGCTTGACCTGGTGCACGCCTCGCGCGGCTGCAAGTTCGACTGCTTCCCCTGCTGCACCGGGTTTCTCGGCGGCAAGAACTTCCGCCCCCGCCCCATCGACAAGGTCATCGAGGAGATGGAGGCGATCCGCAACAACCGCCTGTTCATCGTCGACAACTCGCTGGCCCAGGACCGCCAGTGGCTCAAGGACCTGTTCACCGCCATGGCGCCGCTGAAGAAGAAGTGGGTCAGCCACCCGATTCTCGACGACGACGAGATCCTCAAGCTGGCCGCCGACGCGGGGGCCTGGTACGTCTACCAGGCGGTGTTCGACACCTCCGAGGTGATCCGCAACCGCATTCGCCGCCTCAAGGAATACGGCATCGGCATCGAGGGGACGATCATCCTCGGCACCGACGACCAGAGTGAGGACGACATCAAGCGCCTGGTCGACTTCCTGCTGGAGGTCGAGCTCGACGTCGCCGAGTTCACCATCCTCACCCCTTTCATGCAGTCGCCGATCCGCCGCCAGCTGGAGAAGGAAGGGCGCATCCTCAGCAACGACTGGAGCCGCTACACCGCCGACAAGGTGGTGTTCCAGCCCAGGCAGATGAGTCCCGAGAAGCTGCAGGAGCTCTACTACTACGCCTGGGACACCTTCTACGCCGGCGGCGGCCACCAGCTCAAGATGGGCGAGCTGTTCAAGCAGGTCATCCGCCGCGAGATCGAGGACGGCACCTACCACCGCTACAACCCGAAGAAGCGGCGCGGCTTCCGGAAAAACCAGGAGGCCGTGGCCCCATGAGCCGGGTCTTTCTGTTCTCCGCCAATACCACCACCGAGCCCTACCCGGTCTACCCCCTGGGGATGGCGGTGCTGGCCGGCGCCCTGAGCGCCCGCGGCCACCAGGTGCGGCAGTTCGATCTGCTCGCCTCCGGGTGCGACGAGGAGCGGCTGCGCCGCGAGCTGGCGGAGTTCGCCCCCGAGCTGGTCGGCATGTCGCTGCGCAACATCGACAACGTCGATTCCTTCAGCGGCGAGAGCGCCTGGTACCTGGCCCAGGCCCGGGAGCGGGTGCGCCTGGTGCGGGAAACCACCGCCGCGCCGCTGGTGGTGGGCGGGCCGGCCTTCTCCATCATGCCCGAGGCGATCCTTGAGTATCTCGGCGCCGATTACGGCATCGTCGGCGAGGGGGAGCGGGCCATCTGCCGCCTGGCGGAGGAGCTGGCCGCCGGCCGGCAGCTCCCCGCCCTGATCCGCGGCGAGCCGCAGGGGCTTACGGGGACGGAAATGGCCGCCCCGCTCTACCAGCCGGAATGGGTCGATTTCTACCTGGAGCGCAGCGGCATGATCAACCTGCAGACCAAGCGCGGCTGCCCCTACCGCTGCAGCTACTGCACCTACCCGGCGCTGGAGGGGGCGCATTTCCGTCCCCGCCCGGTCGGCGCGGTGGTGGATGATCTGGAGCGCATCCGTCGCGACCACCCCCGGGCCAGCGTGTTTTTCACCGATTCGATCTTCAACGATCCCTGCGGACACTACCTGGAGCTGGCCGAGGAGATCCTGCGCCGCGAGGTGCAGATCCGCTGGTGCGCCTTTTTCCGCCCCCAGGGGCTGGGGCGCCGGGAGCTCTCCCTGCTCAAGCGCGCCGGCCTCTACGCCCTGGAGCTGGGGACCGACGCCGCCAGCGACGCCACCCTGGCGGGGATGGACAAGGGACTGAGCTTCGCCGAGGTGCTCGAGGTCAACCAGGCCTGCCTGGCCGAGGAGCTCCCCTGCGCCCATTTCATCATCTTCGGCGGACCGGGCGAGACCCCCGAGTCGGTGCAGCAGGGGCTGGCCAACATCGAGCAGCTGGGGCCGGCGGTGGTCTTCGCCTTTTCCGGCATCCGCCTGCTGCCCGGGGCGCCGCTGCAGCAGCAGGCGCTGCGCGAGGGGCTGCTCGAGGCCGGGCGCTCGCTGCTCAAGCCGGCCTACTACTATTCGCCGGCCATCGACGTCGAGGCCATGCACGCTGCCATCAAGCACTCCTTCCGCGGGCGCCGCGACCGGGTCTTCCCCCCCTCCGAGGGGCAGGCGCGGCTGGCGGTGATGCGCCGTTTCGGCTTCAACGGCATTCTCTGGGACCAGCTGATCAATTTCGGCAGCAAGCGCAAGACAGGTTGATTTCGTGACCATGACCGCTCTTCAACGCGACAGTATCCTGCTGATCCACCCGCTCGGCTACCGCCCCGAGGCGGCCGGCCGCGACATCTCGCGCCTGGCCAACCTCATGCCGCCGCTGGGGCTGGCGAGCATCGCCGCCTACCTGGAGCAGCGCGGGATCAGCGCCCACATCGTGGACTGTTTCGCCCATCCCGACGACCAGCGGGTGATTCGCGACACCCTGCGCGCCGTGCGCCCGGCCTTTGTCGGTTTCAGCTGCACCACCTCGAGCTTTCTCGACGGGGTGCGTCTGGCGGCCATGGCCCGCAGCGAGCTCCCCGGCATCCGCACCGTGTTCGGCGGCCCCCACGTCTCGGCCCTGCGCGAGCGGCTGCTGCGCGATTATCCCGAGATCGACTTCGCCGTGGTCGGCGAGGGGGAAGAGACCCTGGCCGAGCTGATCGCCGCCGGCGGCGAGGGGGCGGAGCGGATTCCCGGGGTGGTCAGCCGCCGCGGCGACGAGGTGGTCTTCGCCGGCCATCGCGGCCAGGGGTTGGAGCTCGACAGCCTCCCCTTTCCCGCCTACGAGAAGCTCGCCGGCTACCCCGCGGCCTACCGGCTGCCGATCTTCAACTACCCGAGCACCCCCAACACCAGCTGCATCTCCAGCCGCGGCTGCCCCTACGCCTGCAGCTACTGCGACCGCTCGGTGTTTCGCCGCACCTTTCGCTACAACTCGGCCGAATACCTCTACGCCCACCTCGAGTACCTGCGCGAACGCTTCGGCATCCGCCACGTCAATTTCTACGACGACCAGTTCACCTTCAACCGGCAGCGGGTCGAGGATTTCTGCCGGAGGATGGTCGATCGCCCGCTGGGGATGACCTTCAACTGCGCGGTGCGCGCCGAGCACGTCGACCTGGAGCTGCTGCGGCAGATGAAGGGGGCCGGCTGCTGGATGGCGAGCCTCGGTATCGAGACCGGCGACCCCGAGCTGCTTGCCCAGCATCGCCAGAACGCCGACCTGCAGATGCTCGCCGAGAAGATCCGCCAGATCAAGCAGGCCGGAATCCGGGTCAAGGGGCTGCTGATGATGGGCCTGCCCGGCGAAACCGAAACGAGCATCCGGCGCAGCATGGAGTACGTCTACTCGCTGCCCATCGACGATTTCAACCTGGCCAAGTTCACCCCCTTTCCCGGCTCGCCCCTCTACGAGAAGATCCACGAGCTGGGGAGCTTCGACGAGGACTGGGAGCAGATGGACTGCATGCAGTTCCGCTTCGTCCCCCACGGCATGAGCCGCGAGCGGCTCGAGGAGCTGTTCACCGAGTTCTACAAGCGCCACTTCCAGCGCCCGCGGGTGCTGGCCGGCTACGCCGCCATGCTCTGGCGCTCCCCCGACAGCTGGAAGCGCTTCGCCCTGAACCTGGGCGACTTTCTGCGCTTCGCCCGCAGCAACCGGCGCATCGCCGAGGAGACTCCCCATGGCTGAGGCTCTCCGGCTGCTGGTGGTGATCCCCCTCTACAACCACGGCGCCAGCGTGCGCGCCGTGGCCGAGCGGGCCCTGGCGGTGCATGAACAGGTGCTGGTGGTCGACGACGGCAGCAGCGACGGCGGCGCCGAGACCCTGGCCGGGCTGCCGGTCGCCGTGCTGCGCCACGCAAGCAACCGCGGCAAGGGGGCGGCGATCATGACCGCGGCCCGCGAGGCGCGCCGGCTGGGGATGACCCACATCGCCACCATCGACGCCGACGGCCAGCACGACCCCGCCGATCTGCCCAAACTGCTCGAGGTGGTACGCGAGACCCCCCTGTCGGTGGTGGTCGGCACGCGCGATTTCGCTACCGCCAACGTCCCCGGCTCGAGCCGCTTCGGGCGCAAATTCTCCAATTTCTGGCTGCGCTTGCAGACCGGCAAGAGCCTCGGCGACACCCAGAGCGGCTTTCGCATCTACCCGCTGCGGGTGCTCGAGGCGCTCAAGCTCGCCGAGGTCCACTACTCCTTCGAGATCGAGGTGCTGGTGAAGGCCGCCTGGGCCGGAGTGCCGCTGCGCGAGGCGCCGATTTCGGTCCACTACCCCCCCGGCGAGGAGCGCATCTCCCACTTCCGGGGGTTCATGGACAATTTCCGCCTGACCCTGCTCAACACCCAGCTGACCCTGCGCTCGGTAGCCCCCTGGCCGCACCGCAAGATCGTGGCCGAGGAGTCGGCGGCAAAACTCAGCGTGCTGCGGCCGCTGCAGTCGCTGCGCACCCTGCTGACCGAGAACGCCACCCCCGGACAGCTGGCGGCGGCCGGCGCCGTCGGGGTGATCCTGGGGGCGGCGCCGCTGATCGCCTGCCATACCATCGCCATATTGTTCGCCGCCGGATTTCTGCGCCTCAACAAGGTGGCGGCGGTGAGCACCAGCCAGCTGTGCATGCCGCCCATCGTGCCGGCGCTGTGCATCGAGGCGGGCTACTTCATGCGCCACGGCGAATTTCTCACCGAGGTCTCCCTGGAGACCCTCGGCTACCAGGGGCTGGAGCGGCTCTGGGAGTGGCTGCTCGGCTCGCTGGTCGTCGGCCCGGCGCTGGCCCTGGTGGTGGCGGGGGCGATCTACCTCATGGCGCAGATGCTGCAAAGGGAACCTCGTGTCGCCGGGTGAGGACAAGAGTGCGACCCGGGGGCGCTGGAGCAGCCGCAGCATCGGCGCGGCCTGGCAGCACCGCTTTTTCTACGGGCTGATCCGCCTCGGCGGGCGGCGGGTGGCCTACGCCATGCTGGCGCTGGTGGTTCTCTACTACGTGCTGCTGCGCCCCGACCAGCGCCGCAAGAGCCAGTTCTACCTGCGCCGGAGGTTTCCCGAGGCGCGCGGCTTCGGGCTGCTGAGCCACAGCTACCGGATGAGCCTGGCCCTGGGCAAGTCGCTCATCGACCGGGCGGTGGTGGGGATTCTCGGGCCCGGCTCGACCCGGGTGAGCCTTTCCGGGCGCGAGGAGCTGCTGGCGCTTTTGGCCGAGGGCAAAGGGCTGATCCTGGTCACCGCCCACGCCGGCTCCTGGCAGACGACCATGGCCGCCCTCGATTTTCTCCAGCAGCCGGTCAGCCTGCTGATGCAGCGCGAGGCAGGGGATATCGACCGGCACTATTTCGAGCACGGCGGCCGCGCCTGCCCGTTTCGCGTCATCGACCCCAGGGGCTACCTGGGGGGTGCCCTGGAGATGCTCGAAGTGCTCAAGCGCGGCGAGATCCTCTCGGTGATGGGCGACCGGCTGCTCGGCAGCGACCGCAACGCGGTAGCGGTCGACTTTCTCGGCGCCCCGGTGCGCTTCCCCTTCAGCGCCTACAAGCTGGCCTCGGCCACCGGCGCGCCGATCGGGGTGCTGCTCTCGGCCAAGACCGGGACCGACAGCTACGAGCTGCGCCTGGCCCGGGTGATCCGGGTGCCGGCCGCTCTCAAGCGCGGCAGCGGGGCCTTCGCCCCCTATGTGCGGCAGTTCGCCGAAACCCTCGAGGACTATACGCAAAAACACCCTTACCAGTTCTTCAATTTCTACGACATGTGGGAAACCGAGCCCGCGGCGTCGGCCCTGTCCGACCCGCCTGACAACAAGGAGTGAGACTGACGATGTCGACCAAGGAAAAACTCAAGCAGATGCTGGTGGAAGAACTCAACCTCGAAGACCTCTCCCCCGAGGAGATCGAGGACGACGCCCCCCTGTTCGGCGAAGGGCTGGGGCTCGATTCCCTCGACGCGGTGGAGCTGGTGGTGCTGATCCAGAAGCACTTCGGCGTGGAGATCAAGGACATGGAGGAGGGCCGGCCCGCGCTGCAGTCGGTCAATACCCTGGTCAGCTTCATCGAGGCCAAGCGCGCCGCATGAGCCCTCAGCGACCCGTCGCCGTGACCGGCGCCGGCTGCCTGTGCGCCGCCGGCGCCAATCTCGCTGCCTGCCTCGAAGCGCTGTTCGCCGGGCGCAGGGCGCCTGCTCCGCCGAGCCTGTTCAGCACCGGCCATCCGGCCAGCTACCCGGTCTTCGAGGTGCCCGAGGCGTTTTTCCCGGCCGCGGTCCCGGCGGACCCGGAGCTGCTGCGCACCGCCCGGCTGGCGGTGGCCGCCTCGGCCGAGGCCCTGGCCGATGCCGGCTGGGAGATTGGCGAGCTGCGCAAACTGCGGGTCGGGGTGATCGTCGGCACCACCGTCGGCAGCGCCATGAACAACGAGGAGTTCTACCGCGACTATCGCGGCGGCGGGCGCCCCGACCTGGCGGCCATCCGGCGCTTTCTGCGCAGCAACCCGGCGGCGGCGGTGGCCCGCCATTTCGGCTTCGACGGGCCGCTGCAGACGGTGGTCAATGCCTGTTCCTCGGCCACCGACGCGCTGGGGATCGCCGCCCAGTGGCTGCGCGACGACCTTTGCGACCTGGTGCTGGCCGGCGGCGCCGACGAGCTGTGCCGCACCACCTACAACGGTTTCATTTCGCTGATGATCACCGACACCGAGGCGGTGCGCCCCTTCGACCGCACCCGGCGCGGCCTCAACCTCGGCGAGGGGGCGGGGATGCTGGTGCTGGAAAGCGATGCCCTGGTCCAGCGCCGGCCCGGGCGGGCCCGCGCCCGGCTGGTCGGCTACGGCGGGGCCTGCGACGCCCATCACCTGACCGCGCCCCATCCCGAGGGCGCCGGGCTCCGGCGGGCCCTGGAAGAGGCGTTGGCCGGCGCCGGCTGCGCCCCCGGGGAGATCGCCTTCGTCAACGCCCACGGCACCGGCACCCCGGACAACGACCGGGTGGAGAGCCGCACCCTGGCCGAGGTGCTGCCGGGCGTCCCCTTTCTTTCCACCAAGGGGTTCACCGGGCACACCCTGGGAGCGGCCGGCGGCATCGAGGCGGCCTTTACCCTGGCCTGCCTGGAGCAGGGACGCATCCCGGGCAGCGTCGGCTTCGCCGAGGCCGACCCCGAGCTGCCGGTCGCCCCGGTGCGGCAGATCACCGCCACCCAGGGGCGGCTGGCCCTGTCCCAGTCGCTGGCCTTCGGCGGCAACAACGCGGTGATCATTTTTGCAAAGGGGGAGCGCGCATGAGTCCGCTGGCGATTCAGGGGATCGGGGTGCTGGGCGGGTTCGGCTGCGGCCTGGACGCGCTGCGGCGCAGCTTGGCCGAGGGGCCGGCCGCGCCGGGGCAGCTGGCGGTAGCGGCGGGCGCTCAGGAGCTGCAGCTGCCGGCCTACCTGGCCGACCCGGCGCCGCTCGAGCGCTTCGTCAACAAGCGCGCGACCCGGCGCATCGACCATTTTTCCAAAATGGCCCTGCTCGGCGCCCACCTCGCCCTGGAGGACGCCGGGGCGCTGGAGGCCTCCCGGGAGCGGATGGGGGTGGTGATCGCCAGCGGCTACGGCGCCACCCGCACCACCTTTTCGTTTCTCGATTCGGTGCTCGAGGACGGCGACGCCTTCGCCTCGCCCACCCACTTCTCCAACTCGGTGCACAACGCGGCGGCCGCCCACGTGGCGATCCAGCTCAAGGCCACCGGCCCGAGCCTGACGGTGAGCCAGTTCGAGATGTCCGTCGCCTCGGCGCTGCTCACCGCCCGGCGCTGGCTGGCCGAGGAGCGGGTCGACAGCGTGCTGTTCGGCGCGGTGGACGAGGTGTGCGCGGTGCTCGGCCACTGCTGGGAGCGCTTCTTCCCCGAGCCGAGCCGGCGGATCGAGCCCTTCGCCTTCGCGCGGCAGAGCGCCGTCCCCGGCGAAGGGGCGGCCTTTTTCCTGCTGACCGGCGATGAGCAGGGGCGCCACGGCCGCATCACTTCGGTGCGCCAGGGGAGGGTCGCGGCGCTGTCGCAGGCCGCTGGACCCTGGCTGCTCAATGCCGACGGGCATTCCAGTTGCAGCGGCTACTACCGGCAGCTGCTCCCCGGCCCCGCGGCGGTGACGGCCGCGACTCCCCATTACGGCAGCCTGCCGGTGGGGCAGGCCTTCGACCTGGCGGTGGCGGCCCTGGCGCTGGGTGGCGCAGGACTGCCCGCGCCGGCCGGGGGCGAAACACTCCCCGAGCCCTGGCAGCCGGCAGGCGGCGTTCTGGAGGCCGATGCCCTGGGCTGCCTGAAATGCGACGGCCGCGGCAATTTCGGCGCGGTGACGCTGGCCAGGGGCTGAGGTGCGGCGCCTTTTCGTCTGGCTGCTCCCGCTGCTGCTTCTGCCGACCCTGGCTTGCGGGGCGCAGCAGACGGTTGCCACCCGCTACGGCCTGGGGGGGACCCTGGGGGTGGTCTACGATCCGGGCGCGGACATCGAGTTCGTGCAGCTAAATGGCTTCGCCCTGTTCGATTACGACGCGATCTGGCCCCACCGGGCCCCCGAGCCGCTGCGCTTCAAGCTCGAGGGGAATCTCGGGGCGACCACCTCGCCGCGGACCCGCGCCCTGGTCTCGGCCAACATGCTGGCGCTCTATTTTCTGGACGGATTTCGCGGCGCCACCTTTCGCCCCTACGCCGAGGCGGGGATCGGGCTGATCTACAGCGATTTCCGAGTCAAGGGGCAGGGGCTGCGGGTCAATTTCAACCCCCAGGCGGGCCTCGGTGCCGAGCTGGACTGGGGGAGCGGGCCACCCGGGTATGTCGCGGTGCGGCTGCACCACGTCTCCAACGGCGGGCTCCACGAGGACAACCGGGGGCTCAATTCGGTGCTGCTGCAGTTCGGCTGGTTTTTCCCCTGACGGGATATGTGGGGGTTCGAACCTGGAAAAGGCATTTGGCCACGGATCAAATCTGATCAAATCGGATTTTCAAAGCCTTGATGGATTCGATTCCAAAACCCGGACGGGCATGCCCTGCAATAGGCTTTGCCTTGGATATATCAGACCTTATCCGATCCTATCCGTGGCTGATTGAGGTTTAGGTGTTGAAGGGTTCCATGGTGGTTTGTGTCGCTGTTTTCAATGCTCGAGGAGGAGCGAACCATGAAGAAAATGACGGCGGTGTTGGGACTGTTGGTATCTTTGACTCTGACCGGAACGGGCAACGCCCAGCCCGATCGCAGCGCCGAAACGGCCAACCTGCTGGCCGGGCTCACCTCGAGCAGCGGCGCCCGCCGGATTCAGGCCGCCAAGCTCGTCACCCAGGCCGGGCTGCGCGACCAGGGGTTGTACGAAACCATCGCCGCCCTGCTCAAGCAGGGTTACGCCGCGGGGACCGAGGATGAGCACGTGGATGAGATGTCCTGGCTGTGCAAGGCCCTGGCCGCCTCGGGAGATCCCCGCTACCGGGAGCTGCTGCAGGAGGTCGCCGCCCGGGCTCTCAGCCCCAAACTGCAGCATTATGCCCGGCAGAGCGAGGAACTGATCGAGGAGTACGCCGAGCGCAGCCGGGTGCTGAATGCGACCGAGTCCTGGGATGCCGAGCTGAACGCCGAGGAAAACCGGCTGGTCAACATGCTGGGCTCGGACGATCCCGGGTTGAAGCGCGACGCCGCCAAAAACGTGGTGCGCAGCCTCCAGGTCCATCCCCGGGTCTACGAGGTGATCGCCGCAGAACTGCTCGAGATGCTGGCCGCGGGGAACTCCGGGACCCTGGAAATCGATACCATGGCCTGGTTGTGCAAGGCTCTGGCCGGCTCCGGCGAGAGCAAATACCTGGAAACCCTGAAGCAGGTCGAGGCCGGGACTCAGAACCTCAAACTGAAATCCCACGTGGCCAAGGCCATCAAGCAGATCAATTAGAGTTAAAGAGAGTTGTTTTGAAACGAGAAGACGTACCCCAGGACGCCGCGATCTTTGGCCAGTGGCACGGGATCTGCTACGCCCTCGATGACGAGGGGCGCTACGTGCTGACCCCCAGTGCCGGCTGGGACCCGGCCAACGTGGCCAACCTGCAGGCCTGGGAGGTGATCGCCGAGGAGATCCGCGAGGCGATCGAGGCGGTGCGCTCAGGCACCGCCAGCCCCCTGGCCTTTCACATGGCCCGCTGCCAGATGGATGTCGGCCTGCTCGCCAGCTATGCGCATCTGCCCCGCTGGCGGGTCAGGCGCCACTTGCGGCCGGCAGTCTACGCCCGCCTCAAGCCCGAACTGCGGGCGCGCTACGCCAGGGTTTTCGGGGTGGCGCCGGAGCATCTCGACCAGATTCCCGATATGCCCCAGCTGCCCGTTGCCCTGGACGAATATCGCGAGGACCAGGCCCAGTGAATATCGATTTTGCCCACCGTCAATCGGCCCACTGCGAAAGCGGGGTCACCGCCAACCTGCTGTCCCACCACGGCATCGAGATTTCCGAGGCGCTGGCCTTCGGTATCGGTTCGGGGCTGTTTTTCGGCTATCTCCCCTTCGTGCGCATCAACCGCCTGCCGCTGGTCACCTTCCGCTCGGCCCCCGGGGCGATCTTCAAACGGGTCGCCCAGCGCCTCGGCGTGGAGGTCACCCGCAAAAAGTTCCGCGTCCCCGAGCAGTCCATGGCCGCCCTCGACCAGGCCCTGGGCCAGCGGATTCCCGTGGGGCTGCAGACCGGCGTCTTCTGGCTCCCCTATTTTCCGCCCGCCCTGCGTTTTCACTTCAACGCCCACAACCTGGTGGTGCACGGCCGCGAGGGGGACGCCTATCGCATCAGCGACCCGGTCATCGACGAGCCGGTGCTCTGCCCCCGCGAGGACCTGATGCGGGCGCGTTTCGCCGAAGGGGCGCTGGCGCCCAAGGGGGCCATGTATTACCTGGAAAAAGTCCCCGGCCAGGTCGACCTGCGCCCGGCGGTCAAGGCCGGCATGCGCGAGGTCGGCCGGCGCATGGTCAAGGCCCCGGTGCCGATCATCGGGGTGCGCGGCATCCGCTACCTGGCCGGCCAGCTGGAGCGCTGGCCGCAGAAACTCGGCGCCAAGCGCTCCGGCCAGTACCTGGGACACCTGATCCGCATGCAGGAAGAGATCGGCACCGGCGGCGGGGGCTTCCGCTTCATCTACGCCGCCTTCCTGCAGGAGGCCGCCGAGCTGCTCGGCGCGCCGCGCCTGAGCGAACTCTCCCGGGAGCTGACCGGCATCGGCGACCGCTGGCGCGAGTTCGCCCTGCTCGGGGCGCGCCGCTGCAAGGGGCGCGGCGCTGAGGAAACCTCCTATCCCCGGCTCGCCGCCATGCTTCGCGAATGCGCCGAGCGCGAGGAGAAACTGTTCCGCAGCCTGTTGGCCGCACTTTGAGACTCCCGGCACTTTCCCCGGAAGGCAATCCGCCATGACCGTCCAGTTGGCCCGCAGGGCGAGGATACCAGCCAGCGAACCGCAGCGCCCCGAGGTGGTTTGCGCCGCGGATCTGGCTTTTCGTTACCCGGGAGCGTCCCGGGAGGCGGTGGGCGGACTTTCCCTGAGCATCCTGGAGGGGGAGGTGTTCGGCCTGCTCGGACCCAACGGCGCCGGGAAGACCACCACCATCTCCATGCTCAGCACCCTGCTGCGCCCCGGCCGCGGCCGGCTGCAGGTCTGCGGGGTCGACCTGCTGCGCCAGCCGCGCTCGGTGCGTTCGCAGATCGGCCTGGTGCCCCAGGAGATCGCCCTCTACCCGAGCCTGAGCGTTCGCGAGAACCTGAGCTACTTCGGCCGTTTGCACGGCCTGCGCGGCAGGGAGCTCGAGCAGCGGGTGGCCCAGTGCCTGGAGCTGGTCGGTCTCGCGGAGCATGGGGACCGGCGCATCGAGGCCTGCTCCGGGGGGATGAAGCGGCGCGCCAATCTGGCCGCGGGGATCGTGCATCGCCCGCGCCTGCTGTTTCTCGACGAGCCCACCGTGGGGATCGACCCCCAGTCGCGCAGCACCATTCTGGAAAACCTCGCCCGGTTGAAAGAGCAGGGGGTGACCCTGGTCTACACCACCCATTACATGGAGGAGGCGCAGCAGCTCTGCACCCGCCTGGCCATTGTCGATGGCGGCCGGGTGATCGCCGAGGGGACCTCGGAGGAGCTGATCGCCGCCGGCGACGGCTGCGCCAACCTCGAGGAGCTCTTTCTCCAGCTGACCGGCAGGCAGCTGCGCGACTGAGGGCGGAGAGTTTTTTCGATGAGACAGTTCTGGGCCACCTACTGCAAAGACCTGCTGGTGCTCGGCCGCGACCGGGCCGGGCTGCTGGTGCTGTTTTTCATGCCGGCGGTTTTGGTCCTGGTGGTCTCGCTGGTGCAGAACAACGTGCTCGAAACCACCGGTGCCAGCGGCTTGCAGGTTCTGTTCGTGGACGAGGACGGCAGCGCCCTGACCGAGCGGCTGCGCCAACGGCTGGGCGCCATCGAGGCGCTGCAGCTGGTGCAGAGCGTCGACACCCAACCCCTGAGCGAGGCCGCCGCCCGCCAGCTTGTCGACGAGGGGGATTTCCAATTCGGCATCCTGGTTCCCGAAGGGGCGGGGGCGCTGCTGCAGGAGCGGGCCCGGGAACTGGCCCGCCAGGCCCTTCGCGGTGACGGCGAGGGGGCGGCTTCGGCCGCAGCCGAGCCGCTGCCGCTGGTGGTCTTTTTCGACCCGACGGTGCAGGGCATTTTCCGCACCGCCGTTACCAGCTCCCTCAACCAGGTGCTGCTCGGCATCGAGGCCGAGGAGAAGGGGCGCGAGCTGGCCCGCGCCCTGAATACCGCCTTTGCCGCCCGCAGCGGCGGTTTCATGGGGGGCGGGGCGCTGCTCGGCGAGGACCGGCTGCGCCGGGTGCTGGTCGAGGAGAGTCTGCTGCCGGTGCAGCAGCAGGCGGCCGCCAGCGAGGTGGAGCGCCCCCAGCCCAACGCCGTGCAGCAGAACGTGCCGGCCTGGGCGCTGTTCGGCATGTTTTTCATCGTCGTCCCCCTTTCCGGGGCCCTGCTGCGCGAACGGCAGGAAGGGACGCTGCTGCGCCTGCGCACCCTGCCGGTGGCCTATGGCGTCATCCTGCTCGGTAAGATCAGCGCCTTCGCCAGCGTCTGCCTGGTGCAGTTTTCCCTGATGTTGGTGGTGGGCAAGCTGCTGCTGCCGCTGTTGGGGACCCCGCAGCTCGATCTGCAGGGCCGGCTGGCCGCCGCCTACCTGCTCGCCCTGTGCGCGGCCCTGGCCGCCACCGGCTTCGGGCTGCTGGTGGGAACCGCCGCCCGCAGTTACGAGCAGGCCTCCATGTTCGGCGCGGTTTCGGTGGTGGTGGCTGCCGCCCTGGGCGGGGTCATGGTCCCGGTCTACGTGATGCCCAAGGGGATGCAGGCGGTCAGCGCCTTCTCCCCCCTGGCCTGGGGGCTGGAGGGTTTTCTCGAAATATTCGTGCGCGGCGGCGGCCTGGCCGAGGTTGCCCCCAACGCGCTTTGTCTGTTGGCCTTTTTCGCCGTCACCCTGACCCTGGCCTTGACCCTGTTCCAGCGGGGCAACAGCCTGGGGCGCTAGCGGCGGAGTTTTTCCCAGGAGTAAATTGACGATGGCAGATGTCACCTCGCTCGAAACCGAACTTCAGGAACTGATTATCGACGCCTGCAACGTGCCCGACGCCCCCGAGGAGGTCGATCCCGAGGCCCCTCTGATCGGCCCGGACTCCCCGCTGGGGCTCGATTCTCTCGATGCGGTCGAGGTGGTGGTGGCGGTGCAGAAAAAATACGACGTGCGCATCGGCGGCCAGGACACCAGCCGCGAGGTGCTGCGCTCGCTGCGCACGTTGGCGGATTTTATTCGCCACGGCCAATCTTGAGGGGGCGACACTGGGAAGCCCCATTTTTCTACAATGTGAATGATGCAAACTGTTTCAAGGAGGGCTTTATGTTTCGTAAGGGTTTGTTTTTTATTGGCTTTGCAATGCTGGTGCTGGCCTCGGGATGTGCCTCGTCGGGGAAGATTTCCCAGAGCAAGATTCCGGTGGAGCGGGTGGCGGTTGTGGCCTTTGCAGTGAACAGTTATGGCCCTTTCGGGGTAAAACAGATCCCCGATGCGCTGATCAAAGACCAGGTAACATCGATGCTCAAACATACAGAGGATGAACTGGCAAAGCATTGGAGCGTTGTTCCAGCTAAATCTTTTGTCGATAGCTCCGAGTATCAGAAGCTGAGCATTGGGCAACTGAAATCCGGCCTGGTTGGACCGATTTTCGAGAATGGGGCCCTGCTAAGTTTCAGCAATAGCCGCAGAGATGTTATTAAAGGGGTTCTCGACCCCCAAATCGCCAAGGGGCTATGCAATCAGCTGGGAGTCGATGCCGTGATGTTGGTATATTCGGAATGGACTGTGAATACCGGGAAATTTATTCCGACCCAAAAAGCGCTGACCAAGAATTGTTTCGCCATGTATGACCGGGCCGGAAACAGGCTGTTTTTTGATCGCAAGGACGTGGCTGGGGAGGGTTTTATCGGCGGAATGTTCGCTGGGACCCATATCAATGAGGCAACCATAGAGAAATGGGTTGCAGCTTACAATCAGGCTGCTGGCCAGGTGATAACCAATCACAAATAAAAACTTTTTCAAATAAAAGCCCCCTTAAGAGAAGGGGTCAAAAAAAGCTGCTGTCTTTTAGACAGCAGCTTTTTTTTCCTCCGCAGCTGGGAACCTGGCGCACAAAAGTGACACCAAATCAAATGCGGAAGGCGTTATGTCGGCTAATTTGTAAAAAAAGGGTTTCGCTACCCCTGGTCGGGATTGTCCTTCTCCAACGGCGGGAACCGACGTCCCTTCACGGCGGTTTCCAATTCCTCCCGTGGGGAGCAGCTGAATTTCTTGTAGGCTTTATCCAGGTGATTCATCCAGTGCTTGAGCAGGCGCCCTCCGGAGCGGCTCAGGTATTGCCCGGGAGTCCTCTTGATTTCGACATTGCCGTTTTCCGCGACGCTGCCGTCGACGGAAATGCAGTAGGACCCCCGGCAGGCCTTGGCCTGGACCAGGCCGGCTTCCGGGTCGGCCCCTTCGATGGTCCAGCGTTTCCCCTCCAGGGCCATGACCAGGGCCGCAAAGGAAGTGTCCCGCGTGTCGGTGGTCAGCGAGCAGGGGGCCAGTTTCAGCGGCCTTTCCGCCAGGTAGTGGGATGAGCAGCCGCACAGGGCGACCAGGCAGACCAACAGCAGCGGTCGGATCATTTTCATGCTTCGCCTCCTTTTTAAAAAAAGTTACAGAACAGGGCGGCGACTCAGACCGCCGTCAACAGCATGTAGCACATGGAGAACCTGCCGCTCTCCGGTATGAAGCAGAGCAGCTTCTCGCCCTTTTTGATCCGGCCGGATTTGAAGAGCTCCTCCAGGATGATGAAGATGGAGGCCGAGCCGGTGTTCCCCTTGGTGGTGAGGTTGGTGAACCAGCGCTCCAGCGGGATGTCGCAGCCGATCTGCTTCATTCTCTCGTAAAGTTCGGCCCGGAAATAGTTCGAGGAATAGTGGGGGAGGAACCAGTCGATCTGGCTCGGGTCGAGGGCGTGTTTCTCCATGACCCGCGGCAGGGTGCGGTCCGCTGCGGTGATGATGATCTCCTTGTTGAGCAGCTTGACATCCTGCTTGATCAAAAAGGCGCCCTGTTCCACCGCCTCGCTCAGAGAGGCGTGCTCCCGCCAGCCGGTGACCGTGCCGTCGCCGTTCTTGGTGGCGCCGGCGTACATGCAGGTTTCCATTTCATGGGCGAAGGAGACCAGCTCGATCCAGTCGATGCGCAGCGACAGGCGCCCGTCGGCGGGGCGGTCGGTCAAAAAGGCGGCGCCGGCGCCGTCGGAGAGCATCCAGCGCAGAAAGTCGGCCTCGAAGGAGAGCGC
This sequence comes from Desulfuromonas versatilis, assembly GCF_019704135.1. Taxonomy (NCBI): domain Bacteria; kingdom Pseudomonadati; phylum Thermodesulfobacteriota; class Desulfuromonadia; order Desulfuromonadales; family Desulfuromonadaceae; genus Desulfuromonas; species Desulfuromonas versatilis. The sequence continues at coordinate 329,338 of NZ_AP024355.1, forward strand.
CGGCTGCTTTTCCAGCTCTGCCGCCTTCTGCGGGTCGACCGCTCCGCACAGGCGCGAGCGTAAAAAGCTGGACGCAAGTTCCGAGCCGGCGGCCACCGCGTTGCGCGTCAGGCCGAGAGCGACATTCATGTAGGCGTATTTGAGCGCCGCCATCCCCGAAATGCAGATCCCCGCGGCGCTCATGACCTCGCAGGGGGCGCCCCCCAGCTCGCCGTGGACCATCAGGCCGTGTCCCGGCATGAGCTGGTCGGGGGAGGAGGTGCCGCAGCAGAGGCACTCGATGTCCTTTTCGCTGAAACTGGCGAAGGGGCGCAGACGGCGGATCGCCTCGGCGGTCAGCTGGGCATTGCTGTGGGTGGTGCGCCCGGTCTGCGGGTCGATGGCGTAGTGGCGGGATTCGATCCGGTTGTTGCGCAGGATGATCCGCCGGGTCCGCGAGGGAACCTGGTTGGCCATGCCCAGAATCTGTTCCATCTGGTCGTTGGCAACCGGAGCGTTGGGCAGAAATGCTGCCAGGTCGGTAATGAAAACGGCCATTTAGGTTGACTTTCTCCTACAGCTTGGCATGGGCGTGGCCGGCCTTGAGCAGCGCAGCATACCTCTGGTAGAAGATGCGCTCCTCAAGCCTGGTGGGGACCACGGCGTTGGTCAGGGTGTAGTAATCGAGATCGTGGATGGTGATGCGCTCACGCATGCCGGCATACAGGGGGGTGCCGGGCAGGGGGGTCAGCACCGTGTACATGGGCAGGTCGACGGGATTATCCGCCACGTAGGCTTCCAGCGCGTCGAACTGGGCTTCGTCGTAATCGGGCGAAATGATGAAATCGCCGACGATGGTCAGGCCGATCTGGTGCAGAATCCGGATCGCTTCGCTGTTGACGGCTGCGGAGTTGGCCTTGTTCAGTCCGTCGAGGGCCACGTCACTCACTTCCTCGAAGCCGATGACCACCGCGCGCAGGCCGATCTCTTTCCACAGCCGCAGCAGTTCGGGATGGCGCACCACGGTGTCGGAGCGCACGTCGGCGAGAAAATGCTTGCGGATGCCCGCCGCCCGGATCGCTTCGGCCAGGCGGCGGGCGTGCTGGGGATTGCCGAAGGTGTTGGCATCCACCAGGCGGATCACCGGGGTCTGCTCCAGTTGGCCGATGTCGCGCAGAATGGTATCGATCCCCGCGGTGAGGTAACGGCCGCCGGTGACCGGGGCGATGCAGCAGAAGGAGCAGTCGAAGGGGCAACCGAAGGCCGAGGCGACGAACCCCATCTCCAGGCCGAGGCTCTGCAGGGTGTAGTGGGGGCGGTAACGTTCGACCAGCCCGTAGGCGGGGGGGCGCTCCTGAACCAGGTCCTGCCGGCTGTAGGAGCGTGCGGGCCAGGTCAGGGCGCGGCCCGGGGCGGTTGCGGCGATCCCGGGGATCGCCGCGGAGTCGCCCGCCGTCTCCAGGGTGTCGACCAGTTGGCGCAGGCTCTGCTTGCCGAGACCGACAACCACGAAGTCGATTTCCGGGCGGTTGAAGAATTGCGGATCGTTGGAGGCGTGCACCCCGCCCACCACCACCCGGGCATTGCAGTTCTCTTTGACCTGCCGCGCCAGGCGCAGGACGCTGTTGGCCTCGCAGGTCATGGCCGTGAAACCGACCAGCTCGGGGGCGAAGCCGGCCAGTTCGTCGGGCAGCGCCTCCGGCTCCACCTTCAGATCGACGATCCGCACCTCGTGGCCGTGCAGATTGCCGGCCAGGGTTTCCAGGGCGAGGGGCTCTCCTCGGAAAATCTGCTTCAGCGAATCGATCCCGTAGCGTTCCTCGGGGATGCTGCGGCCGCAGTTGGGAGGGTTGACCAGGAGAATGCGCATGTTTCCAATAATTAAAGATCTTGTCGGCTGACCGGCGATTGTCTGTGGGGACGAATAGTAGCGTTTTTTGCTTTTAATGTAAATTTAAGAAGCCGCTATTCCGTCAAAAAAACGACGCGAGAGGAGATTTTCATCCTCCTGGCCCGGCACCGGGAAAATCGATCAGCGGGCGCATGGCGGTGATCCTGAAGGTGACCGCGCAGCGGATCATCCGGGCGGCCATGCTTCCGGCCTGCTCGGCCACCTGCTTGACCATGCCCTCCAGCAGCGGGCCGGAGGTTGCCGTCCCCGCCAGCTCCAGGTAGACTCGCGCCCCCCGCCAGCTCAGCACCTGGGGGCCGGGGAGGGCGACCAGCAGTACCGCGCGGGGATTGCTGCGCAGATTATGCAGGGACCTGTTCTCCCCCATGGCCAGGGCCAGGGTGTTTTCGCCAAGCAGGTGCACCGAGCCGAATACGGCCGCGTTGGGGGCCCCCGCTTCATCCACAGTGCTCAGGGTGGTGATGCGGCCAGCCGCCTCGAGCAGGACCGCAAGCTGTTTGAAATCCATTGGCAATCTGTCCTGGTGGTTGGTTCCCGCTGCTGACAATGCCCCGGGACGGTGCGCACCCGGGGAGGAGGTTTAGCGGTTTCCAAGAAAGCAAGATGCTTGCCAAAGTCGGCGGATCAGCGACCCGGATCGGGGGGGAACTGGCCCAGCATCCCGGGGGCCTGCGGGGGGAGGCACTGGTGGAGGAAGCTCTGCCAGGTCGCCCAGTAGCCCTCCCCCCCCACCAGGAAGGGATCGCCGTGTCCGGCCCCGGGCACGATCGCCAGTGTTTTGGGCAGCGGCGCTCGGTCAAACAGCGAACGGGCCATGGCCTGGGGGACCACCTGGTCCTGGTCTCCCTGGATAATCAGCAGCGGGGAGCGCAGCCGGGCTATCCGATCCCGGCTAGGAAAATGTTCGGCGAACAACCAGGGCATCAGCTGCACCACCCGGGGGTGGTGGTGCCGGATCAGCTCCACCAGTGAGGTGAAGGGACTCTCCAGGATAACCCCCGCGGGGGGGCGCTCCACGGCCAGCTCCAGGGCCACCGCCGCGCCGAGAGAGCGGCCGAAGTAGATCATCCGGGCCGGCTGCCAGCCTCGGCCCTCGAGGTACTCCAGGGCGCCCCGGGCGTCCCGGTAGATCCCCAGTTCGCTGGCGGTGCCACGGCTGTGTCCGGCTCCGCGGTAGTCGAAGATGAACACGTGCAGCCCCCGCTGCTGCAAGGCGGCGAGGTTCGGATACTGATGGGATAGGTTGGTCGCGGTCCCCTGGAAGAACAACACCAGGGGTTGGCCGGCCTGCCCCGGCAGATACCAGCCGTAGAGCAGGGTGCCGTCCTCGGCGGGGAACAGGATTTCCTCGAAGCCGAGCCGGGCGATGGCGGGGTTGAAGCGCAGCTCCCGGTCGGTGGCAAAGAGGAGGCTTTCCGGGATGGCGCAACCCCAGCTCAGCACCGAGACCAGCCCCAGCAGCGGAAGCAGCCGGGGCAAATTACACCTCTTTGCCAAAGGTCTGTTGCGGTCCATGGGCGATCCAGTCCGAGGGCGCGGGGCGATCAGGTAAATCTTACCATGGAAGAGTTCGTTGTCCGGCAGTTGGCCGGAGAATGAGGGGCGGGTGGCGGGGAAAATTCAGATTAGGGTTGCTGACCGGTCAAATTATGTGAGAATTTAGATTTGTAAATCCGGTCGATAAAGTTTATCCAGGCTGTCCGGTAGGAATCTCCCCCCACCTGGTGCGCGTCGCTGTGGCCGGCCCCCGGGACCAGCAGCAGGGATTTGGGGTCGGGGGCCCGGGCGAACAGCCGCAGGGACATCTCGTGGGGGATCACCCGGTCCCGGTCACCGTGCACCATCAGCAGCGGGCGGGAGAGCCTTGCTATCTTGGCCAGGTTGTCGAACCGGGCGTCGATGCTCCACCAGCCGACCAGGACATAGGTGAACGGGGTCATCTCCCAGGCGATGTCGCGCAGCGAAGTGAATGGGCACTCCAGCACGAGCCCGGCCGGGGGCTGCTTCAGGGCCATCTCCAGGGCCACCGCGGCCCCCAGGGAGCGGCCGAAATAGATCATCCGCTCCGGGCTCCAGCCCCTCTGGCGCAGCCACGCCAGGGCGCCCTGGGCGTCGCGGTAAAGATCCCGCTCCTGCAGCGGCCGCCCCTGGCTGGCGCCGTAGCCCCGATAGTCGAAAATGAAAACCGGGAGCCCCAGGTTGTGCAGGTAGTGCAGATTGAGCACCCGGTGGGTGATGTTGGCCGCATTGCCGTGAAAAAAAACCACCAGCGGCCCGGGTGATTCCGCGGGAACATACCAGCCGTGCAGTTGCACGCCGTCGGCGCTCGGGAACCAGACTTCCTCGTAAGCCATCCCGGCCCGATCGGGGGTGCTTTGGACATCGCGGCTGGAATAGAAGACATAGCGGGTTCCGAAGCCGCAGCCGGACAGCGCGAGCAGCAGCAAGCAGACCGAGATGAGATTCCAGACCCGCGCCGGGTGCGACGGGCTCATCGAGAGGTCCCTTCTCCCCCGGGCTCGAGGGGCTGGGAACAACTGGACGATGATTGAAGAAAACAAGATTTCCCGCAGATCATTTCTCTCCCTGCTGGGTGCCTCCGCCATGACCATGACGCTCGCCGGGTGCCGTACCCACGGGGCCCTGGCCCATACTCCCTTCCGGGATGAGGATTTCCGGCGCCTGCCGGCGTTGGGATTGGCCACCTCCCTCACCGAGGAGTTTGACTATTCCCCCCGCGTCGAGGGGACTCTTCCCGCCGGGCTGCGCGGCACCCTGTATCGAAACGGCCCCGGCCTTTTCGAGCGTGAAGGCCTGCGCAAACGCTGCCTGCTGGACGGCGACGGCATGGTCCAGGCATTCCGCATCGGCGAGGGGCAGGTGCGCTACCGCAACCGGTTCGTGCGTACCCGAAAGTATAATGAAGAATCGGCCGCGGGCAAATTCCTCTACTCCACCTGGTCGACCCAGGCTCCTGGCGGGGTACTGGCCAACCTGGGCGGGGGGACCTTCCAGAACCAGGCCGGCATCACCGTGGTGGTGCGCGATGGCCGCCTGTACGCCTTCGACGAGTTCAACCCCCCTTACGAACTTGACCCGCTCACCCTGGACACCCGCGGTGAGAACTGGCTTGGGCTGGCCAGGGGAGCGACGGTTTTCTCCGCCCATTCCAAGCTCGACCCGCGCACCGGCGACTGGATTTTTTTCGGCCTCGAATTCGAGCGGGCGATCAAACTGCACCTGACGGTCCTGGGCGCCGACGGCGCGCTCAAAATGCACCGCGTCACCGAACTGCCCCGGTTTGCCTACATTCACGATTTTTTCATCACCGAACGCCACATCCTGCTCAACCTGCATCCGCTGGAAATGAAGGTCTGGGGATTTCTGCTCGGACGCCGCAGCATGATCGACTCCATGCGCTGGCGCCCCGAGTGGGGCAACCTGATCCTGGTTTTCGACCGGGCGGGCGACGCCGAGCCGGTTCAGCTGCGAACCGAGGCCAGTTGGATGTGGCACAGCCTCAACGCCTATGAGCTGGGCGATGAGATCGTCGCCGATTTTGTCGGCTACCGGGACCCCGATCATTTTCTCGGCGAGGATCCGGCCCTGTTCGCCATCATGGAGGGGCGCCAGGGGAGCTATGAGAACCCCGGAGAGCTGCGCCGCTACATCCTCTCCCCGCGCACCGGAAAGGTCAGGCAGGAGCTCCTCGCCTCGGGAGACTTCGAGTTCCCCTTCGTGAACCCTCGGCTGCTCGGCTCTCCCCACGACTATGGCTACCTGGCCTGCAGGCCCCAGGGCGAACCGTTCTTCACCGCGGTTTCCCGGGTCGATAGCCGCACGGGCAAGATCGATTCCTTCGACTTCGGCCCGGGGGTGTACTGCAGCGAGCCGGTCTTCGCCCCGAAACCGCCATCGGCCGGTGCCGGGTCGGACCGGGAGGAAGCCGGCTGGATTCTTACCCAGATCTACGACGGCCAGGCCCGAAAGAGCGCCCTGGCCATCCTGGACGCCCAGGCTCTTGGTGACGGACCCGTGGCCCGGGTTCTGCTCGGGCATCACGTCCCCCTCGGTTTTCATGGGTTCTGGCAGCAGGCTACGCCAGCCCAGGGAGGAATGCCTTCATGACCTTCTTCACCCGACTGAAAAACCAACTCATCGCCAGGCTCATCACCCGCTATCCCCAGCTGGCCAAACGCTTTGTCGACGCCTACAAGCCCTGGGAGAGCGAGGGGGAGATCCCCTGGGTCCGGCCCAAGGCGCCCCTGGCCCAGTGCAAGGTGGCCATGGTCACCACCAGCGGGGTGCATCACCGCGGCCAGCCGCCCTTCGACATGCAGGATAGCGATGGGGATCCGAGCTTTCGGGAGATCGACGGCGAGAGCATCGGCGGCGACTTTCTGATCACCCACGACTACTACGACCACGCGGATGCGGAGAAGGACCTCAACATCATCTTCCCCCTGGAGCGGCTGCGGGAGATGGTCGGTGAAGGGCTCATCGGCAAGCTGGCCAAGAAGCACTACTCTTTCATGGGGCATATCGACGGGCGCCACATCCCGGCGCTGATCACCCGCAGCGCCCCCGAGATCGCCCGGCGGCTCAAGGCCGAGGGGGTCGACGTGGTCCTGTTGACCCCGGCCTGAGGGATCTGCAATCAGTCCGTGGGACTGATCCAGAGAGAGATCGAAAAAGCCGGCATCGCCACCGTGGGGGTTTCCATCGTGCGCGACTACAGCGAAAAGGTGCGCCCGCCGCGCACGGTCTTCGTCCGCTGGCCCTTCGGCCACCCCCTGGGCGAGCCGGGCAACGCCCCCCAGCAGCGGGCGGTGATCTGCGAGGCCTTCAAGGCCCTCTACGCCCTCGAGGAACCAGGGCAGATCGTCGACCTGCCCTTTGCCTGGCGGCGTTTCGACTATGCGAAATACCAGGAGCCGGAAAGCTTTCCCCCCACATGATGTAAAGACTGTTTCTCACGCGAAGCCGCGAAGAACGTGAAATGAAACACCAGGGGTTTTAATGCTCTTCGCGCCCTTCGCGGCTTCGCGTGCGGCTGAATTTTTTCAATCAGTAAGAATGCCTGGACTTACCAGGGCGGCGATCAACCGCAACAAGCAAAGGACCTCCCCCCCATGGCCCTTCCGGCAACCGTCTACCGCGCCGCCATCGAGCTTGCCAACGTCGATGCCAATCACTACGAAAAGCTGCAGTTCACCGTGGCCCGCCACCCTTCGGAAACCGCCGAACGCTTGGTGGCGCGGGTGCTGGCCTATGCCCTCTGGCACGAGGAAGGGCTGGCCTTCACCAAGGGGATCTGCGCCGGTGACGAGCCGGATTTGTGGAGCAAGGAGCCGGACGGCCGGGTGCGGCTCTGGATCGAGGTGGGGCTGCCCGATCCCGAGCGGCTGCGCAAGGCCAGCCGCCACGCCGGGCAGGTGGTGCTGCTCGCCTACGGTGCCGGCCGCCCACGCTGGGAGGCCGCGCACCTGGGACGGCTGGCGGGGGCAGCCAACATCCGGGTCTTTGCCTTGGAAGAGGTGTTTCTGAAGCAAGTCGTCGCTTGCCTGGAGCGTTCCATCGTTTGGTCCCTCACCGTCACCGAGGGTTCGCTCTTTCTGACCGCGGGGGAGACTTCCCTGGAGACGGCGTTGATCTGCCTGCAGGCCTGACAGGGGGGGTATGCAGACCGGGGTAGCCTTCGGGGACCACGGGTTGGTATACTTGGTTTCCCACCAGGTTGCCGGATGGGCAGCCCGAATCCGGGCAGGGAAGTTTTTTGCGGAAGGTGGCGATGGAAAGCCAGGTCGGAACAGCCAAAGAAGTGCCTCTTGGGTCGAGGCTGCTGAAAGGCGCCCTGCTGGTTGCGGGGTTGCTCTGCACCGCTCTTGGCGTGCTGGGGATCTTCCTGCCGCTGCTCCCCACTACCCCGCTGCTGCTGTTGGCGGCCGCCTGTTTCGCGCGCAGCTCCGAGCGGTTTCACCGCTGGTTGCTCGAGCATCGCCGCCTCGGCCCGATCATCGGCGGCTATCTCGACGGCTCGGGCATACCCCTCAAGGCCAAAATCTACGCCATCGTATTGATCTGGCTCACCCTCACCCCCTCGGCACTTCTCCTCATCCCCCTGGTCTGGGTCAGGGTCCTGCTTTTCGCCATCGCCCTGGGCGTCACCCTCTACCTGTTGCGGCTTCCCACCCGGGAATGACTGTGCCGGGGGGGGAATCATCCTTCGGGCTTGCGAGGACCTAAAGCGGACAGCGGGCCTCGCAGGGGATCTTCACCTGGCACAACCCGCAGGGGGTGGCGCCGGTGCCGAACTTCGAGCTCGTGTAGGGGGTGGTTACCTCGCGGATATAGCGGAAGCACTTGGCCTTGTCATGGCCGCTCTCGGAGATGGCCTCTGCAGGGCAGCGTTTGATGCAGGCCCCGCAGGTGCCCCGGGCATGCCACAGGCACCAGGCCTGGTGGTCGGTATAGGGGGGGACGGTGGCGGGCAGGTCGATGCGGGCGACCACCGAGCCGAAGCGCACCGCCTTGCCCAGGCGGGTGATCAACCCGTCGGAGAGGCCGAAGGTGCCGAGGCCGGCGACCCAGGCGGTATGCCGCTCGGACCAGTTGGAGGCGAGGCCGAAGCGCTTGGAGTGCCGGTAGTCGAATTCCGCGGCGCGTTCGGGGGCGATGGCCGGGAACCCGGCCTCGCTGAGCCGGGCGGCCAGGTGCAGGCGCAGCTCGCAGTTGAACATCTCGCCGAAATAGCGTGAGCGGGCCCAGCGTTCGGCGGGGTACCGATCCTCGCGGCGCTGGTCGAGGCGGGTTGCCTCGGTCTGCGGCAGGACATAGCTGACCACGCTCAGTTCCCCGGCGGTGATCTCCAGCCCCGGCCGACTCAGGCGGAAGATCTCCTCGGGGGTCCAGTAGAAGGGGCCGATGTCGGCTTTGAGCCGGGCGAACTGAGGATCATCCCCCCGGGCGAAGCCGACCAGCGGCTCTGCCCAGGCTTTTTCCCCGGTGCCGCTGTGCAGCGAGTTGCCTGCCGCCTGCTCCCAGAATTCCCGGATGATTTCCTCGACCCAGGCGGCGGAGCCCGTCGGGCCTGGTTTCTGCGCTTTTTCCATTTCCATCCCTTGTCAGGCACAATGAAACTGAAGTTTAGCAGATTTTCCGGGGAGCTGGGAGCGCTCGCGCAAGAATCGGGTTGCCCGCCAGACACGACTGCGGCAGGATGGGGGTAAAGGATTTCAGGAGGCTGCGGGAATATGACTGCCGATTATGCGCGGGTCGAAAGGGCCATCAAGTTCATCGAAACCAACTTTATCCGGCAGCCGCCGCTGGCCGAAATCGCCGCGAGCGTCGGGCTCAGTGAGTTCCATTTCCAGCGGCTGTTCCGCCGTTGGGCGGGGGTGAGCCCCAAGCGTTTTCTCCAGTATCTGACCGCCGGCTACGCCCGCGAACTGCTTCGTCAGTCCCGCAGCGTGCTCGACGTTGCCTTCGAAGCCGGCCTGACCGGCAGCGGCAGGCTCCACGATCTGACCGTCAATATCCACGCCGCCAGCCCCGGTGAACTCAAGGAGCGCGGTGCCGGGCTGATCATCCGCTACGGAACCCACCCCACCCCCTTCGGAAACTGCCTGCTGGCCGCCACCTCCCGAGGCATCTGCGCCTTGCGGTTTATTCCCTCCGGCGATGTCGGTGAGGTGCTCGGCACCCTGCAGGGCGAATGGGAAAACGCCTGCTTTGCCGAGGACTTCGAAGCGACCGGGGGGTTGGCGGAACGCATCTTTTCCACAACCGTTGGAGGGTCCGCCAAGCCGGGGCTGGCTCTGCATGTCAGGGGGACCAACTTTCAGGTCCGGGTCTGGGAGGCCCTGCTGCGGGTTCCACCGGGAGCGGCCCTCACCTATGGCGAACTGGCGCTGCGGGCCGGCGCCCCGGGCGCCGCTCGGGCGGTGGGGACGGCGGTCGGCCAGAATCCGGTTGCCTACCTGATCCCCTGCCACCGGGTAATCCGTAATTCAGGCGTCCTCGGCGAGTACCGCTGGGGCGCGGCCCGGAAAAAAGCCATGCTCGGCTGGGAGGCCGCGCATCGGACAGGCTGACCAAAGAGCCCTCCGGGTTTGCGCTGGCCCGTCCCGGCCACGGGCCTGTTTTCAACTTGGTGAAAAAATGTTACCAATGGGGCTCAATTGAAAATGCCGCTAAGTATTGGCAATCAACCACCTGACTGGCGACCAAGGGAAAACAGCATGACCTTTGCAAAGATCGGCCTTCAAGTCCCCACCATTCTCCTGCCCAGGCCGGGCACCGACATGAGCAAATGGGCGGTCATCGCCTGCGACCAGTACACCTCCGAGCCCGAATACTGGCAAAGGGTCAGCGCTGCCGTTGCGGGGCACCCCTCGACCCTCAACCTTATTTTCCCCGAGGTCTATCTCGAGCAAGCCGGCGGCGAGAGCCGCATTGCCGAGATCAACACCTCAATGAGGCGCTATCTCGATGCGGGGATCCTGCAGGAGGAGCCCAAGCCGGGGTTCATCCTGGTCGATAGACAGACATCTGCGGCTCCGTCGCGCAAGGGGCTGGTGGTCGCTCTTGATCTGGAGGAGTACGCTTACAGCGAAGGGGCAAGCACCCTGATTCGCGCCACCGAGGGGACGATCCTCGACCGGCTGCCCCCGCGCATCAAGGTGCGCCAGGGCGCCAGCATCGAACTGCCCCACATCATGGTGCTCATCGACGACCCGGAGCGTACCGTCATCGAGCCGCTCTTCGAAAGGGAGTTGGAAGAAGTTTACAACTTTGAGCTGATGGAGAACGGCGGCCGCGTTCGGGGCTGGCGGGTCAATGACGCTGTGAGCCTCGGCCAGGTGGCCGCAGCGCTCGGCCGGCTGGCCGAGCCGGCGCGCTTCGCGGAAAAATATCAGGTGCAGGGCAGGGCGCCGGTCCTCTATGCCATGGGGGACGGCAACCACTCCTTCGCCACCGCCAAGGCTATCTGGGAACGGCTGAAGGAGCAGGCCGCCGATCAGCAGGCGATCATGGATCACCCGGCCCGCTACGCCCTGGTGGAACTGGTCAACGTCCATGACCCGGGGCTTGAGTTCGAGGCGATCCACCGGGTGGTCTTCAACGCCGATCTCGCGGCCATGGAAGCGCAGGCCGCCGAATTCTACCAGGCGCAGGGGGCCAGCTTCCGCTGCGAGCGCTGCGCGGATCCCATGGCAGCCGCTGAGGCCGCCCGGCGCCTGGCGCAGCCGGGGCGGCACCTGATTCCTTTCACGGCCGCCGAGGCCTGCGGGCTCTTCGTCATCGACAACTCTCCGCTGCATCTGGTGGTCGCCACCCTGCAGGCCTTCCTCGACCGCTTCCTCGAGCACAATGCCGCCGCCCGCATCGACTATATTCACGGCGAGGGGCCAGTCACCGCCCTGGGGTCAAAGGAAGGCAACGTCGGGTTTTTCCTGCCCGCCATCTCCAAGCACGACCTGTTCAAGACCATCATTCTCGATGGCGCGCTGCCGCGCAAAACTTTCTCCATGGGGGATGCGGACGAGAAACGCTTCTACCTGGAGTGTCGGAAAATCGTCCGCTGAGACAGGCGCGGCCTGGTCCGCCGGGCCGCTATTTCCAAATCCCCTTCCCGCGGCCCGCTCTTTGCCGCCCCACCCGCATCTTTTAGCGGAGGGTTTGCCCGTGTCCCCATCCATCTCTGCCTGGTCTCCACCCAGCCCGTTCCCAACCTGGTCCCGGTGCTCAAGGAGCGAATGAGCATTCACGACTGCGCCATGGGGCTGGAGATCCATTCGACCAGCGGTACGCCCAACGAGTTGGACGTGGCTTTTCTCTGGAACAATCGCCTGCACCTGATCGAGTGCAAGACCTCCCTCACCTCTGCCCTCTTCCTGAGGGCGTGGGAGGATTAAAGGGATCAGGCCCAGCCGGTCACGGTCCTCAGGTTCGGATATCCGGCCGGCTGGAGTTCGCTCGGCATTCCGGCCGGTTGCCCGTTTTTCCAGGGGGCCGGGCCGTAGACGGTGTGGATCGCCCGGTTGACCCTGGCGGTCAGGCGCAGCGGGTTGATCGGCTTGGCGATGAAATCGAAGTACCCCGCCTGCAGCACGGCGGCTTCCTGCTCGGGGGTGGCCCGGGCGGTCATGGCGATGACCGGGATGCGCCGTGTGTCCTGATAGACCTGGAGCTCGCGAAAGGTCTGCGGCCCGTCCATGCGCGGCATGATCATGTCGAGAAGGATCAGCTGGGGGGAATGTTCGCGGGCCAGTTTCAGGGCCTCGAGCCCCGATTTGGCCTGGAGAACCGCATACCCTTCCTTTTCCAGGGTCACGCTGGTGACGGTGCGGAAAAACTCCTGGTCGTCCACCACCAGAACCGTCCATTCGTCCTGGTGTGGGAGGCCGCCGCCGCCGTCGTAGTGGGCCCGGATGGCTCCCTGGATTTCGCTGGGCGTGGTGACCAGGGTAACGATTTTCAATCCGGTGCGAAAGGTCAGGCTGTCGAGAGTCGCCAGGTCGAGTGGGTTGGTGATGGCGACGAAGAGGACATTGTGTTCCCGCTTGAGCGGGAAGACGAGATGCTCAAAGGCGGTTTCACGGTCGATGAGGGAGAGCACTTCACGGGTGCAGCTGCGGGCGGCCAGGTTTTTTACGGTTTTCAAACCGAACTGCCGGGCCAGGACGATGGCGATGGCCTTCTCGGTGATCTTGCCCGTCTCCTCGAGGATCTGCCCGATGCGCTTGCCGCAGGCCTTCTGCCTGACCAGGGCTGCCTGCAGGGTCGCGTCGGTGATGATGCCGGCCTCGATAAGGATTTCCCCGAACCGCTTGCGCTTGACCATATTGATACCTCCGGAGCTTGCTCATTTGTGGTGATGGATGTTCATTTGTCGCCGGGGAGCGGGTTGCCCCCTGCTGGAATCCTGGGGATATCAAGGTTCGGGCCAAAGTGGTCTGCTGGTAGCAAAAAAATCTCCTCCGAAAAGATTAAAACCACACAAGCCATCTGAAAAAAACGAGAAAATTTTTTTTGCAGGATTCCCGTTCGTCTGCCGGGACTGGGGCCTGACCTACCCCTTACCAGAGTCATGTCAGGGGCCCGACGCGATGCGTGTCGGAATCTGCCGCTGTCTGGGGCCCCTCAAGATCCTCCCGCCTCTGGCCGGGCCGACGGCGAAAAATACGAGATATCGGCAAATGCGGTAAAATGGCAGCAACAGACGGATAGCATCCCTCCTTTCAGCACGGAGGAAACCATGCAGAAAATCTTGCTCGGCATTTTGACCCTGGTGTTCCTGGTTATTCTCTCGCCGGTCTTCATGTTCTCCATGCTCGCTCCCCGGGCCTTTTCCACCATTCTTGCCTACTGGTCAATTTTCGTCGGCATCGCCGCCATGGTGCTGGGCGGCCTGTGCGCCTATATCCGGGCCGACCTGAGAGATTAGCGAGGCGGGACCGCGCCGGTTTAGCCTGGGCGGGGCCTCCGCTGTATCTCAGGACAGGCTGATCAACACCACCCCTAGCACCATCACCGCCACCCCGGCCAGCCGATTGGCGATACCCTTCTCGCCGAACAGCAGCCACCCCCAACCCACACTCATAAGCGTGCTGGTGCGCTTGATGGCGATCACGTAGGGAACCAGCGTCAGACTGATGGCCGTCATCTGGCAGATCAGGGTAAGGCCCCCGCAGGCGCCGATGGCCAGCAGGTTGCCCAGGTTGGCGCGCACCCGCGCCCGATCCCGGCGCAGGCGCGGCGCCGCCAGGGGCAAAAGCAGCAGGGTGATGGTCAGATTGACGGCGATGGCCCAAAACAGGGGAGAGGAGTGTTGCAGGCCGATCTTGTCGACGTTGGCGGTAACACTCCAGGTTGCCGCCACCAGCAGCATCAGGCGCGGGCCTGGTTCGGCGAGCAGCGCCCGAAACGGGGCGAGCAGGCCCAGGCCGCGTTGTTTTACATTGAGCAGATAGGCGCCGAGCACGATCAACAGTACGCCGAGCACTCCGAGCGGCCCCGGGCGCTCCCCGAGGATCAGCGGCGAGGTCAGCAGTAGAAGCATAGGCGTGAAGGTGACCATGGGGACGGTCAGGGAGAGATCGGAGAGGCGGATCGCCCTGAGGTAGAGGACGCTGGTGACGGCGTTGAGCCCGCCGCTCACCGCCAGGGCCCACCAGAAGGGGCGATCGAGGGAGGGTATTTCGATCACCAGCAGCAGCGGCAGCAGGAACGGCAGAGCGAAAAAGCGCCAGGCCCAGGCGACGACGAACTCGTCGCTGTTGCGCAGGCCACGCTTGCCGAAGACGTCCTTGGCCGACTCGAAGAAGGCGGTGAACAGCGAGAGGGCGATCCAGGTCATGGGAAGTCCCTTGGCAGGTTGATCCAAGTGTAGCCAATTTAGGGTGGGTTGGCCACGGCAGGAAGTATGGCTGAAAGGGCAAAACCCAGGGGACGCGGCCCCTGACGCCGCCCACCCCTTTGCTTGCCCAAAGGGGTGGACCCCAAAGGGCACCCCCGTTGAGTTCGCCTGCTGACGCAGGGCCCCTCCGCTACGCAGATGTTTCAGGGCCCGGGCAAACACCCAGGTTTGCCCCTACAAAAAAAGCCCCCGGAACTTGCGTCCCGGGGGCGGTGCCGCTGTCAGGCGGCGGGGGGGGGCTGTTTGCGGCCGAATCAGGCGCTTTCGGCTTCGGCCTCCAGGGCCAGGGCGCCCTTGCGGAACTTGGCGAGGAAGGCGCCGAGGCTCAGCAACGCGGCGGCGATGCCGATGATGGTCGAGACCTGCAGGGAGAGCCCGAAGCCGATCTTGTCGACGAAGATGTAGGTGGTGGCCACGGCGGTCATGAAGGTGGCCGGCAGCGAGGCGATCCAGTGCAGCTTGGCTTCCTTGGCCAGGTAGGCGGCGGCGGCCCAGAGCACGATGGTGGCCAGGGTCTGGTTGGCCCAGCCGAAGTAGCGCCAGATCACGCCGAAGTCGCCGCGGGAGATCAGGAAGCCGACCACGAACAGGGGCACGGCCAGCAGCAGGCGCTTGGTGGCGACCTTCTGCGGCAGGTTGATGAAGTCGGCGATGATCAGCCGGGCGCTGCGGAAGGCGGTGTCGCCCGAGGAGATGGGCAGGATGACCACGCCGATGATGGCCAGCAGGCCGCCGACGGGGCCGAGCAGGGTGGTGGAGATTTCGTTGACCACGTAAGCCGGGCCGCCCTGGCCGAGGGCCGCGTTGAGCCCGGTGGAGCCGCTATAGAAGGCCATGCCGAGGGTGGCCCAGATCAGGGCGATGATCCCTTCGCCGATCATCGAGCCGTAGAACAGGGGCCGGCCGAGTTTCTCGTTGGTTACGCAGCGGGCCATGAGCGGCGATTGGGTGGCGTGGAAGCCGCTGATCGCGCCGCAGGCGATGGTGATGAACATCAGCGGCCACAGGGGCAGCTCCTTCGGGTGCAGGTTGGCCAGGGTCAGTTCGGGGTAGAAGTTGTAGCCCTTGTAGATCAGCGCCGCGGTCAGGCCGACGGCCATGAAGATCAGCACGGCGCCGAACAGCGGGTAGATGCGGCCGATGATCTTGTCGATGGGCAGGATGGTGGCCAGGAAGTAGTAGCCGAAGATGATCGCCACCCAGGCCGGAACGGCGAGACCGGTCATGCTGCCGAGCAGCTTGGCCGGGCCGAGCACGAAGACCACGCCGACCAGCAGCAGCAGCACGATGGAGAACAGGCGCATGAACTGCTTGAAACCGAAGCCCAGCTCCTTGCCGACCACGTCGGGGATGCTGCGCCCTTCGTGACGCATCGAGAGCATGCCCGAGAAGTAGTCGTGGACCGCGCCGCCGAAAATGCAGCCGATGACGATCCAGATCAGCGCCGAGGGGCCGTACAGGGCGCCGAGGATCGGGCCGAAGATGGGGCCCAGGCCGGCGATGTTGAGCAGCTGGACCAGGAAAATCTTTTTCGGCGACATCTCGACGTAGTCGACGCCGTCGTTGAGGGTGACGGCCGGGGTGGGGCGGTTGGGATCGGGGCCGAAAATGTTGTCGACCAGCTTGCCGTAGACGAAGTAGCCGGCGATCAGCAGGGCGACACAGGCGAAGAAGTAGAGCATTGGACACCTCCTAGGCTTTGGTTTAGCTTCAGTCTAGAGGAGGAGGGGTCCGCAAGGGAATTTGATATGGCCGAACGGCGGTATTGCCGGGCGAACGGTCGTTAATCCTCGGCGAACGGTTCAGATGCCGAGGGCCTTTTTGAATTCGCGCAGGTTGCGCCGGCTCACCGGGATGGTCTGCCCGCCGTGGGTGCGGATCTCGGCACCGCCCCCCTCCTGCAGGCTGACCTGGTCGATGGCGTCGATGTTGACCAGGGCCTGGCGGTGGCAGCGCAGCAGCGCGGTGCGCTCCTCGAGGGCCTTGAGGGTCAGGTCGGTGAAAAACGCCTCGCCCGCCACCACCACGTGCACCCCCGAAGGGTCCGAGTAGGCGTATTCTACCACTTCGGCCGGGATCAGCTTGATGTTGCCCCCCTTGATGCAGGGGATGCGGGTCAGCGGCGCGGTGTCGTAGTCGCGGGTCGTGTCCGAAATGAGGTGCTCGAGGAGCTTTTCCACCGTCTTGGCGAGCCGCTCGGGGTGCACCGGCTTGAGCAGGTAATCGAGGGTCTTTTCCTCGAAGGCGCGGATCGCGTACTCGTCGTAGGCGGTGACGAAGACCACGTGGGGCATGATCTCGCGGTCGATCATGCTGAGCATCTCGAAGCCGTCGATGACCGGCATCTGGATGTCGAGGAAAACCACATCGGGGCGCTGGCTGTTGATGGCCTTGACCGCCTCGACGGCGTTGGCGCACTGGCCGACCAGTTCGAACTGGCCGGTTTTTTCGAGCAGCTTGGCCAGTTCCTTGCGGGCGTGCAGCTCATCGTCCACGATCAGGGCGCGGATCATGGGGCATCTCCGGCGGCGGGGATGATTATCTGCACCCGGGTGCTCCGGTCCTGTTCACAGGCGACGGCGACCCCGTATTGCTGCCCGTAGAGGTTCTTGATCCGCTTGTCGACGATGTTCATCCCCAATCCTCCGTTCTTGATCTCCTGGCAATAGGTGCCGGCGTTGTCCTCGACGCAGATGACGATCCTGTCGTTCTCCCTGTGGGCGGCCACCTTGATCACCCCCACGCCGAATATGGCCGAAACCCCGTGCTTGACGGCGTTCTCGATGATCGGCTGCAGGGTGAAGGTGGGCAGCCGGACCTGCAGCAGCGCCGGGTCGATCTCGTTTTCAAACACCAGGCGCTCCTCGAAGCGGGCCTTCTCGATGGTCAGGTACGAATTGACGTGATCCATCTCCTCCTCCAGGGTGGCCAGGTCGCCGGAGCGCTTGAGATTCTTGCGGAAAAAGTTGGACAGGTGCAGCAGCAGGTCGCGGGCCCGCTCGGCGTCCTCGGCGATGATGGCGATGATGGTGTTCAGGGCGTTGAACAGAAAGTGGGGGTTGACCTGGGCCTGGATCAGTTTGAGCTCCGAGGTGACCAGCAGGTTCTTCTGCTCCTCGTAGCGGTAGCGCAGCAGCTGATCGGAAAGCAGGTTGGCGATCCCCTCGCCGAGGGTCCGGTTGATATTGAGAAACAGCTTGTTTTTTCGCTCGTAGAGCTTGATGGTGCCGATCACCTCGTTGTCGATACGGATCGGCACCACCAGCGAGGAGCCCAGCGGACAGCCGCGCGCCAGGGAGCAGGTGAAGGGCTGGTGGATGCCGTCGGCGAAGATCACCCGGTTCTCCTGGATCGCCTGGGCGGTCAGGGAACTGCCGACCGGGCTGCCGGGCAGGTGGTGGTCGGCACCGTGTCCGGTGAAAGCGAGGATCTTTTCCCGGTCGGTGATGGCCACCGCGCCGACCCCTGTTTCCTGGTGAATGACCTGGGCGATCTCGGTGGCGGTCTCGCGGTTGAAGCCCCGGCCCATGATTTCCAGGGTCTTTTCCGCGACCTGGAAGGCGCGGGAGGAGAAGATGGCGCCGAACTTGTCGTACATCTGCTTCTGGTCGCGCATGATGCTGATGAACAGGGCCGCCCCCACCGAATTGGCAAGGATCATCGGCGCGGCGATGACCTCGACCAGGGCCAGGGCCTCGCTGAAGGGGCGGGCCAGGGCCAGAATGATGAGCATCTGCGCCGCTTCGGCGACAAAGGTGGCGGCAAAGGCCACCTTCGGGTTGAAGATGTCCCGGTCGCTCCCCTGGCGGGTCAGGTAGAGGAAGAACATCCCGCCGATGAACCCCTCGAGGGTGGTGGAGACCCCGCAGGAGAAGGCCGTGAACCCCCCCAGAGTGTAGCGGTGCAGCCCACCGGTGAGGCCAACCGCGGTCCCCAGCAGCGGGCCGCCGATCAGGCCCGCCAGCACCGCCCCGATGGCCCGGGTGTTGGCGATGGCGTCCTGCACCGGCATGCCGAAGTAGGTCCCCATGATGGAGAAGGCGGAGAAGACGAAATAGAGGATCAGTTTGTGGCGCGGTTGCAGCGACTCGCTGGTCAGTGGTCGGAAGGCAGGGCTCTTGGTGAACAGATAGGCGATGACCAGAAAGACGCTCATCTGCTGGAGCAGGGTGAGGATCAGTTTCATGCGGCTTCTCCCGGGGCCCGTAGCGGTGACGGTATAGAGTTTTCCTGCCATTTTAGCATGTTGCCGCAGAGGTGGGGGAGATTATAAGGGGTTTTGCCCCCCCCCCAGGACAGCCGGATGAGTGGGGGCTGGCCAGAAGAGGTGTATCGGATATAATTTAATCGACGCCAGCGGTAAAACACCAGAGAGGATGAACGATCATGGGGACGGCGATCCGCGGGAGCAAAACCGACCAGGCCCTGGCAAGGCTGGCAGGCCTCTATCAACGGGACCCTGCCGCTTTCGAGGTGGCGGCACGGGAGCTGATCCGCGCCACTATTGAGGAGTTTCCCCCCGAGCACCGCGAACGGGCCTACGGCATCCAGTTCCAGCTCGACGCGCGCCTTAGCCGCTATCGCGATCCGCTGGTTCGCATGAACGTGATGGTGGAGATCTTCTGGGAGCAGTTTGCAGAGTTCCGGCGGGTGCTCAACGATCCACTGGGCGTCATCGCCGAGCGCGAAAAGTCCAGGCGGTCGGCGCAGGTTCTGCCCATGAGGCGCGGGGGGGGGCTGTCCTGATTCTGCGCACCGATTCATCAAGGCCAGTGCCGCGGCGGCCGGGCGCTCGGGAGCCTCGACATGGCGATAACGCCTGGGCGGGGATGCTCCAGCGGCTGTTGCGCCTGGCCCGCCCCGGGTTTCGTCCTGGAGTGGTGGGGTTGGTGTTGCTGTTGGCCACTGCTCTGCCGTCTGCTGCCCAGGATCCCAGCGCTGCCCTGCGCAGCGAGATGGTGCGCAGCCAGCTTGCCGCCCGGGGGATCGAGGATCAGGTCACCCTGCGCGCCATGGCCGAGGTGCCCCGCCACCTGTTCGTCCCGCCGTCCTACCGGGCCAGGGCCTATGAGGACGGGCCGCTGCCCATCGGCCACGGCCAGACCATCTCCCAGCCCTACATCGTAGCGATCATGACCGAGCTGGCCGATCCCGGGCCGGGGCGGCGCATCCTCGAGATCGGCACCGGCTCCGGTTACCAGGCGGCGGTGCTGGCGGCGACCGGCGCCGAGGTGTTCACCGTCGAGATCATCCCCGAGCTGGCGGAAAGTGCCGGCAAACGGCTCACCGAGCTCGGCTACGCCAAGGTCAGGGTGCGCCAGGCCGACGGCTATTTCGGCTGGGCAGAACAGGCCCCCTTCGACGCGATCCTGGTGACCGCCGCGGCGGAATTCATCCCGCCGCCCCTGCTCGAGCAGCTCGCCGAGGGCGGGCGCATGATCATTCCCGTGGGTTCGCCGTTCCTGGTCCAGACCCTGATGCTGGTGGAGAAGCGGCGGGGCAAGGTCACCACCCGCAGCCTGTTCCCGGTGCGCTTCGTCCCCTTCCGCAGGCAGTCATGAACTTATCCGCCGGCCCCACCTTTCGCCTGCACCTGGCCATCGCCCTGCTCTCGGTGGGGCTGATCGCCTTTCAGCTGGTGCTGATGCAGGTGCTCTCCATCACCCAGTGGCACCATTTCGCCTACCTGGTGATCTCGGTGGCGCTGCTCGGTTTCGGCGCGGCAGGTACCCTGCTGGCGCTTTTCCGCGAGCGGTTTCTGGCCTGCTGCGAAAAACTGCTGCCGCTGTTGAGCGCCGGCGCTGCCGCGGCCATGCCCCTGGCGGTGGCGCTGGTACAGGGGCCGGCGGCCCGCTTCGACACCTACCTGGTGTTTCTCGACCCCGCGCAGCTGGGCCATTTGGCGGTGGTGATCCTCGCCGTCACCGCCCCCTTTCTGCTCGCCGCCCTGGTTCTGGGACTGGTCTTCGTCCGCCACGTGGAAGGGGTCGGCGGGCTCTATTGCGCCAACCTGCTGGGCTCGGGCCTCGGCGGGCTGGCCGGGATCCTGCTGCTGGAGCGGCTCGACCCGCCATACCAGCCGGCGGCGGCCGCCCTGTTCGTCCTTTTCGCGGCGCTCCTGTTGCTGCCGCGGCGCCGGCCGTCGGTGCCCCTGGCCGTGGTGGCCGGGGCCGGGGCGCTGCTCGGCCTGTTCCTGCTGAACCCGCCGCCGCTGGCCCTCTCCGAGTACAAGGACCTGCGGCACACCCTCGAGCTGCCCGGGGCGCAGATCCTCGCCAGCCGGCCGAGTGCCCAGGGCCTGGTCCAGGTGGTGGAATCCCCGGCCCTGCGCCATGCCCCGGGCCTGAGCCT